>JAICIN010000018.1 GCA_025924375.1 Dermatophilaceae bacterium | reverse complement strand
CTACAAGAAGTACGGCGTGAACGTCGAGCTCTCGACCGAGCAGAACGGTGGCGTCGGCGCCGAGGAGGCGATGGCGTCCGGCCAGGTCGACATGGCCGGGGCCTGGTACATCCACACGATCGACTTCCAGTCGAAGGGCAAGGACGTCATCGGCATCGTCCAGCTCTCCGGGGCACCCGGCGAGCGCGAGATGTGTGGCACCAACAGCGGCGTCCACTCTGCCGCCGACTTCAAGGGCAAGACGCTCGGCGTCACCGACCTCGGGTCGGGCACCGACGAGCTCACCCAGTTCCTCGCATCCCAGAAGGGCGTCGACCACAAGGCCTACCACACGCTGGCGGTCGGTGCCGGAGCGACGGCGATCGCCGCCATCCAGCGCAACACGGCCCAGTGCGTCATGACCACCCAGCCCACGGTCGGTGCTCTCGAGTCGAAGCACCTGGCGTACTCGGCACTGGACCTTGCGACGACCAAGGGCGCGACCGACGCCCTCGGTGGGGCGTGGCCCGCGGCCGCCGTCCTCGCCCAGGCGGACTGGGTGAAGTCCCACCAGGACGCCGTGCAGAAGGTCGTCGACGCACTGGTGGCGACGATGCACTGGATCAACACGCACTCGGCGGCCGACATCGCCAACGCGTTGCCTGCGCAGTTCGTCTCGAACAGCACCATCAGCAAGGACCAGTACATCAGCGGCCTGTCGACCGACAAGGGCCAGTTCCTGCCCGACGGCATCATGCCGGCCGGAGGCCCCAAGACGATCTTCAACATGGAGAAGGTGCTCGGCGTCGACGTCAGCAAGGTCAAGGTGGGCGACACCTTCACCAACACCTACGCCCAGAAGGCCAACCAGCTCGAGGGCTTCACGACGACCACGACGCCAGCGGGCGCTGACGGCTGACATCTCGTCGGCAACCACGAGGTATGCCGCTTGGCCGGCTTGCGTGTGCGAGCCGGCCCGGCGGCATACGTGCGTCCACGTTGGCGACGGGAGGTTTGCCGCGCGTCCAACCGCGGCACGCCTCCCGTTCCCGTCTGCAAGACTCCCCGCATGGCCCTCACCACCGGTGCCCAGGTCTCGGTCGTCGGAGCCGGCGCGATGGGCGCGGGCATCGCCCAGGTGGCTGCCACCGCGGGCCACGAGGTGGCCCTGCTCGATGCCGCGACCGGAGCCGCCGAGTCGGCCGTCGCCCGCATCATCGGCAGCCTCCAACGGCAGGAGGCGAAGGGCCGGATCAGCTCCGCCACGCTGGAGGAGGTCGTCGAGCGGATCACCACCGCCGAGCGCCTCGAGGCGCTCCCACCGTCGGCACTGGTCGTGGAGGCCGTCCGGGAGGACCTGCCGACGAAGCGCGAGATCTTCGCGCGCCTCGCCGCCACCCAGGACGCCACCACCGTCCTCGCGACGAACACCTCGAGCCTCGACGTCTCCGCGCTCGCCGACGGCCTGCCCTCCCCCGGGCGGGTCCTGGGCCTGCACTTCTTCAACCCGCCACCGGCCATGCGCCTCGTCGAGGTGGTGAGCGGCCGCCAGACCTCCCCCGACGTCGTGGAGGCGGCCTCCGAGCTGGTGGCCCGGTGGGGCAAGACACCGGTGCGCTGCGCCTCGACCCCCGGCTTCATCGTCAACCGCGTGGCCCGGCCCTTCTACGGCGAGGCGCAGCGGATGCTCATGGCCGGCGTCGCGGACGCCGCCACCCTCGACGCGGCGCTGCGCTCGGCGGGCTTCCGCATGGGGCCGCTCGAGCTGACCGACCTCATCGGCCAGGACGTCAACCTCGCGGTCGGCACCAGCGTGTGGGAGCAGACCGGCCGCGACCCGCGCTACGCCCCCACCGCGGTGCAGCGGGAGCTCGTCGCCGCCGGCCACCTCGGCCGCAAGACCGGGCAGGGGGTCTACCGCTACGGCCGCGACGGCCGGCCGGTCGACGCCGAGCCCGACGCGCAGCGGCTCGCCCAGCTCGTCGGGGGACCGGTCGAGACCGACCCGGTGGCCCGGACCGTCGCCATGCTCGTCAACGAGGCGGTCGACCTCGTCGCCCGGGGCGAGGCCAGCGTCGAGGACGTCGACACCGCGATGGTCCTCGGGACGGGCTACCCCCGGGGACCGGTCGCGTGGGGCGCCGAGATCGGGTATGCCGTGGTGGCGGACCAGCTCGCGGCCCTCGACCGTGCGTTCCCCGGGGGCCGCTACCGGCCCAGCCCGGCCCTCGCGGAGAGGGCCGGCCGGTGAGCGTGCCGGAGGGCGACGCCGCCCCGGACCTCACCCACGTCCGCCGGATGTGGGAGGACGACGAGGCGTCACGCGCCCTCGGCATGGACGCCGAGGTGGTCGAGGTGGACCACGCCCGCGTGCGGATGACGGTCACCGACCGGATGGTCAACGGCCACGACATCGCCCACGGCGGGTACATCTTCACCCTGGCCGACTCCGCCTTCGCCCTGGCCTGCAACAGCCGAGGGGCGCTGACCGTCGCTGCCGGCGCGGACGTCACCTTCGTCGCGGCGGCGCGGCTCGGCGACGTCCTCGTCGCCGACGCCCGGGTGCGAACGGCATACGGCAGGAGCGGGATCACCGACGTCACGGTGACGCGCGAGTCCGACGGCGCCGTGGTCGCCGAGTTCCGTGGCCGCTCGCGGAGTCTCCGGCCCCGCTGACACCGGTGCCCTAGGTTTGCCCCCATGCGCGTCCTCGTCTCCGGCGGTGCCGGCTATGTCGGGTCCCACACCGTCGTCCAGCTCGTCGCCGCCGGGCACGACGTGGTCGTGGTCGACGACTTCTCCAACGCCAAGCCGACCGTCGTCGGCCGGCTGGAGTCGCTGACCGGCACGCACATCCCCGTGCAGGCGTTCAACCTCTGCGACCGCGACAAGACCGAGCTGCTCTTCACCAACGAGCGCTTCGACGCCGTCATCCACTTCGCGGGGCTCAAGGCGGTGGGTGAGAGCGTCGAGAAGCCGCTCGAGTACTACGACAACAACCTGAACTCGACCTTCTCGCTGGTGCGCGCGATGCGCCGCCACGGCGTGCGCAAGCTCGTCTTCTCGTCCTCGGCCACCGTCTACGGCGACCACGCGCCGGTGCCGATGAAGGAGGACCTCCCGACCTCGGCGACCAGCCCCTACGGCTGGACGAAGGTCATGGTCGAGCAGGTGCTGCGCGACGTGGCCGCGGCCGACCCCTCGTGGCGCATCGCGCTGCTGCGCTACTTCAACCCGGTGGGGGCCCACCCGTCCGGCACCATCGGGGAGGACCCGAGCGGGATCCCCAACAACCTCATGCCCTTCATCGCCCAGGTCGCCGTCGGCAAGCGGGACCGGCTCAAGGTCTTCGGCGACGACTACGACACCCCCGACGGCACCGGGCTGCGCGACTACATCCACGTCGAGGACCTCGCGGCCGGGCACATCGCCGCCCTCGCCAGGCTCGGGCAGACCGAGGACCCGGTCTCCACCTGGAACCTCGGCACCGGCCGCGGCACCTCCGTGCTCGAGGTGCTCCACGCCTTCGAGCGGGCGTGCGGGCACGAGCTCCCCTACGAGGTCGTGGGCCGCCGGCCCGGCGACGTCGCGGCCTCGTATGCCGACCCCTCCCGTGCCGAGGCCGAGCTCGGCTGGCGCGCGGAGAAGGACGTCGACGACATGTGCGCCGACACGTGGCGGTGGCAGAGCCGGAACCCGGACGGCTACCCCGACTGACGGCGCGCGGGCGCGCCCGGGGCGCCGGGCCGGCGCGTGGCTCGGCGGGTGGTCGGCTTGAATGGGCGCATGCCGTCCAGTGAGCGCTACCGGGTCATGGTCGTCTGCAGTGGCAACATCTGCCGCTCGCCGATGGGCGAGTTCGTCCTGCGGGAGCTGCTCGACGACGCCGGCCTCGGTGACCGCGTGGAGGTGGACTCGGCCGGCACGACGTCGTGGGAGGTCGGCAACCCGGCGGACCGGCGCGCCCTCGGGGTGCTGGAGCGGTCAGGGCATCCGGACCTCGGGTGGGCCGACCACCTGGCGCGCACCTTCGAGCGGCGCTGGCTCGACGAGCGCGACCTGATCCTCGCCGCCGACTCGGGACACGTGGCGGACCTCCGCCGGCTGGCGCGCACGCAGGAGCAACGCGACAAGGTCCGGCTGTTCCGCGAGTTCGACCCCGAGGCGGTGCGCGCGGGCGACCTCGAGATGCAGGACCCCTGGTACGGCGAGGACGACGCGTTCGAGCAGACGCTCAGGGAGGTCGTGGCCGCTGCCCCGGGGGTCGTCGAGCACGTCCGGGACGAGCTGGAGAGCCGGGAGGCGCGGCAGCGGCGGGCCTGACGGAGGGGTCTGGCGGCTGTCGGTGGCCGGTGGTTCGCTGTGAGGTGCGGCGGCGAGGTGCCGCCGGTTCCGAGCGAAGGAGACGACATGCCCACTCGTGACGAGCCCTGGCCCGCGGGCACGCCCGCCTGGGTCGACTGCCAGGTCGACGACGTCGCCGCCGCCGGGCGCTTCTACTCCGACCTCTTCGGCTGGACCGTCCAGGACACCGGCCAGGAGGGTGGCGGCTACCTCATCGCCCTCAAGGACGGCCGCTCGGCGGCAGGGATCGGCGGCAAGCCGGAGGGCCCGGCTGGCGCCACGCCCTCGGCGTGGACGACCTACTTCGCCGCCGACGACGTCGACGGCATCCACCAGCGCGTGGCGGCAGCCGGCGGTGAGTCACTCGTGACACCCTTCGACGTCATGGAGCAGGGCCGCATGATGGTGGCGAGCGACCCCACGGGCGCGGTCTTCGCGGTGTGGCAGGCCGGGGAGCACTCGGGCGCCGGCGTCTACAACGAGGACGGGTCCTACTGCTGGAACGAGCTGCACACCCGCGACTACGACCGGGCGAAGCGCTTCTACGCCGACGTCTTCGGCTGGACCTACGCCGAGGTCGGCGACGGCGTCTCGATGCGGTACTCGACGTTCACGGTGCCCGGGGGCGAGGCGAGCTGTGGCGGCGTCAACGACGACACGAAGATGGCCGGCGAGGGGCCGGCCTACTGGCTGACGTGGTTCCAGGTCGACGACGTCGACGCCGCCACGGCGCGGGCCGGCGACCTGGGCAGCAGCGTCATGATGGGCCCCGACGCCACCCCCTTCGGCCGGATGAGCGTCGTGCGTGGCGCCCAGGGCGAGGTCTTCGGCCTCATCGACCCGACGCAGACGACCGGGGAGATGCCGATGCCCTCGGAGTAGCCACCCGCCGGCTCTGGGAGGATGGCCGCATGGCCTCGCTCGCTGACGCGACCCCTCCCTTCGCCCTCGGCGCCCTCGACGGGCGCTACCGCCCAGTGGTCGCGCCGCTCGTAGACCACCTCTCGGAGCCTGCCCTCAACCGCGCCCGGGTCCACGTCGAGGTCGAGTGGCTCGTCTTCCTCACCCGCCACCACGTGGTCCCGGGCGTGCGCGAGCTCACCGCGGGCGAGCAGGCCGCCCTGCGGCAGGTGGTCAGCGACTTCGGGGCCGCCGAGGTCGCGGAGCTGGCGGAGATCGAGCGCGTGACCCAGCACGACGTCAAGGCGGTCGAGTACTTCCTCAAGCGCCGGCTCGGCCAGGTGGCGCCGATGGAGCAGGACCAGGGCCTGGCCGAGCTCATCCACTTCTGCTGCACCTCCGAGGACGTCAACAACCTCTCCTACGCCCTCATGGTCAAGGGCGCGGTCACGCAGGTGTGGCTGCCGCGGGCCGAGGCCCTGGTCGAGGCGCTCGCCACCATGGCCACCGACCTGCGCGAGGTGCCGATGCTGGCCCACACCCACGGCCAGCCCGCGACTCCGACGACGATGGGCAAGGAGCTCGCGGTCCTCGCCTCCCACCTGCGCCGCCAGCTGCGCCGCGTCGCCGCCGCGGAGTACCTCGGCAAGCTCAACGGCGCGACCGGCACCTACGGCGCACACCTCGCGGCGGTGCCCGACGCCGACTGGCCCGCGCTCAGCCGCGAGTTCGTCGAGGGCCTCGGCCTGACGTGGAACCCCCTGACGACGCAGATCGAGAGCCACGACTGGCAGGCCGAGCTCTACGCCGACATCGCCCGCTTCAACCGCGTCCTGCACAACCTCTGCACGGACCTGTGGAGCTACATCTCGATGGGCTACTTCGCCCAGGTGCGCGGGCAGGGCACGGTCGGCTCCAGCACCATGCCGCACAAGGTCAACCCGATCCGCTTCGAGAACGCCGAGGCCAACCTCGAGGTCTCCAACGCGCTGCTCGACGTGCTGGCCTCGACCCTCGTGACCTCGCGCCTCCAGCGCGACCTCACCGACTCGAGCACCCAGCGCAACATCGGCACGGCAATCGGGCACTCGCTGCTGGCCCTCGACAACGCCGCGCGCGGCCTCGCGGGGCTCGACCCCGTGCCGGCCGCGATGGCCGCGGACCTCGACGCCAACTGGGAGGTCCTCGCCGAGCCGGTGCAGTCCGCCATGAGGGCCCTCGCAGCGCAGGGGGTTCCCGGCATGGACAGCCCCTACGAGCGGCTCAAGGAGCTCACGCGGGGCCGGCGGATCACCGGTGACGACCTCAGGGACTTCATCGCCGGGCTCGGCCTGCCGGACGACGTGGCCAAGCGGCTGGCCGAGCTGACGCCGGCCACCTACGTCGGCCTCGCGCCGCAGCTGGTCGACCAGCTCGCCTGACCTCGACGGCTGTCGGCTCGACGGGTGCTGGAAGGCCGGCGAACGTATCGTGGAGGCGACCCACGAGAAGGAGGGCGCCATGAAGCTGGGCCGCCTCGTCGTTCGCCTCGTGATCGGCCTGCTCTTCATCGGTCACGGGACGCAGAAGCTCTTCGGCTGGTTCGGCGGGCCGGGGCCCGCCGGCACCGAGAAGATGATGGAGGGCCTCAACCTGCGGCCCGCCGAGCGCAACGCGCTGGCGGCCGGTGCGGCCGAGACCGCGGGCGGGGCGCTCCTCGCCGCGGGCTTGGCGACGCCACTGGCCGCCGCGACGCTCAGCGGCGTCATGATCACCGCCGTGCGCACCGTCCACCTCAAGAACGGGCCGTGGAACAGCAACGGCGGCTACGAGTACAACCTCGTGCTCCTCGCCGCCCTGCTCGGTCTCGTCGACGGCGGACCCGGCGCCCTGTCGGCAGACCGCGCGTTGGGCATCGACGACACCGGGCCGCTGTGGGCCCTCGGTGCACTGGCCGCCGGAGCCGGCGGCTCGACGCTCGCGGTCGAGCTCGGCCGCCGACACCCTGCCCGCAGCCGTGCCGAGGCCGGCGGGGAGACGACCTAGCGTCAGACGGTGACGGGGCCGTCGGGCGTCTCGAACGTGACGGCCAGCAGGCCCGGCGTGCCCCGGGGCGCGACGAAGCTGAAGTCGATCACGCTCGAGGTGTGGTCCACGGGCTGGTCGAGCCAGTCGCGCACGCGGTCGGGGTCCCCGGCGATCTGCAGGCTCTCGATCGTGACGTTTGTCGTCGCCGCCCTGGAGGGGTGGCAGTCGGGGGTCTCCCACTCGACGAAGAAGGGGAGCTGCGGGTCGGCCATGAGCCCCTTCACGCCGAGCTGGCGCCAGCGCAGCTCGACGCCGTCGGGACGGTGCCGGTTGCCCTCCACCGACTCGCGCCCGAGCCGCCGCTCGTAGGGCCGGATGTCGTCGACGCGGACCACCCAGCCGAGCCAGCCACCGCCGGCCTCGGAGCGCGCACGGACCGCCTGCCCGAAGGGCGCCTTGTCGGACGCCGGGTGGTCGAGGACCTCGACCACCTCGACGTAACGCTCGTGGGCCAGCGGCAGCACGACGTTCCGGGTGCCGAAGCGCGGGTGGATCCCCCCGTCGACCGGGTCGACGCCGATGAGCTTGCTGAGGCGCTCGGCCGTGGCCTGCAGGCCGTCGTGCTCGGCGGCGTACGAAACGTGGTCGACTCGCATGCCGACATCGTGACACACGGAAAAGCGTGCTCTTGACCGGGGTGGGAGAGCCCTGTCCGTACGGATGAGAGGCCCGGGACGAAGGTCCGTGCCTCACCGGCGGCGGCGCTGGCGCACCGCCTCGTAGAGGACGACCGCCGCGGAGGTGGCGACGTTGAGCGAGTTCGCACGGCCCACCATCGGGATCCTCACCCGGTGTGCCGCGTGGTCCAGGACCGCGCGCGTCAAGCCGTGCTTCTCGGTCCCGACCGCCACCGCGACGGGACCGGTGTAGTCGACGTCGGTGTGGTCGAGGTCGGTGTCGGGCGTCGTGGCGACCAGCGTGATGCCCGCCGCGTCGAGCCACGCCAGCGCCTCTGCCGTGGGGTCACTGGCGACCGGTACGGAGAAGACCGTGCCCTTGCTGGCCCGGACGAGGTTGGGGTTGCCCCAGTCGGTCACCGGGTCGGCCGCGACGACGGCCTCCACGCCGGCAGCGTCGGCGGTGCGCAGCATCGCCCCGAGGTTGCCCGGCTTCTCCACGGCCTCGCAGAGGAGGACCAGCGCCGTGGCCCCGACCCGCAGGTCGGCGCACGACCGCGTGAGCGACGGCACGACGGCGAGGACACCGTCGGGCCCCTCCCGGTAGGCAGCCTTCTCGAACGCGGCCCGTGACAGCCGCACCACCTCCGTCCCGCGCGCGGCGACCTCGCGCACCAGCCGGGCCTGCCCCGCAGGGTCCAGCATGAGCTCGGGGCAGTGGTAGAGGGTCTCGGGAAGCACGCCGGCCTCCAGGGCGAGGGCCAGCTCCTCGTAGCCCTCGACCAGGGTCAGCCCGGACTCCTCGCGCGCCCGGCGGCGCCGGAGGGCGACGAGTGCCTTGAGCCGGGGGTTGGACGGCGAGGTGATCGTGAGCTCGGGCATGGCGGCACCCAGCATGGCAGGTGGAGGCGCGCGAGGAACCGGCTCCGGTCCCGGCCGCGGCGCTGCGGTCAGGACCCGAGCAGGGAGCGGAGGACCGGCACGAGCCCGTCGTCGTCGACGTGGCCGGTCACCTCGCTGGCGACCTCCTTGACCTCGTCGGGCGCGTTGCCCATCGCGACGCCCCGCGCCGCCCACCGGAGCATCTCGAGGTCGTTGCGCTGGTCACCCACCGCCACGGTCGCGGCCGGCTCCACCTCGAGGCGACGCCGGAGGAGCTCGAGGGCCGACCCCTTGGAGACGCCGTCGGGGGTGATGTCGAGCCAGGCCGTGAAGCCCACCGAGTAGTTGACCTCCTTGAGGCCGATCCGGTCGGCGAGCTCCTGGAAGTCCTGGCTGGTGCCCGTGGGGCTGCGGAAGGTCACGCGGGTCACCGGGTTGGCGACCAGCTCCTCCCACGGGACGACGCGCAGCTCTCCCATGAGGTCGCCGTCCGGGAACGGCGCGCTCAGCTTGAACCCGACACCGAGCTCCTCGACGGCGATGACGGCGTCGGGCCACGCGTCGCGGAGCAGGCCGAGCGCCGGCCCGGGGTCGAAGGTCACCGCGTCGAGCACGCGGTAGCCGTTCGGCTCCTTCGGGTCGAGCTCGAGGGTCACCGCGCCGTTGGAGCACACGGCGTAGCCGTGCCGCAGGCCGAGCTTGCCGAGCAGGGGGGTCGTCGCCACGATCGAGCGGCCCGTGGCGATCACCAGGTGGTGCCCGGCGTCGACGACGTCGCGCACGGCATCACGCACCGCGTCGTGCAGGACCCCGTCGTGGGTGATCGTCGTGCCGTCGACGTCGAGGGCGATGAGGCGCTGCGGCATGCGACAAACCTAGGGCAGGCGCACGTGCCGGGGCCCCAGGTCCGCAACGGCCCGCACGCCGAGCAGCGCCATGGTGCGGCGGATCTCGGCACGCAGGATGTCCACCACGCGCTGCACGCCGGCCTCTCCGCCGGCCATCAGGCCGTAGAGGTAGGCCCGCCCGACCATGGCGCTGTCGGCACCCAGGGCGAGCGCCGCCACGACGTCCGCGCCGGACATGATGCCGGTGTCCACCATGATCTCGGCATCCTCGCCCAGCGCCTGCCGGACGTCCGGCAGCAGCCGCAGGGGCACCGGGGCCCGGTCGAGCTGCCGGCCCCCGTGGTTCGACAGGACCACCGCGTCGGCGCCCGCCGCGACGACGGCGCGTGCGTCCTCGACGGTCTGGATCCCCTTGATGACCAAGGGGCCGTCCCAGCAGGACCGCACCCACTCGAGGTCGGCCATGGTCATCGTGGGGTCGAAGAGCGCGTCGATCATCTCGCCCACGGTGCCGTCCCAGTGCGACAGCGACGCGAACGTCAGGGGCTCCGTGGTCAGGAGGTTGACCCACCAGGCCGGGTGCATGGTGGCGTCGGCGACCGTCCTGACCGTGAGGGCCGGCGGGATGGAGAAGCCGTTGCGGGTGTCGCGCAGCCGTGCGCCGGCCACGGGCACGTCGACGGTCAGGACGAGCGCCTCGTAGCCGCTCGCAGCGGCCCGCCGCATCAGCTCCTCGCCGGCCGCCCGGTCGTTCCAGACATAGAGCTGGAACCACTTGCGCGCCTCGGGAGCTGCCGCGGCGACGTCCTCGATGGAGGTCGTGCCCATCGTGGAGAGCGCATACGGTATGCCGGCCCGCTCGGCCACGCGCGCGACCGCGCGTTCGCCCTCGTGCTGCATCATCCGGGTGAAGCCCGTCGGCGCGAAGGCGAACGGCAGCCGGGAGGGCGTGCCGAGGAACAGCGTCGTCGTGTCGAGCTCGCCGACGTCCTGGAGGATCGCGGGCCGGAACTCGAGCCCGGCATAGGTCTGCCGCGCCCGCCGGAGGCTGATCTCGCCCTCCGCGGCGCCGTCGGTGTAGTCGAAGACGGAGCGGGGGGTCCGGCGCCGCGCGACCTCACGCAGATCGGCGATGGTGAGCGAGTTCTCCAGACGACGCCTGGTGGGGTTGAGCTCGACCGGCTTGGGCCGCAGCAGCGGCTTCAGCTCGGACCACTTCGGCAGCTGTCGCTTCGTCGTCGCGCCCACGACCCGACGCTACTCCGGGCGGAGCACCTCGAGCCCGAGATAGGGACGCAGCGCTGCGGGGACGACGACCGACCCGTCGGCCTGCTGGTGGTTCTCGAGGATCGCCACGATCCAGCGGGTGGTGGCGAGGGTGCCGTTGAGCGTCGCGACGGTGCGGGTGCCCGAGCCGTGCGGGTCGCGCTCCCGGATGCCGAAGCGGCGGGCCTGGAAGGTCGTGCAGTTGGAGGTCGAGGTGAGCTCGCGGTAGCGGCCCTGGGTCGGGACCCACGCCTCGCAGTCGAACTTGCGCGCGGCGGGGCCGCCGAGGTCGCCGGCCGCGGTGTCGATCACGCGGTAGGGAACCTCGACCTTGCCGAGCATCTCCTTCTCCCACCCCAGGAGCCGCTGGTGCTCGGTGGCGGCGTCCTCCACGCGGCAGTAGGTGAACATCTCCACCTTGTGGAACTGGTGGACCCGGATGATGCCCCTCGTGTCCTTGCCGTAGGACCCGGCCTCCCTGCGGTAGCAGGCCGACCACCCGGCATACCGCATGGGGCCCTGCGAGAGGTCGAGGATCTCGTCGGCGTGGTAGCCGGCGAGCGCCACCTCGGAGGTGCCCGTGAGGTAGAGGTCGTCGGCCTCGACGCGGTAGACCTCGTCGGCGTGGGCGTCGAGGAAGCCGGCGCCGGCCATGACCTCGCTCTTGACGAGGGTCGGCGTGATCATCGGGGTGAACCCGTGCTCGACGGCCTGGGCCACCGCGAGGTGCAGCAGGGCGAGCTCGAGGCGCGCACCCACGCCGGTGAGGAAGTAGAACCGGGAGCCGCTGACCTTCGCCCCACGCTCCATGTCGACCGCGCGCAGGGCCTCGGCGAGCGCGAGGTGGTCGCGGGGCTCGAAGTCGAACTCGGGTGGGGTGCCGACCGTCTCGAGGACCACGTAGTCGTCCTCGCCGCCGACCGGGACCTCCGGCTCGACGACGTTGCCGATGCGCCGGACCAGGGCGTCGAACCGGTCCTGGGCGGCGTCGGCCTCGCCCTGCAGCCGCTTGACGTCCGCCGCGAGGTCCCTGGTCCTGGCGAGCAGCGCCTGCCTGTCCTCGCCGCGCGCCTGCGCGACCTGCTTGCCCATCGACTTCTGCTCCGCGCGCAGGCGCTCGAACTCGGTCAGGGAGGAGCGCCGCGCCTGCTCGGCGGCGAGGATCTCGTCGACGATCCCCTCGTCCTCGCCGCGGGCGCGCTGGCTCGCGCGGACGCGCTCGGGGTCCTCTCGCAGGAGCTTGGTGTCGATCACCGGCACAGCGTATCGGCGGCCCGGTTCACCGACGGCGGACGCGGGTAGGGGCGAGCGCATGCACCACCCCGCTGAGCTCCTCGAGCGGTTCCCCTCCCTCACCATCCTCGTGGTCGGCGACGCCGTCCTGGACGTGTGGATGTATGCCGGGTGCTCCCGGCTGTCGCGCGAGGCACCGGTGCCCGTGCTCGACGTCACCCGTACCGAGCCGTCGCCGGGCGCAGCCGCGAACGCCGCCGCCAACGCGGCCGCGCTCGGTGCGCGCGTCGAGTACGTCGGTGTCCTCGGCGCCGACGCCGACGGTGAGGAGCTGCGCCGGCAGCTGGCCGCGCGCGGAGTCGGGACGGGCGGCCTCGTCACCGACCCGTCACGCGGCACGACGGCGAAGCGCCGCGTCGTGTGCGACGGGCAGGTGATGGCCCGCTTCGACAGCGAGCCCGGCCGGCCCTGGTCGGCCGGCGCCCGGGAGGAGCTCGCGGCGAGAGTCTCGGCACGGATGGCGGACGCCGACTGCGTCCTCGTCTCCGACTACGGCGACGGTGCCCTGGCCGACCCGCTCCCGCAGGTCGTGGCGGCCGGCCGCCGGGTGCTGCGCGGACCGCTCGTCGTCGACGGGCACCGGTTCGAGCGGTGGCGCCGCTGCCGCCCCACGGCGATGACCCCGAGCGCCGCCGAGGTCCTCGGCACCCCGGACGGTGCGCCCGCCGACGGACGCCGCGTTGCCGAGCTCACCGCCTGCTCCGGACGCCTCCTCGACGAGGCCGCGAGCGAGCTGCTGCTCACCTCGCTCGACGCCGAGGGCACCCTCCTCCACCCGAGGGGGCACGCGCCGCACCGGACCCGTGCCGTGGCGGCGAACCGGCAGAGCGCGTGCGGCGCCGGCGACACCCTCGCCGCCGCGTTCACGCTCGCGCTGACCGCCGGCGCACCGCCGACCCAGGCCGCGGACCTCGCCCAGGAGGCCGCCAACGTCGTGGTCGGCCGGCCGGGCACGACCTGCTGCTCGGCGCAGGAGCTCGGCGAGAGGCTCGCCGCGAGACCGCTGGCCGGTCGAGCGGGGGACGCCGGTGGCAGGGTCCTCTCGGCGGAGGCGCTGGCGGAGAGCGTGCGGGCCCACCGCGCGGCGGGGCGCCGGATCGTGTTCACCAACGGCTGCTTCGACGTCGTGCACGTCGGACACGCGGAGTACCTGCAGCAGGCGGCGGCCCTCGGTGAGGTGCTCGTCGTCGCCCTCAACAGCGACCGCAGCGTGCGCCGGCTCAAGGGCCCCGACCGCCCGATCGTCCCGGAGGGCGAGCGGGCCGCGATGGTGGCGGCCCTCCGCGCGGTGGACCACGTCGTGCTCTTCGACGACCCGACCCCGGAGCGGCTCCTCGAGGTCGTCCGGCCCGACGTCTACGTCAAGGGCGGTGACTACACGCCGGAGATGCTTCCCGAGACGGAGGTCGTCGAGCGCCTCGGCGGGCGGGTGGTGTGCGTCGACTACGTCTCGAACCACTCGACCACCGAGCTCGTCGACCGCATCCGCGCGGGCCGCCCGGCGCACGCGCCGTCGTGACGCCGGCCGCCACGGGCCCAGCGCCGCCGTCCACGCCACCGGTCGACGTCCTGGTCCCCACCTACGCCCGGCCGCACGCGCTGGCCGTCACGCTGTCGGGGCTGGCCGCTCAGACCCTTTCCTCCTTCCGCGTCCTCGTCAGCGACCAGTCGCCCGAGCCGGTCGCGACCACCCCGCTCGTCGCGGCCATGACACGGGTCCTGGAGCAGCACGGCATACCGGTCGTCGTCGAGCACCACGTGCCCCGGCGCGGGCTCGCGGAGAACCGCCAGCACCTGCTCGAGCGAGCGCAGGCGGCGCACGTGCTCTGCCTCGACGACGACGTCTGGCTCGAGCCCTGGGCCCTCGAGCGGCTGCTCGACGCGATCGGGCAGCTGCGGTGCGGGTTCGTCGGCTTTGCGGTGCAGGGCCTCTCCTACCGCGACGACCAGCGGCCCGCGGAGCTCGAGCCCTACGAGGAGTGGCCGGGCGCCGTGCACCCCGAGCGCGTGCGCCGGGGCGGCGTGCAGTGGGCCCGGCACACCCTGCACAACGCCGCCAACCCCACGCACCTGGCGGAGCGGCTCGCGCTGGCGCGCGAGGAGTGGCGCGCCTACAAGGTCGCGTGGGTCGGGGGCTGCGTCCTCTACCGGCGCGACGCCCTCGTCGACGCCGGCGGGTTCGGCTTCTGGCGCACGCTGCCGAGCGAGCACTGCGGCGAGGACGTCGTCGCGCAGCTGCGCGTCATGGAGCGCGCGGGCGGCGCGGGGATCCTCCCCAGCGGCGCGGTCCACCTCGAGCTGCCCACCACCGTGCCGCACCGCGACGTCGAGTGCTACGACGCGGTGGGGCTGTGACCGGCCCCCGCGTCGACTCCGTATGCCGTGTGCTCGCCTTGCGCGCCAACGGCATCGGCGACTTCCTCATGGTGGTTCCGGCGCTGGAGGCGGTGCGCTCCTGCTACCCCGACGCAGAGGTCACCGTCGTCGGCGACGCGTGGCTGCCCGCCCTGCTCGACGGGCGGCCGGGGCCGTGGGACCGCTGCCTCGTGGCTCCGGCCTTTCCCGGACTGCGCGGGCTGCCGACGGACGCGGCACCCGGGCAGGACGCGGGCGGGTTCTTCGAGGAGCAGCAGGCCCGCGGCTACGACCTCGCGCTCCAGCTCCACGGTGGCGGGGCCACCAGCAACACCTTCGTCTCGCGGCTCGGTGCCGGGCTCACCGCCGGGGCGCGTGCGCCCGGGGCGCCGCCACTCGACCGGTGGGTGCGCTACCTGCCCGGCCGGCACGAGGTGCTCCGCTGGCTCGACGTGGCCGCCCTCGTCGGCGCGGAGCTGCCGGGCGGGACCGCCCGGCTCGTGCCCCGGCTCGTGGTGACCGGTGCCGACCTCGAGCGGAGCCGGGTGGCGCTGCCGGGTGACCGCAGGTTCGTGGCCCTGCACGTGGGGGCCCGCGACCTGAGGCGGCGGTGGCCGACGGAGCGGTTCGTCGCGGTGGCGCGGATGCTCCTCGGGGAGGGCCTCGACGTCGTGCTCGTCGGCGGCGACGCCGACCGCGAGGCCTCCGCCGAGGTTGTCGCCGCCCTCACGGCCCGGGCGGACGGCGAGTGCGTCGACCTCTCCGGCCGGCTCTCTCTGCCGGCCACCCTGGGCACGCTCGCTCGTGCGGAGCTCTTCGTCGGCAACGACTCGGGGCCCCGGCACCTCGCCGCCGCGGCCGGCACGCCCACGGTCGGGGTGTTCTGGGTGGGCAACGTGATGTCCTTCGGGCCGCTGGCCGGCGACCGCGACCGGGCCCTGGTGTCCTTCCGCATGCACTGCCCCGTGTGCGGCGCGGAGCAGGTGCACCACCGGTGCGACCACGACGTGCCCTTCGTCGGGGACGTCAACGTCGCTGAGGTCGGCGAGGCGGCGCTCGACCTGCTCGCGATGGGAGGCCTCGACCGCGGCGCGGGCGCCGGCCCCGTTGGTCGCGACGGCTCCCTCAGGCCCCGACGTCCACGAGGTGGTGCGCCAGGTCGTGCAGGAAGTACTGACCCAGCGACTCCAGCGTGAACTCGGCGCCGTTGCCCCGGATCCCGCGCCGGCCCCACTGCCCCGCCGGCACGGCGGCGAACGCCTGCTGCGCCTCGTCGGCCGCGGCCGCCAGCTCGAGGCGCACCCGCGCCGGATCCTGCTCGTGGTAGCGGCCCGCGACGGCCGCCTCGTCCTGGTCCCAGTTGGCGAACTCCGGGGCATCGCGCTCGAGCATCAGCCGGGCCCGTCCGGCGAAGACCCGGCAGACGTCCCTCACGTGGCAGGCGTACTCCAGCGGCGACCACGTCGACGGCCGCGGCCGCGTCCCCACGTCCGGTCGCAGCAGGACGGTCTGCCAGGGCTCGGTGAGGGCCGGCACCCGGTCGGCGACGGAGGGGCCGTCGATCTCCGCGGCGGTGAAGCCGCACTCCGGGCAGGTCTGGTGGACGGTCCACGTCCAGTCCTTGGTGTCCGGCGCGATGTCCGGTGGCAGCTCGCCGGGGTCGATGGTCATGGCAGCCCACGCTACGCCGGGCCCGGCGGGCGCCGGGTACGACGCAGGCAGTGCGGGGGCCTACGACGCAGGCAGTGCGGGGGCGGAGACGCCGTGGGATAGCGTCGCGCTGTGTCCAGCGAGACTGCAGGGTGGATCGCCGTCGCGGCGGTCGTCGTCGTGCTGCTCCTGGCGTGGGCCCTCGCCGCGCGAGCGGGCCACGGGCACACGCCCGGCACCGGGCAGCGAACCCGCGGGCGTCGGCGCCCGCACCGCGACGACTTCCGGCCGGAGGGCACGGCAGAGGAGGACCGGCCGCGACGCCGGGCCGGCATCATCGTCAACCCGACGAAGTTCGACGACCTCGAGCCGGTCAAGGAGCTCATCAGCCGGCGCTGCACCGAGCTGGGCTGGGCGGAGCCGCTGTTCCTCGAGACGACGGCCAAGGACCCCGGCACGGGCCAGGCGCGTGAGGCGGTCGAGGCCGGCGTCTCGCTGGTGTGCCCGCTCGGCGGCGACGGCACGGTGCGCAGCGTGGCCACTGCGCTGGTCGGCACCGAGACGCCCCTGGGCCTGCTGCCCGGCGGCACGGGCAACCTCCTCGCCCGCAACCTCGACGTCCCCTACAACTCGATCGAGGACGCGCTCGACGTCGCCCTGACCGGGCGCAACCGCCGCGTCGACGTCGGCCGGCTCACCGTGGACGCCTCGGGCGAGCACGAGCGGCCGGACCAGCACATCTTCCTCGTCATGGCGGGGCTCGGCTTCGACGCCGCGATCATGGCCGGCGCGCCGGAGGAGCTCAAGGCGCGGGTCGGCTGGCCGGCCTACCTGGTCTCCGGGGCCCGCAACCTCAAGGGCGCCGGCTTCAAGGCGCGCGTGCGCATCGACGAGCAGCCGGAGTTCAGCCGGCGCACCCGCACGGTCATCATCGGCAACTGCGGGCGCCTGCTCGGCGGCCTGGTGCTCATGCCGGAGGCGGAGGTGGACGACGGGCGCATCGACACCGTCATCCTGTCCCCGAAGGGGGTCGTCGGCTGGGCGGCGGTCGGTGCGCGGCTGGCGTCGCAGCGCCGCAAGGGCCACAAGCGCGTCGACCACCACACGAGCCGGGAGGTGCGGGTGCGGGCCGACCGGCCGCAGGAGGTGCAGCTCGACGGCGACACGGTCGGCAAGGCCCGCGCCCTGACCGCCGAGGTGCTCGCCGGCGCGCTCGTCGTCCGCGTCCCCAGCTGAGCCCTCTGCCCCACGCCTCAGGCGAAGAGGGCCTGCCCCCAGTGCTCGCCCGCCGCGACCCCGGGCGGGCAGGCGAACACGGCCGAGCCGTTGTGCTCGATGTACTCGTTGAGCGCGTCCTTGGCGGCGAGCGCCCGCTGCATCGGCACGAACTGCTGCTGCGCGTCGCGGCAGAAGGCGATGAAGAAGAGCCCGGCGTCGAGGTGGCCCACGCCGTCGGTGCCGTCGGTGAAGTTGTAGCCCCGGCGCAGGATCTTCACGCCGTGCAGGTTCTTCGACGACGCGAGCCGGATGTGGGCGTCGACCGGGATGGCGGGCTGCCCGTCGGCGCCCGGCTTGGCGAGGTCGACGGTGTCGAACTCCTTCGTCTGCCCCAGCGGGGCGCCCTCGCCCTTGGTGCGGCCGAAGACCTCCTCCTGCTCCTGGAGGTTGGTGCGGTCCCACACCTCGATGTGCATCCGGATCCGCCGCGCCACGAGGTAGGAACCGCCGGCCAGCCAGCCGGTCGTGCCCGTCACGTCCTCCGGCTGCACCCACACGTGCTGCTCGAGCTCGCCGGGGTCCTCGGCCTTGAGGTTGTTGGTGCCGTCCTTGAAGCCGAACATGTTGCGCGGCGTCTGCTGGCTGGTGCTCGTCGAGGACGTGCGTCCGAAGCCGAGCTGCGACCAGCGCACCGAGACGGTCCCGAAGCCCAGGCGCACGAGGTTGCGGATGGCGTGGACGGCGACCTGCGGGTCGTTGGCGCAGGCCTGCAGGCAGATGTCGCCGCCGCAGCGCGCGGGGTCGAGGTCGTCACCGCGGAAGGCGGGCAGGTCCGCCAGGGCGGCCGGCCTGCGGTCGGCGAGACCGAACCGGTCGTCGAAGAGCGAGGGCCCGAAGCCGATGGTGATGGTGAGGCCGGACGCCGGCAGGCCGTAGGCCTCACCGGTGTCCTGCGGCACGCCGTAGGGCCCGGCACCGTCGACGCCGCCGGGTGCGGCCTCGGCACCTGCGGTCATCCGCTCCGCGGCCCGGGTCCAGGCCTTGAGCAGCTCGACGAGCTGCCCCCGGTCCTTCGTCGTCACGTCGAGAGCCACGAAGTGGAGCCGGTCCTGGGCGGGCGTGACGACCCCCGCCTGGTGGGTCCCGCGGAAGGGGACCGGGGCGTCGAGGCCGGGCACCGGGGAGGGCGACGCTGCCCCCTCGGCCCGCTGCGCGGCATACGTGCCTCCCACCCCCGCGACGACCCCCGCGAGGGCCGCGCCGGTCCCGACCCCGAGCAGCCGCCGGCGGCTCACCCCGCGGGAGGTGGGCTCCGCGGGCGCCGTGCCAGGCACTTCCGAGGTCACGTCGCGGCCACGACCCCGGGGACCTGCGCGACGGACTCGCTCAGCGCGTCGAGCGCCACGCTGAGCTCCTTGACCTGCGCCGGGGTGAGGTCGGTGTAGGGGACGAAGCCGTCGCCACAGCGGTGCGCGTCCAGCTCCTTGCCGAGCGCCGCGAACCGCGCGTCGACCTGCGCGAGGAGCGCGGGCTTGCGCGCCTGGAGGACCGGCCGCAGCGCGTCGATGGCGGCCTTGCTGCCGGCGACGTTCTCGTCGAAGTCGTAGAGGTCGGTGTGGGAGTAGCGCTCCTCCTCACCGGTGACCTTGCCCGTCGCCACCTCGTCGAGGAGGGCCTTGGAGCCGTTGGCCAGCTGGAGGGGGTTGAGCTGGACCTTCTTGGCACGCGCGACGATCTCGGTGACGTCGGCGAGGAGCTGGTCGGCGACCTTGCCGCTGTCGGGCTGCAGCCCCGTCTTCCAGAGATCCTTCTCGAGGCGGTGGTAGCCGGTGAACGCCATGCCCTCGTCGATGACGTCCTCACGCCCATCGATCTTCGGGTCGAGGTCGCCGAACGACTCCGCGACCGGCTCGATCCGCTCCCAGGGCCCGCGGGCGACCGGGTAGAGCTGCTTGGCCTCCTCCACCTTGCCCGCCTTGACGAGCGCGACGAACCTGGTCGTCTCCTCGAGCAGCTCGTCCGCCTGCGAGGAGACGTACTTCTGGTAGCTCGTGACGGCGGCAGCCATCGACTCGTCGGAACCCTGCGAGGCCGCACCGGACCGGGTGACCCGGAAGGACGCCCGGATGCCGTCGCCCTTCATGCCCGGCTTGCACGCGGTCTCGTAGGTGCCGGGCTCGGTGAGCTCGACGTGCAGGGTGCGGGTGAGCCCGGGCGTGATGTTCTCGACCTCGCCCACGATCTGGTCGCCCTGGCCGTAGAGGTAGAACTCGTTGACCTGGCTGCCGGTGTTGGTCACGGTGAACTCCACCGTGCCGGCCGCGGCCGAGGTGCGCGAGACCTGGCACGCGGTGTCGCTCGCCTTGACCGTGATGGCACCGCCGCCGCTGCCGTCGGTGCCCCCGGCGCCCTTCCCGGCGTCGCCGCCGCCACCGCACGCGGTGAGGGCGATCAGTGCGGCCGCGCCCACCAGGGCGTGGACGGGGGCGGCGGTGCGCATGGTGCTCCTCGAGGAGGTCGTGTGCCGGGTGGCGTGGCGGGGTGCCGGGTGGCGTGGCGGGGTGCCGGGTGGCGTGGCGGGGTGCCGGGTGGCGTGGCGGGGTGCCGGGCCGCGACGGTGCGCGGCCGGCCGGGGTCGGTGGGCGGGAGCCGCCCCGGCGAGGGGTCGCTCAGGCGGCGGTGCGGGTGGCCGGCTGGGCGGGCTGGACGGTGGCGGGCGCGGGGGACGTGACGCGGTGGGGCCGCAGGAAGAGCGGCATGACGATGCCGACGTAGGCGACCCAGACGACGGCCTGGAGCCACGTCGTCGCGGGCGTGAAGTTGAAGATGCCCTTGAGGAGCGTGGCGTACCACGAGTCCGGACGGATCGTCGCGCTGACGTCGAAGGCGAGGGACTGCAGGCCGGGCAGGAAGGCCGCCTCCTGGAGGTCGTGGACGCCGTAGGCCAGGATGCCCGCGGCGACGACGACGAGCAGGACCCCGGTGTAGCGGAAGAACTTGCCGAGGTTGATCCTGACCGCGCCCTTGTACATGCCGACCCCGAGGGCGACGGCGGCGGCGAGGCCGAGGACGAAACCGACGAGCGGCTGCAACGTGCCCGTGCCGGCGGTCTGCACGCTGGCGTAGAAGAACAGGGCGGTCTCGAGCCCCTCGCGCCCGACGCCGAGGAAGCCCACGAGCGCGACGGCGAGCGGGCCGACGTCGAGGGCACGGTCGAGCCTGCCCTTGAGCTCCCCGGAGATGCTCCGGGCGGCGGCGCGCATCCAGAAGACCATCCCCGTCACGAACGCCACGGCGATGACCGAGGCCGAGCCGCCGATGAGCTCCTGCGTCTCGAACGGCAGCTGGCTCGTGCCGTAGGTCAGCAGCGCGCCGAGGAGGACGGAGAGGCCGACGGCCGCGCCGACGCCCACCGCGACGTGCCGCAGCGCCCAGCGGCGGTCGGTCTTGACGAGGAACGCCACGAGGATGACGACGACCAGCGCGGCCTCGAGGCCTTCCCGCAGGCCGATGAGCGCGTTGCTGAAGATCATGGGGACCTGATTTCGAAACGGGGATGTTGCGTAATCAGGTCAAAGGTAAGGCTTGCCTAAGGGTCCGCGTCAAGTCGGGACGGTGGTGACCTGCCGCTCACCGCTGCGCGCCGGGACCGCGGAGCGCGGCTCGGGCTCAGCCGTGCCGGAGCCCCTGGAGCCAGGCCCGCGCCTGCGCGAACGACTCGTCGCTGGTGTGCCTGCTGACCTTGGTGGCCGCGCCGTGCGCCGCCGGGTAGCTGCCGAGGAAGCGCACGTCCTCACAGACCCGCTTGAGGCCGACGAGCGCCTCCCCGACCCGCTCGTCGAGGACGTGCCCCTCGATGTCGATGGAGAAGCAGTAGCTGCCCATCGAGTCCTTCGTGGGGCGCGACTCGAGGCGCGACAGGTTGATCCCACGCACCGCGAACTGCTCGAGCAGCTCCAGCAGCCCGCCCGCGTGGTCCTCCCGCTGGTAGAGCACGAGCGTCGTCTTGTCGGCGCCGGTGCGCTCCGGCAGCCGTCCGGGTCTCGCGACGAGGACGAACCGGGTCACCGCACCCCGGTTGTCGCCGATGTCCTCGGCCAGCACGTGCAGCCCGTGGTTCGCCGCCGCGACCGGGGCGCACACCGCCGCCTCGTATGCCGGCTCGTCGCCGTCCTCGGCCAGCCCGGCCGCCGCGGCGGCCGTGGACAGGGTCGGGACGTAGGTCGCGTCCGGGAGGTGTGCCGCCATCCAGCCGCGCACCTGCGCCCACGCGTGGCTGTGGGTGCCGACCGCGCGGACCCGGGCGGCCGGCACACCCTGCCTGGCGGCGAGCACGAAGGCGACCGGAACGAGGACCTCGCCGACCACGAGGAGGGCACCCCCGCTGGCGAGCGCGTCGAGGGTGGCACTGACGCCGCCCTCGACGGAGTTCTCGATCGGGACCATCGCCGCGTCGACCGCACCGGCGCGGACGGCCTCGAGGGCGGCCTCGACGGAGGCATAGGGCACCTGCTCACGGCCCGCTGCCGGCTCCCAGGCGTCGAGCGCCATCTGGGTGAAGGTGCCGGCCGGTCCGAAGTAGCCGTAGCGGGGCGCCTCGGTCGTCATAGCCGTCCGCTCCCGGTGCGGGCGGCGGCGAGCGCCTGCTGCTCCTCGGGCGTGAGGGTGACGTCGCTGCCGCCGCCGACGACGCCCTTGGCGTAGGTGCGGGACTCCCCACGGGCGTGGATGGAGCTGAGCACCAGGCCGTCACCCCGGTCGTCGACGAGGGCGGCACTGAACGACAGCCGGCCACCCATGTCGCCGAAGGCGTCGTAGCGGACCACGGCCACGTGGCGCAGGGCCTGCGCGATGTCGGCGCGCAGGGCGGCGAGGTCGCCCTGGCCGACCGGGCGCGTCTGGCCGAGCCGCTCGACCTCGCGGCGCAGGCGCCCGAGCTGGGCGAGGGCGAGCGCCGCGCCCACGAAGGCGAGGACCACGAGCGTCACCACGACGACGGTCGTCACCGTGCTGGCTGTCGCGGTCGTGGGCACGCCGGAAGCCTACGGGCCGCCCACGGCTAGAGTGCACCCCGCCATGGGACTGAGCCTCGCGACCGCCGCCGTCGTCTTCGGACTCATCTTCGTCGTGGAGCTGCCCGACAAGACGTTCATCGCCACGCTCGTCCTGGCGACGCGGTTCCGGCCGGTGCTCGTGTGGATCGGTGTCACGAGCGCCTTCCTCGTGCAGACCGTCGTCGCCGTGGCGCTCGGCGGGGTGCTGGCGCGGCTCCCCCGGACGCCGGTGGAGGTGTTCGCCGCCCTGATGTTCCTGGCCGGTGGGGTCATCCTCATCCGTGGCGCGTCCAAGGCCGACGAGGAGGAGAAGGAGACCGAGGAGGAGTTCTCGCACAAGGGCGCGGCGAGCGCTCGCGGCTGGCGGGCGGTGCTCGTGTCCTTCACCGTGCTCTTCCTCGCCGAGTGGGGCGACCTCTCGCAGCTGCTGACCGCCTCGCTCGTCATCAAGTACGACGACCCGCTCTCCGTGGGCCTCGGCGCCTGGGTGGCCCTGGCCGTGGTTTCCGCACTCGGCGCGCTCATCGGCCGGGTGCTCCTCGCGCGCATCCGGCTGGCCACCATCCGCCGCTTCGGTGGCGGTGTCTGCCTCCTCCTCGCGGTCGTCACCGTGCTTCAGGTGGCCGGCCTCGTCACCGTCTGACCGCGAACGTCAGGACCCGGCCTCAGCGGGTGGCCGGTGGGCTGAGCGGGAGGCGGACCGTGACGACGGTCTGGCCGGGCTCGGACTCGATGGTGATCTCGCCCCCGTGCCGCTCGACCACGATGCGGCGCGAGATGTCCAGGCCGAGCCCGGTGCCCTTGCCGACGTCCTTGGTCGTGAAGAACGGCTCGAACGCGTGCGCCCTGACGGCCTCGGGCATCCCCG
>JAICIN010000017.1 GCA_025924375.1 Dermatophilaceae bacterium | reverse complement strand
CGCCGGATCCGGCCCGCGACCGCGTCCTTGGTCATGGCCGGCTGGGCGAGCTGGCCGAGCTCCTCGAGGGAGGCCTGCTTGTGCTCCAGGCGCAGCCGGCCGGCCTCGCGGAGGTGGTCGGGGACGTCCTCGCCGAGGATCTCCAGCGCCCGCTCCACCCGGGCGCCGGCCGCGACAGCCGCGCGGGCGGAGCGCCGCAGGTTGGCGTCGTCGAAGTTGGCGAGCCGGTTGGCCGTGGCCCGCACCTCGCGGCGCATCCGCCGCTCCTCCCAGGCGAGGACGGCGTCGTGGGCCCCGAGACGGGTCAGCATGGCCCCGATGGCGTCGCCGTCGCGGATGACGACCCGGTCGACGCCGCGGACCTCACGCGCCTTGGCGCCGATCCCGAGCCGGCGGGCTGCGCCCACCAGGGCCAGCGCCGCCTCGGGGCCGGGGCAGGTGACCTCGAGCGCCGACGAGCGCCCCGGCTCGGTGAGCGAGCCGTGGGCCAGGAACGCCCCACGCCAGGCGGCCTCGGCGTCGCAGGCCGCCGCGCCCACGACCTTCGGCGGCAGGCCGCGCACGGGGCGGCCGCGGCTGTCGATGAGCCCGGTCTGGCGGGCCAGCGCCTCGCCGTCCTGCACGACGCGGACCACGTAGCGGCTGCCGCGGCGCAGGCCGCCGGCCGCGAGCACGAGCACCTCGCAGTGGTGACCGTAGAGGTCGCCGACGTCGCGGCGGAGCCGGCGTGCGGCGTTGGCGGTGTCGAGCTCGGCCTCGACGACGATCCGGCCGCCGACGATGTGCAGGCCGCCGGCGAAGCGCAGCAGGGAGGCGACCTCGGCCTTGCGGCAGCACGGCTTGGTGACCTCGAGCCTGCTGAGCTCGTCCTTGACCTTCGCCGTCATCGCCATGCCGTCATCCTGCCATCCGTGTCCACCATGTCCGTCCCCGCGGCCCTGCCCGGTTCACCCCAGGATGTCGCGGTAGGCCGCCGCCAGGCGCAGGGAGTCGTGGTGGCCGGGCTGCCCCCGCTTGGCCACGGGTGCCACGACCACCTGCGCGCCCAGCAGCGCCGCGGCGCGCCGCAGGTCGGCCTCGTCGTCCACGGCGCCCGGGTCGGCGAGGACGACGTCGAGCTGGAGCCGGGGTGCGTGCTCGGCCAGGGTCTCCAGCTGCCGCGCCGGCGTGAAGCCCGCCGTCTCGCCCGAGTGCTCGACGTTGAGGGTGAGGAGGCGGCGCGCCGGGGTCTCGTGGAGCGCGGCGCGCAGGTCGGGCACCAGGAGGTGCGGCATCACCGAGGTGAACCACGAGCCGGGGCCGAGGATGACCCAGTCCGCCTCCAGCACGCTCTGGACGGTCTCCTTCGGGGCGGGCGGGTTCGCCGGTTCGAGTCGTATGCCGCGCACGTTGCCCGCCGTCGTGGCGACCGCCACCTGCCCCCGCAGTGTCTCGACGGCGTCGGGGCGAGCGGGGTCGTGTCCCTGCACCTCGGCGGTGATCTCCAGCGGCACCGCCGCCATGGGCAGCACGGTCCCGCGGGCGCCGAGGAGGCGGCCGACGAGCTCGAGGCCGGCGACGGGGTCGTCCCCGAGCTCCCACAGGGCGACGATGAGCAGGTTGCCGACCGCATGCCCGCCGAGGGGGCCCTCGCCCCGGAACCGGTGCTGGAGCACGTCGCGCCAGGTGTGCCCCCACTCGGTGTCGTCGCAGAGGGCGCTGAGGGCCATGCGGAGGTCACCCGGGGGCAGCACGTCGAACTCGTCCCGGAGCCGGCCGCTCGAGCCGCCGTTGTCCGCCACGGTGACGACCGCGGTGATCTCGTCGCTGATGAGCCTCAGCGCCGCGAGGGACGCCGCGAGACCGTGCCCGCCGCCCAGCGCGACGACCGCTCGCCCGCTCACTCCTGCCCCAGGTCGCGGTGGACCACGAACGTCGAGACCTCCGCGGACTGGAGCCGCGAGGCCAGCGCCTCGGCCACGGCGACGGACCGGTGCTTGCCGCCGGTGCACCCGACGCCGAGGGTGACGTAGCGGCGCCCCTCCCGCACGTAGCCGGCGACCACGGGGCCCATGAGGTCGACGACCCGGTCGACGAACTCCGGCGCCCCCTCCTGCGCCATGACGAACTCGGCGACCTGGGCGTCCCTGCCGTTGAAGTTCCGCAGCTCGGGGATCCAGTAGGGGTTGGGCAGGAACCGCATGTCGAACACGAAGTCCGCGTCGAGGGGCACGCCGTACTTGAACCCGAAGGACATGACCGCGACCCGGACCTTCGGGCCCCGCTCCGGCGAGAAGATCGGCTGCAGCTTCTGGGCGAGCTGGTGCACGTTGAGCCCGGAGGTGTCGACCTCGACGTCGGCGTCCGAGCGCAGGTCCGCGAGCATCGCGCGCTCCTTGACGATCCCGTCGAGGAGGCGGCCGCTGCCCTGCAGCGGGTGCGGCCTGCGGACGCTCTCGAACCGTCGCACCAGCGCCTCGTCGGTCGCGTCGAGGAAGACGAGCTGCGGGTGCCAGCCCAGGCGGCGCAGCTCCTCGAGCGCGTCGCGCAGGTGGGCGAAGAAGCCCCGGGCGCGGACGTCGACCACGGCCGCGATCCTGGGGATCGCCCCGCCGCTCTGCATCCGCTGCCCCGCCATCTCCGCGAGCGGCACCAGCAGCCGCGGCGGCAGGTTGTCCACGACGTACCAGCCGGAGTCCTCCAGCACGTTGGCCGTCGTCGTCCGGCCGGCACCGCTCATCCCCGTGACGATGACCAGCTCCGCTCGCGGATGTGCCGCGGGCTCCTCGCTCACGCTCACGCCCCTCCGTCGTCCATGACCTCACCGGTCATGAGGTTGACCGCCGGCGCCGCCGGCTCCTGCTGGGCCAACTCTGCCGCAATCGTCGCGGCCAGCGCAGGACCGATGCCCGAGACCTCCTGCAGCTCCTCCGGGGACGCTGCCCGGAGCCGCTTGACGGAGCCGAAGTGGCGCAGCAGCGCCTTGCGCCGTGCCTCCCCGAGGCCCGGTATGCCGTCGAGCGCGCTCTTCGTCATCGCCTTGGACCGGCGCTGCCGGTGGAACGTGATGGCGAACCGGTGCGCCTCGTCACGCACGCGTTGCAGCAGGTAGAGGCCCTCGCTGGTGCGGGGCAGGACGACCGGGAAGTCCTGCCCCGGCAGCCACACCTCCTCGAGGCGCTTGGCGAGGCCGACGAGTGCGACGTCGTCGATCCCCAGCCGGTCGAGGGCGGCCCGCGCGGCGTTGACCTGGGGCAGGCCGCCGTCGACGACGACGAGGTTGGGGGGGTAGGCGAACCGCTTCGGCCGCCCGGTGTCGGGGTCGATGCGCTCGATGCGCCCCTCGTCGTCGGTGTCCGGGGCCAGCTCGAGGTCGGAGGCCGCGTCGCGGTCCTCGAGGTAGCGCTGGAACCGCCGGGTGAGGACCTCGTGCATGGCGGCCGTGTCGTCCACCGTCTCGCCCGCCCCGGTGCCGCGGACGATGAACCGGCGGTACTCGGACTTGCGGGCGAGACCGTCCTCGAAGACGACCATGGACGCGACGACGTTGGTGCCCTGGACGTGGCTGACGTCGAAGCACTCGACCCGCAGCGGCGCCTCGGCGAGCTCGAGCGACTCCTGGAGCTCCTGCAGCGCCTGGCTCCGTGCGGTGAGGTCGCCGGCACGGGCGAGCTTGTGCCGCGCGAGCGACTGCTCGGCGTTGCGGCGGACCGTCTCCATGAGGGTGCGCTTGTCGCCGCGCTGCGGCACCCGCAGGTCGACGGTGGAGCCGCGCAGGGCGCTGAGCCACTCCGTGACGGAGTCGGGGTCCTCCGGCAGCACCGGCACGAGCACCTCGCGGGGGACGCCCTCGCCCGACTCCCCGCCGTAGACCTGCTGCAGCAGGTGGCCGACAATCTCCGGCACCGACTCGGCGTCCTTCTCGGCCACCCAGCCGCGCTGGCCACGCACCCGGCCGCCGCGGACGTGGAAGACCTGGACCGCCGCCTCCAGCTGGTCCTCGGCGAGCGCGAAGACGTCGGCGTCGGTGGCGTCGCCGAGCACGACCGCCGACTTCTCGAGCGCCTTGCCGAGCGCCGTGATGTCGTCGCGCAGCCGCGCCGCCTGCTCGAACTCGAGGTTGGACGAGGCCTCCTTCATCCGGTTCTCGAGCCTCCGGACGAACTTCCCGGTGTTGCCCGCCATGAAGTCACAGAAGTCGTTGGCGATCTGGCGGTGCTCCTCGGCGCTGACCCGTCCGACACAGGGTGCGGAGCACTTGTCGATGTAGCCGAGCAGGCAGGGTCGCCCGACCTGGCTCGCCCGCCTGAACACCCCCGAGGAGCAGGTGCGCATCGGGAAGACGCGCAGCAGCAGGTCGAGGGTCTCCCGGATGGCCCACGCATGCGCGTAGGGGCCGAAGTAGCGGGTGCCCCTGCGCTTGGACCCACGCATCACCTGGGCCCGCGGGAACTCCTCACCGAGGGTGACCGCGAGGTAGGGGTAGGACTTGTCATCTCGGTACTTGACGTTGAACCGCGGGTCGAACTCCTTGATCCAGGAGTACTCGAGCTGGAGGGCCTCGACCTCGGTGGCGACGACGGTCCACTCCACGCTCGCCGCGGTCGTGACCATCGTCGCGGTGCGCGGGTGGAGGGCCGAGAGGTCCTGGAAGTAGGAGGAGAGCCGGGGCCGCAGCGACTTGGCCTTGCCCACGTAGACGACCCGGCCGCCGGCGTCACGGAAGCGGTACACCCCGGCGTCGGTCGGGATCTCCCCGGGCCTGGGCCGGTAGGTCGACGGGTCAGCCACCCCCCAACTCTAGGGACGGCTCCGACAGCGACCCGCGCCGCCCGGCGCACCCGGCTCAGGCGACCGTCAGGTCGCTCCCGCTCACGGTGACGGTCCGCGCGGGCAGCGGACGCGTCGCCGGCCCCTGCTTCACCGCGCCGGTGGCGATGTCGAACTCGCTGCCGTGGCACCCGCAGACGATCGCGCCGTTGACGACCATGGCGACGATGCAGCCGGCGTGGGTGCACACCGCGCTGAACCCCTTGAAGTCGCCGGCCGAGGGCTGGGTCACGACCACGCGGGCGTCGCCGAACACCTTCCCGCCCCCGACCGGGATGGACGACGTGGGCACCGGCGTGCCCAGGGTGCCGCCCTGGGCCGCCGCTGCGCTGTCCCCACCGCCTCCGGAACCGCACGCGCAGAGAGCCAGCGCGCCGGCGGCGCCCCCGCCCGACTTCAGCAGGGCCCGTCGGCTGCAGGAGGTCGGCTGGCTCATGCGACGGGAGTATGCCGGTGCCGTCTGGACGCGGGCTGACTGACCCCTGTGAGGCGGTGTAACGACACGATCACCAATCTGGATGAATGTCGTGACTCCTGCGGTGATCCGCAACTAGTCTGCTCCCACCCCGCTCGGGGACCCCGTGGGCGCTGGAACCATGCCCACCCAAGTGACTCAGGAGGAGTCTTGCGTTCCCTCATCAAGCTTGGTGTGCCCGTCGTGGCCGCCGCCCTCGCCCTCACTGCCTGTGGTGGCACCAAGGACAACAGCAGCTCGTCCGGCAGCGGCGGCAAGCAGTGCGACCTCAAGATCGGATACTTCGGTGCGCTGACCGGTGACGCGGCCAACCTCGGCGTCAACATCAAGAACGGCGTCGAGCTCGCGGTGAACCAGTACAACGCGAAGCACTCCGACTGCAAGGTGACGCTGGAGACCTTCGACAGCCAGGGCGACCCGTCCGTCGCCCCGGCCCTCGCGCAGAAGGCTGTCAGCGACAAGAAGCTCGTCGGCATCGTCGGCCCCGCCTTCTCGGGCGAGTCCAAGGCCGCCGACCCGATCTTCGAGCAGGCGGGTCTCAACATCATCTCCGCCTCGGCGACGAACCCGTCGCTCTCGGAGCAGGGGTGGAAGGTCTTCCACCGCGTGCTCGGCAACGACGCGACGCAGGGCCCGGCGGCCGCGAAGTACATCAAGGACGTCCTCAAGGCGCAGAAGCCGTTCGTCATCGACGACTCCTCCGAGTACGGCAAGGGCCTCGCCGACATCGTGCGCAAGGACCTCGGCACCGCGGTCGTGGGCAACGACGCCATCCAGCAGAAGCAGACCGACTTCTCCGGCTCCGTCACCAAGGTGACCGCGTCGAACGCGGACGCGCTGTTCTTCGGTGGCTACTACGCCGAGGCGGCGCTGCTCACCAAGCAGCTGCGCCAGGCCGGCTGGAAGGGCACCTTCGTCGCGGCTGACGGTGTCAAGGACGACGGCTACATCAAGGCCGGTGGCGCAGCCACCGAGGGCGCGATCATGACGTGCCCCTGCGTCCCGCCGGACGCCGCGCCGCAGTTCGCCGAGGCCTACAAGAAGGCCTACAACTCCGACCCGGCGACCTACTCGGCCGAGGCCTTCGACGCGGCCAACGTCTTCCTCGACGGCATCGCCGCCGGCAAGACGTCGAACGCCGACATGAACGCCTTCATCGCGTCCTACGACAAGCCCGGCGTGACGAAGCAGATCAAGTTCGACGCCAAGGGCGAGCCCGCGTCCGTCTCGGTCTGGGCCTACAAGGTCGAGGGCGGCAAGATCGTGAAGGACCAGGAGATCAAGTAAGTCCCGGTGGTGGCGGCCAGGACAGCCCAGCACGGGGTGTCCTGGCCGCCATCCTGTCCGGGCCGGTCGCGGCGGCGCTGCGACGGCCGGGCCGACTGACACGACGGAGTCCACTGTGAACCTGCTGATCCACCACTTCTGGGAGCTCACGATCACCGGGCTCACCATCGGCGCGATCTACGCGCTCGTGGCCCTGGGCTACACCCTCGTCTACGGCGTGCTGCGCCTCATCAACTTCGCGCACTCCGAGGTCTTCATGTACGGCAGCTTCGCCGCCGTGTGGGTCCTCATGGCGCTCAACGCGGCCGGCGCGACCGGCCTCGGTCTGGTCGGGTTCCTCCTCCTCGGCGGCATCGCCGCCATGGCGGCGTCGGCGCTCGTCGCCTTCATCCTCGAGCTCGTGGCCTACCGGCCGCTGCGCAAGCGCAACTCGCCTCCGCTCATCGCGCTCATCTCCGCGATCGGCGCGTCCTTCGTCCTCTCCGAGGCGATGGGACTGCGCGACAAGCCCTTCGCGTGGCTCGGGCTCGACGCCAAGCTCGCCGACTACGTCGGGCGGCCACGCGAGAACACGCCGCTGCCGGCCCTGCTGCACTCCCAGAAGCTCTTCAACTTCTTCGGCTACAACGTGACGAACGTCGACGTGATCATCCTCGTCAGCGCGATCATCATGATGGTCGTCCTCGACCAGTTCGTCCGCCGCTCCCGCCTCGGCCGCGGGATCCGTGCAGTGGCCATGGACGCCGAGTCCGCCGCCCTCATGGGCGTCAACCACAACCGCGTCATCCGGCTCACGTTCGTGATCGGCGGGATCATGGCCGGTGGCGCCGCCATGCTCTACCTGCTGAAGATCGGCGTCACGCGCTACAACGCCGGCTTCATCCTCGGCATCAAGGCGTTCACGGCCGCGGTCCTGGGAGGGATCGGCAACCTGCGCGGGGCCCTGCTCGGAGGCTTCGTGCTCGGGGTCGCCGAGAACTACGGGTCCGCACTCGTCGGTTCCCAGTGGAAGGACGTCGTCGCCTTCGTCCTCCTCATCGTCATCCTGCTGTTCCGGCCCACCGGACTGCTGGGCGAGTCGCTCGGGAAGGCCCGCGCATGAACGCCGTCACCGCCCCCCTGCGCTCCGTGCGCGAGCGCTTCCGGGCACTTCCACGCCCCGTCAAGTACCTCTTCATCGTCGCCGTCGTCGTCATCATCTACCTGCTGCCGATCATCAACCCGCCGCTCATCACGACGCAGGACTCCGACTTCGCGTCGGTGCTCTTCTCCTGCGCGATGTACTCCCTCGTGGCGATCGGCCTCAACATCGTCATCGGCTACGCGGGCCTGCTCGACCTCGGCTACGTCGGCTTCTTCGCGGTCGGCGCCTTCTCGGTGGGCGTCCTCGGCTCGGCCCACGCCAAGCTGCCGCTCATCATCTGCGTGCCCGCCGCCATCGTCGTCACGATGATCTCGGGCGTGCTGCTCGGCGCCCCGACGCTGCGGGTCCGCGGCGACTACCTCGCCATCGTCACGCTCGGGTTCGGCGAGATCATCCGCCTCGTCCTCGTGAACACGTCGTGGCTGGGTGGCCCGCGCGGCATCTCCAACATCCCGGCGCCCCCGAGCCTGCACCTCTTCGACGTGCCACACATGTCGTGGGAGGGGTTCACGGCCTACCTCGACCTCACCACCACGACGAAGTTCCTGGTGTTCAGCGTCACCGACGCCGTGCCGTACTACTGGCTCGCGGTGACCATCGTCCTCATCGTCCTGTTCCTCGACTGGCTCATGCAGAACTCCCGCGTCGGGCGGTCCTGGGAGGCGACCCGTGAGGACGAGGACGCGGCGGAGCTCATGGGCGTGCCCACCTTCCGGTTCAAGCTGCTGGCCTTCGCCACCGGTGCCGCGATCGGCGGCCTGTCGGGGGCCCTGTTCGCGACCAAGCAGGTCTTCATCAACCCCGACAACTTCACGATCATCTACTCCGTGCTGTTCGTCGCCATGGTGGTCGTGGGCGGCCAGGGCAACCGCTGGGGTGTGGTGACCGCCGCGGTCCTGCTCATCTGGCTGCCCGAGAAGTTCCGGTTCCTCTCGGACGCGCGGTTCCTCCTCTTCGGCATGGCGCTCATGGCCCTGGCCATCTTCCGGCCGCAGGGACTGTTGCCGCCGCGGCGGAGGCTGCGCGCGCAGAGGTCGGCGGAGCGCGAGGGCGTGAACGCCGAGGAAGACCCGGGCCATATCGAGCGGGAGGTCGCCGATGTCTGAGGAGCAGACCATGTCGCAGCGCCCGGAGGGGCTGTCGGAGACACCGGACACCTCCGTCGACATCAGCGTCGAGGAGGTGGCCCACCTGCCCGAGGGCAAGATGCTGGAGGTCGACGACGTGACCCTCCGGTTCGGTGGTGTCAAGGCGCTCGACGGGGTGTCGTTCCACATCAACACCGGGGAGATCCTCGGGCTCATCGGGCCCAACGGTGCCGGCAAGACGACGTGCTTCAACGTCATGACCGGCGTGTACCAGCCCACCTCCGGGGACGTGCGGTTCCTCGGGGAGCCGCTCGGGCGGCAGAAGCGGTTCAAGATCACCAAGCTCGGCATCGCCCGGACCTTCCAGAACATCCGCCTCTTCCACAACATGACGGCGCTCGAGAACGTCCTCGTCGGCGCCGACGCCCACCACTCCACGGGCATCGTCTCGGCGCTGCTCCGGCTGCCGAAGCACCGCCGCGAGGAGGCGGAGGGCCTCGACCGGGCCCACGAGCTGTTGAAGTTCATGGGCCTGGAGCGCCGCGCCGACGAGCTCGCCCGGAACCTCCCGTACGGCGACCAGCGCCGACTGGAGATCGCCCGGGCCCTCGCGACGAACCCCAAGCTCCTCTGCCTCGACGAGCCGGCCGCGGGCTTCAACCCGGCCGAGAAGGTCAAGCTCATGGAGCTGATCCAGTCCATCCGGGAGCAGGGCTACACCGTCCTGCTCATCGAGCACGACATGCGGCTCGTCATGGGCGTCACCGACCGGATCGTCGTGCTCGAGTTCGGCAAGAAGATCGCCGAGGGACTGCCTGCCGAGATCCGCGACAACCCGGCGGTCATCGCCGCCTACCTGGGAGTGGATGAGAATGCTTCTTGAGGTCGACGACCTCTGCGTCAACTACGGCCGGATCGAGGCCATCCGGAACGTCTCGTTCACGGTCGGCGAGGGCGAGGTCGTCACCCTCATCGGCGCCAACGGCGCGGGCAAGACGACGACCATGAAGACGATCTCCGGCCTGCGCCCCGTGCGGGCCGGCTCCATCCGGTTCAAGGGCGAGGACATCACGTCGATGCCCGCCCACGACCGCCCCGTCCTCGGCATCGCCCAGTCGCCCGAGGGCCGCGGGGTGTTCGTGGGCATGACGGTGGCCGAGAACCTCGACATGGGCGCCTACGCCCGCGTCGACCGGAAGACCAAGGCGGTCAAGGACGACCTCGACCGCGTCTACTCGCTCTTCCCGCGCCTCTCCGAGCGCCAGACCCAGGTGGCCGGCACGATGTCCGGCGGTGAGCAGCAGATGCTCGCCATCGGGCGCGCGCTCATGGCCCGCCCCACCCTCCTCCTCCTCGACGAGCCGTCGATGGGGCTGGCGCCGATGCTCATCCAGCAGATCTTCGACATCGTCACCGAGATCAACCAACAGGGCACCACCGTGCTGCTCGTCGAGCAGAACGCCGCCCAGGCCCTCAAGCGCGCCCACCGCGCCTACATCCTCGAGACCGGCGAGGTGGTGCGGGAGGGCACCGGTGCCGAGCTCGCCGCCGACCCGGCGGTGAAGGCCGCCTACCTCGGCGGCGACGTCTAGCGCCCCTCGCTGGACGCCCTGGCGCCCACCTCTCTGGACCCGCACAGCGCGCCCGCCTCGGCGGGCCCGTCCGGCACCCACCTCGGCGGCCACTCGAGCGACTAGGCCGACGAGCGCGGTTTCGAGCTGCCCGTGGCCGTGCGGCGGCGCGGCGCCTTCGCGGCCACCGCGCTCTTGCGCGCACCGGCAGCCGGCTTGGTCCGTGACGGGGACACTCCCTGCCGGTCGGGCGTGCGGGCGCTCTTGTCGAGCACGCCGCGCAGGAACCGGCCGGTGTGGCTCTCCGGGACCTCGGCGACCTCCTCAGGCGTGCCGACCGCGATGACCTTGCCGCCACCGCTGCCGCCCTCGGGGCCCATGTCGACGACCCAGTCGGCGCTCTTGACCACGTCGAGGTTGTGCTCGATGACGATGACGGTGTTGCCCTTGTCCACCAGCCCCTGCAGCACGAGGAGCAGCTTGCGGATGTCCTCGAAGTGCAGCCCTGTCGTGGGCTCGTCGAGCACGTAGATGGTGCGGCCCGTGGACCGCTTCTGGAGCTCGGAGGCGAGCTTCACGCGCTGCGCCTCACCACCGGACAAGGTCGGCGCGGGCTGCCCGAGGCGGACGTAGCCCAGGCCGACGTCGGCGAGGGTCGACATGTGGCGCGCGATCGCCGGCACCGCGGCGAAGAACTCGGCGGCCTCCTCGATCGGCATGTCGAGCACGTCGGCGATCGTCTTCCCCTTGTAGTGGACCTCGAGCGTCTCGCGGTTGTAGCGCGCACCGTGGCAGACCTCGCACGGCACGTAGACGTCGGGGAGGAAGTTCATCTCGATCTTGATCGTGCCGTCGCCCGAGCAGGCGTCACAGCGGCCACCCTTGACGTTGAACGAGAACCGGCCCGGCTGGTAGCCACGGATCTTCGCCTCGGTGGTCTGCGCGAAGAGCTTGCGGATCGCGTCGAAGACCCCGGTGTAGGTGGCCGGGTTGGACCGTGGTGTGCGGCCGATCGGGCTCTGGTCGACGTGGACCACCTTGTCGAGGTGCTCCAGGCCGGTCACGGTCTTGTGCCGTCCGGGCACGTGGCGGGCGCCGTTGAGCTTGTTGGCGAGGACGTTGTAGAGGATGTCGTTGACGAGGGTCGACTTGCCGGAACCGGAGACCCCCGTGACCGCGACGAGGTTGCCCAGTGGGAAGGCGGCGTCGATGCCGGCCAGGTTGTGCTGACGCGCCCCGATGACGCGGACCTCGCGACCGTCCTGCGGCCGGCGCACGGCGGGCGTGGTGATCTCGAGCCGGCCGGACAGGTACTTCCCGGTGATCGACTCGGGGTGGTCGAGGAGGCCGGACACCGGTCCCGAGTGCACGACCTTTCCGCCGTGCTCACCGGCGCCCGGTCCGATGTCGACGACCCAGTCGGCCGTGGCGATGGTGTCCTCGTCGTGCTCGACCACGATCAGCGTGTTGCCGAGGTCGCGGAGCCGGGTCAGCGTCTCGATCAGCCGGTGGTTGTCGCGCTGGTGGAGGCCGATGCTGGGCTCGTCGAGGACGTAGAGCACCCCGACGAGCCCGGACCCGATCTGGGTGGCCAGCCGGATCCGCTGCGCCTCCCCGCCCGAGAGGGTGCCGGCGGGGCGGTCCAGGGACAGGTAGTCGAGGCCGACGTCGAGCAGGAAGCCCAGCCGCGCGTCGATCTCCTTGATGACACGCTCGGCGATCTGCCGCTCCCGGACGCTGAAGTCCACCTCCTGGAGGAACTTCGCGCAGTCGGCGATGGCGAGCGAGCACACCTCGGCGATGTTGCGGCCGCCCACGAGGACGGCGAGCGACTCGGGCTTGAGCCGGGAGCCCTTGCACTCCGGGCAGGGCACCTCGCGCATGAAGCCTTCGTAGCGCTCCCGGCTCCACTCGGACTCGGTCTCGGCGTGCCTGCGCTTGACGAAGGGCACCACCCCCTCGAAGCCGGTCGTGTAGGACCGCTCCCGCCCGAACCGGTTGCGGTAGCGGACGTGCACCTTGTAGTTCTGCCCGTGGAGCAGCGCGTCCCTGGCCCGCTTGGGCAGCGACCGCCACGGCGAGTCCACGGAGAACTTCAGGTCGTCGGCCAGTGCCGAGATGACCCGCTGGAAGTACTCCGAGGAGCCACTCCCCTGCGCCCACGGGGCGATGGCCCCCTGCGCGAGCGAGAGGTCCTCGTCGGGCACCAGGAGCTCCGGGTCGACCTCGAGCTCGGTGCCGATGCCGGTGCAGACCGGACACGCGCCGAACGGGCTGTTGAAGGAGAACGACCGCGGCTCGACCTCGTCCATCGCGAGGGGGTGGTCGTTGGGGCACGCCATCCGCTCCGAGAACCGCCGCTCGCGCACGGCGTCGGGGTCGTCCGCGGGGATGTCCACGAACTCCACCACGAGCACACCGCCGGCGAGGCCGAGCGCGGTCTCGACCGAGTCGGTGAGCCGGCGCTTGGCCCCGGCGTCACCCCCCTTGGCCACGAGGCGGTCGACGACGACGTCGATGGTGTGCTTGACCTGCTTCTCGAGCTTCGGTGGCTCCGTGAGCGACACCACCTCGCCGTCGACCCGCGCGCGGGCGAAGCCCTTGCTCTGCAGCTCGGCGAAGAGGTCGACGTACTCCCCCTTGCGCGCACGGACCACGGGCGCGAGCACCTGGAACCGAGTCCGCTCCGGCAGCTCGAGGAGCCGGTCGACGATCTGCTGGGGTGTCTGCCGCGTGATCGGCTCGCCGCACACCGGGCAGTGCGGCCGGCCGACGCGCGCGAACAGCAGGCGCAGGTAGTCGTAGACCTCGGTGATCGTGCCCACCGTCGAGCGCGGGTTGCGGTTGGTCGACTTCTGGTCGATCGACACGGCCGGGGAGAGACCCTCGATGAAGTCGACGTCGGGCTTGTCCATCTGGCCGAGGAACTGGCGGGCGTAGGCCGAGAGCGACTCGACGTAGCGGCGCTGCCCCTCGGCGAAGATCGTGTCGAAGGCGAGGGAGGACTTGCCGGAGCCGGAGAGCCCGGTGAAGACGACGAGGCTGTCGCGGGGCAGCTCGACGGAGATGTCCTTGAGGTTGTGCTCCCGCGCCCCGCGCACGACGAGACGGTCGTGCTGGTGTCGGGCTGCCGGTGAGGCGGTGGCGGGGCGCGCAGGAGTCACGACGTTCATGCTAGGTGGCGGCACCGACAGCGGCAGAATCCCGCCCTGACAGCGGCGGCCACACGGCATACCGTGACTTCATGGTGACCCCCATCGAGGACTACGCCGTGCTCGGCGACACCCAGACCGCGGCCCTGGTGAGCAGGGACGGCTCCGTGGACTGGCTCTGCCTCCCCGGCTTCGACTCGCCTGCCTGCTTCGCCGCGCTGGTGGGGACACCCGACAACGGGCGCTGGCTCATCGGCCCGGACGTCGAGGCCACGACCACCCGGCGCTACGTCGGCAGCAGCTTCATCCTCGAGACCATCCACGAGACCGAGGACGGCGCCGTCAAGGTCACCGACCTCATGCCGATCCTGGACGGCCGCGCCGACGTCGTGCGGCGGGTGGAGGGCCTGCGCGGCACGGTGCCCATGCGCCACGAGTGGGTCGTCCGGTTTCACTACGGCAAGGTCAGGCCGTGGGTCTCCCGCCCCAAGGGACGCCACGACGACGTCATCACGGCCATCGCCGGCCCCGACATGCTCGTGCTGCGCGGCACCCGCCTCCCCAAGGCGGAGGACGGTCACCACCGCGACCGGTTCGACGTCTCCGAGGGAGACGTGCTCACCTTCACGATGACGTGGTGCCCGTCCTACCAGCCGGTGCCGGACGTCATCGACGTCGACCAGCGCATCGCCGACACCCGCCGGCTCTCCAACCACTGGGCGAGCCGCTGCACCTACGACGGCCCCTACCGCGAGCAGGTCCTGCGCTCCCTGCTCACGCTGCGGCTCATGACGGACTCGCACTACGGCGGCATCGTCGCGGCCCCGACCACGAGCCTGCCGGAGGACTTCGGCGGTGAGCGGAACTGGGACTACCGCTTCTGCTGGCTGCGGGACGCGTCCCTCACGCTCGAGGCCCTGCTCAGCTCCGGCTACCTCGACGAGGCCCGGCTCTGGCGCAACTGGCTGCTGCGGGCCGTCGCCGGCGACCCCAAGGACCTCCAGATCATGTACCGGGTCGACGGCTCCCGGGAGCTGCCCGAGCAGACCCTCGACCACCTCAAGGGCTACGCCGACTCGCGGCCGGTCCGCATCGGCAACGGCGCGGTGGAACAGCGCCAGACCGACGTCCTCGGCGAGGTGATGCTCGCCCTGGAGGAGGCCCGCAGCGCCGGTCTCGAGAACGACACGCAGTCGTGGTCGCTCCAGCGCGCGCTCGTCAACGAGCTCGCCGGCAAGTGGCAGGAGCCGGACAACGGGCTCTGGGAGATCCGGGGCCCGCGGCGGCACTTCACGCACTCGCGCGTCATGGTGTGGGCGGCGTTCGACCGGGCAGTCCGCGCGGTCGAGAAGCACGGCCTCAAGGGGCCCGTGGACAGGTGGCGGGAGCTGCGGGAGCAGGTCAGGAACGAGGTCCTCGAGAAGGGGTTCAGCACCGAGAAGAACTCCTTCACGCAGTACTACGGCACGACCGAGGTCGACAGCTCCCTGCTGCTCATCCCCATCATCGGCTTCCTGCCCCCTCAGGACCCACGGGTCCTCGGCACGATCGACGCCATCGAGAAGGACCTGCTGCGCGACGGGTTCGTGCTGCGCTACCGCACCCAGTCCGGGGTCGACGGGCTCGCCGGGCACGAGCACCCGTTCCTCGCCTGCTCGTGGTGGCTGGTCAGCGCCTATGCGATGTGCGGCCACGTCGACAAGGCGCGCACCCTCATGGACCGCCTGGTCGGCATCCTCAACGACGTCGGCCTCGTCTCCGAGGAGTACGACCCGCAGGGCCGCCGGATGGTCGGCAACTTCCCCCAGGCCTTCTCCCACCTGACGCTCATCGGCGCCGCGCACGCCCTCGCCGAGGCCGAACGCACCGGGGCGTCGCGCACCGGGAGCCAGGTCCCGTGACCACGACAGGTGACCGCAGCGGTCTCGAGGCCGACGTCGCCGACGTCCAGGTCCTCACGCAGAGCCTCCTGGAGACGGTGGAAGGGTTCGACGCCGACGACCTCGGCGAGGCGTCCCTCTGCGACGGCTGGACGAGAGGTCATGTGCTCGCGCACGTCGCGCGCAACGCCGACGCCCTGGGCCGCCTCACCCGCTGGGCGACCACGGGCGAGGAGGTCGACATGTACCCCGGTGGGCCACAGGCGCGCGACCGGGAGATCGAGGACGGCGCGGGGCGCGGACCCGCGGAACAGCTCGAGGACCTCCGCGAGAGCGCCGCGCGGCTGCAGCAGGGGTTCGAGCAGCTCGTCGGCGGCGAGGCCGTCGGCACCGTCATCGCGCGCGGCGGCACGCAGGTCCCCTCGGGTCGGCTGCCGTTCATGCGGCTGCGGGAGCTGGCCTTCCACCACGTCGACCTGCGCGCGGGCTACACGTTCGAGGACGTCCCGGCGCCGCTCCTCGAGCGCTTCCTGCGCGACGCGGTGCGCCGGCTGGAGCACGCACCCGACGCTCCCGGTCTCGTGCTGCGCACCGACGAGGGCGACGAGTGGACGGTCGGTGACGGCGCCACCGAGGTCTCCGCTCCCCGGGCGGGACTGCTGCTGTGGCTGGCCCGCCGGATGCCGGACGGCGTGGCTGCCGGCACAGCGCCGCACGGCGGCCTGCCGGACCTGCCCCGGGGGAACTGACCGCCTGCCCTGACTGCCTGCCCGGGGGGACTGACCGCCAGCCCCAGGGGAACTGGCCGCCTACCGCGCCGCCACCCGCTGCGGCTGGTCACGGGTGCCCGTCCCGCTGATCCCCGAGCGCCGCGCGATCGCCACCGCGGCGAGCGCCGAGTGCACCTTGAGCTTGTGCAGGATGCTCTGCACGTGCGTGCGCACCGTGTTGGGCGAGACGTGGAGCAGCTGGCCGATCTCGGTGCGCGCCATGCCGTCGACGAGGCAGGCGAGCACGTCGAGCTCGCGCTGGGTCAGCTGCCGCAGCCCCTCGCTCTCCCGTGCCGTCAGCCCACCACGGCCGGAGAGGGAGACGAGCACGCCGGTCAGCAGGTCTGCCGGGATGTGCGTCTCGCCGGCCGCCACGCCGCGCAGCGCGCTGACGAGCACGTCCACGGGCGCCACCTTGGCCACCCAGCCGCGCACGCCGCTCTGGACCGCGTCGACGATCCGGGCGCCGTCCTCGACGCCGGTCACGATGACGATGCCCAGGTCGGGCCAGCGCCGGCCCAGCTCCTCGGCGAGGACGAGGCCGTCGTCACGTCCCAGGAGCAGGTCCAGCGCGACGACGTCGGGACTCGTGCGCTCGAGGAGCTCGAGCGCCGCGGCCGCGGACACGGCGGTCCCGACGACCTGGAAGTCCGGTTCGTCGCCCAGCCGCAGGGCGAGCGCCTCGGCGAAGACCTGGTGGTCGTCGACCACGGCGACGCGGATGGGGTCCCGGCTCATGTCCACAGCGTGCTGCCAGCAGCTGCACAGCGGACCCGTCCACCGGTCGAGCGCCAACTACGCCGATCGGACGAGGCGCTCCGTGCGCGCCTCGTCCGATCGGCCCCACCCCACCCCGCTCAGCGCATGTGCGCGGGCCAGGTCTCCGGCGTCCCGTAGGCGGACATGAGCGCCGCCGCCTGCAGGCGCGAGTGCACCCCGAGCTTGGTCAGGAGGTTCTGCACGTGGGTGCGTGCCGTGCTCCGCTGCACCCCGAGGGAGCCCGCCATCTGCTCGGTCGACTGGCCGTCCATGATGCAGCGCATCACCTCCCACTCCCGGTCGGTGAGGAACTGCAGTGCCCACAGCGGGTCGTCGCTCGGCTTCTGCGGGCGCAGCGCCTGCTGGAGCAGCGCCGGCTCGACGGCGAGGTGGCCCTTGTCGGCCTGTTCGAGCATCTCGCAGATGCGCTGGATCGGCTGCTCCTTGCCGACGTAGCCCGCCGCTCCCTCCGCGATGGCGCGCCCCACGATGCCGTGGTCCGCCGCCGCGGAGAGCATGACGACCCGCGTCTGCGGCGAGGCCTCCCGGATCTCGGCGATCGCGCTGATGCTCGAGCCAGCCGGGAAGTTCACGTCGAGCAGGCAGATGTCGGGCCGGTGCTCGGCGACCGCCTGCACGGCCTCCTCCGCGGAGGAGGCGATGGCGACGACGTCGTAGCCGTGGTCCTCGAGGGCGAGCGCCAGGGCCTCGAGGAGCAGGCGGTGGTCGTCGCAGACGATGACCCTCATCAGGCACGCATCCGGGTGACGGCGCTCGGGAGCGCGATCTCGGCGACGACACCGCGCACGGGGCCCTGTCGGAGCTCGAAACGGCCGCGGCACGCGGCGACCATGGCCCGCGTGGTCGTGAGTCCCAGCGAGGTCACGGAGGCGATCTTGCCCAGACCGGGCCCGTCGTCGGCGACGGCGATGTGCACCTCGTCGACACCGCCCTCGACCGTGACCACGACGTGGCCGTCGTCTCCCGCGGCGCGGATCGCGTTGTCGAGCAGGCACCCGAGGGCCCGGCTCAGGGCCACGGGCCGCACCCAGGCCTCCGCCGGCGGGCTGGCCTTCACCGTCAGCGAGCACCTCGCCGTCGGCGTGACGCGAGCGACCGCCTGGCGCGCCAGCAGGGTGATGTCCGCCTGCACGGTCTCGTCCTCGGCCGCGTCCGTGAGGACCGTGGTCAGGAGCTCGGCCACCCACGTGGCCTGCTCCGTGATCATGGCGAGGCGCCGGTCGACGTCGCCGCCGGCACAGCCGGCGAGCAGCATGATCGCCGAGAGCGGCTGCCGCAGGTCGTGGCACAGCGCACGCACGGTGTCGATGTCATTGTCAACGGCGGGTTGCCGCTGATGGACTACCTGGGTCATACATGTCCTCCACCACCCGCGGTCGGCACCAGCACCCCCTGCTGGTGGCCGGGTCCGCGACCGCTCAAACGTATGACCGCGAAAGGACGGGAACAATAGTCAGATGGGACTACGTAAACCCACCGATGGAGCGGTGTTTCGCGTGACCGCTGTGCATCGTGGTGCACCATGACGGGTATGTCCTACACCGGTGACGTGACCCCCGGCGGCCCGACCGACGTCCGTGAGCTCGGCCGGCTCACCATCCGCAAGGCCTCCGTCTCCACCACCGACAACAACGTCTACCTGCTGACGTGCCGGCGCACCGGCGCACAGCTCATGGTCGACGCGGCCGACGACGCACGCCGGTGCCTCGAGCTCGTGGCGGAGGGCAGCGGCCGGCTCGACGAGGTGGTGACGACCCACCAGCACTGGGACCACCACCGCGCGCTCCGGGAGGTCGTCGCCGCGACCGGGGCGCGCACCGCCGCGGGCGCCGAGGATGCAGCCGGTATGCCGGTCCGGCCGGACCGCGAGCTGCGCCAGGGCGACTCCGTGCCGCTCGGTGACGTGGTGCTGGAGGTGATCCACCTGAGGGGGCACACCCCGGGCTCGGTCGCGCTGCTCTACCGGGACCCCGACGGCGGAGCGCACCTGTTCAGCGGTGACTCGCTCTTCCCCGGCGGCGTGGGCAACACGAAGAACCCCGGGCAGAGCTTCGACTCCCTCATCGACGACGTCACGACGCGCGTGTTCGACGTGTGCGGCGACGACACCTGGGTCTACCCGGGGCACGGCCGCGACACGACGCTGGGCGCCGAACGACCGCACCTGCAGGAGTGGCGCGAGCGGGGCTGGTAACCCGGCCCCGCGACGCTTCGCCGGGGCGGGCCGAAGAGGGGGCCGAAGGGGGGCGGCGCTTCGCCGACAGGGAGGCGGTCTCCGCCGCGGGCGCTCTCGTGTGCTCCTAGTGCTTCGTGACGTTGTGCACGGGCTCGAAGCGCTCAGCGGCGCCACCCTTCGCCTTGCGCTCGGCTCGCTTCTCCTTCAGCGACTTCCCCGACTTCTTCGACATCGAGTGCCTGGGCGACTTGTCGGCCATGGTTCCCTCCCGGGACGGGCTGCGGCGGGGCCGGGCTGCTCCGGCCCCATGACCTGACGGTACGCCTTCGTGGGGCCTTCACTACAGTCCTCGCCATGGCCGAGCCGCAGCGACCGGTGGCACCGGCGCCGCTCCTCGTCCTCACCGCCGTCGTGTCGGTCCAGTTCGGTGGGGCGCTGGCCGCGACCCTCGTCCCGGAGATCGGCGCGGCCGGCTCGGTGACCCTTCGCCTGCTCTTCGCCACCCTCATCCTCGGCGCGCTCGCCCAGCCCCGGCTACGTGGGCACACCCGCGCGGCCTGGCTCACGGTGGTCGCGTTCGGACTCGCCCTCGGGATGATGAACCTGGCCTTCTACGCCTCCCTGCGCCACCTGCCGATCGGCGTGGCCGTCACGGTCGAGTTCACCGGCCCGCTGGTGCTCGCCGCGGTGCTGTCGCGGCGTCGACGCGACCTCGCCGCGGTCCTGGCGGCCGGGGTGGGGGTCGTCCTCATCTCCCGGGCACTGCAGACGCCCCTCGCCGACCTGGAGTGGCGCGGGCTGGGACTGGCCGCGGCAGCAGGCGCCTGCTGGGCGGCATACATCATCGCCAGCGGGCGGACCGGCCGCGCCTTCCCGCGCCTGGAGGGGCTCTCGCTGGCCATGGGCGTGGCCCTCCTCGTGGTCGCGCCGATCGGCCTCCCCTCCGTGCCGCAGTGGTCGCCCGACGCGGTCGCCAAGGGGCTCGGCGTGGCGGTCCTGTCCTCCGTCCTCCCGTACTCGCTCGAGCTCGCGGCTCTGCGCCGCCTCTCCCCCGGCGTCTTCGGGATCCTCCTCAGCCTCGAGCCGGCCGTCGCCGCGCTGGCGGGGCTCGTCGTGCTGCACCAGCGGCTGCGGCCGCTGCAGCTCACCGGCATGGCGCTCGTCGTCCTCGCCAGCGCACTCGTCATGGCGGCTGACCGCCGCCGTGACCCGGCCGAGGCGGCGTCAGGAGGCTGACGTGTCCACGCGGGCGTCCCGCCGGCTCTTCCAGAGGCTCGCCACGGTGGTGACCCCGAGGATCACGATGATGGCTCCGAGGGACACGCTGATCGGCACCTCGTAGACCTGGACGGGCTCGCCCCCGTTGATGAACGGCAGCTCGTTCTCGTGGAGCGCGTGCAGGACGAGCTTCACGCCGATGAAGGCCAGCAGGACCGCGAGGCCGAGGGTGAGGTAGACCAGCTTCTTGAGCAGTCCGCCGATGAGGAAGTAGAGCTGTCGCAGGCCCATCAGGGCGAACAGGTTGGCCGTGAGGACGAGGTAGGGCTCCTTCGTCAGGCCGTAGATCGCCGGGATGGAGTCGAGCGCGAAGAGCAGGTCGGTGGTGCCGAGGGCGAGGATGACGATGAACATCGGGGTGACCAGCCGGCGACCCGCGACGTGCGTGAAGAGCTTGGCGCCGTGGTACTCGTTCGTGGCCGGGAACCGCCGCTCCACGAACCTCATGAGCCGGTTCTCCTCGAACTCGTCGTCGTCGCTCTCACCCTCGCGCGCCAGCTTCACCGCGGTGTAGATGAGGAACGCGCCGAAGATGTAGAACACCCAGGAGAACGTGTTGATGGCGGCCGCGCCGAGCGCGATGAAGACGGCGCGCAGGATGATCGCGATGATGATGCCGATGAGCAGCGCCGACTGCTGGAGCCTCTCCGGCACGCCGAACCTGGCCATGATCAGCAGGAAGATGAAGAGGTTGTCGACGGAGAGCGAGTACTCCGTGAGCCAGCCCGCGTAGTACTCCCCCGCGAAGCTCCCGCCGGCGAAGTACCACACACCCAGCCCGAAGAGGACCGCCGCACCGATGAAGAACGCCAGGGCGGTGCCGACCTCCCTGGTGGTCGGCACGTGGGGGCGGCGGGCGATGACGAAGACGTCGAGCAGCAGCACCGCGGTCATGACACCGATGGTGGTCAGCCACACCCAGGTGGGGACGTTCATGCGCTCGGCAGAGATGGTTGCAAGGGAGGTCACGACACAATGCCTTCCGGTCACGTTTCAGTGGCCGGAGGTCTCTCCCGCCCCGTGCTGGTGCGGACCGGCTCCCCGGGCCAGCGCGTGTGCCGGGTGCCCACCGAGGGCGACCGACCTGCCAGCCGTGATGACGAGGACACCGCGTTGGGGATACTCCCCTCCGATGTACAAAGAGCAATACTAACCGGAGGGGGCCCGCCCTCCGATGTACAAAGAGCAATACTAACCGGAGTCGGACGAGCGACGACTCGCGCCGATCAGGAGGTGGGACGCCGCGACTTCGGCAGCTTGCTGACGACCGTCTCGTAGGAGACGTCGACCGCCTCGCGGACCTCGTCGTCGGGGATGGCGCCGCCGAGCCGCAGCGTGTTCCAGCCCGAGCGCCCGATGTAGGCCATCGTCGCGGCGTCCTCGGGGTACTGGAGCAGCCACTCGTCGGCCTCCTGGCGGTTCGCGCCGCACTTCACCCCCACGGAGTCGCGGCCGAGGAAGGCGAAGATCTTGTCCCCGACCTTGGCGACCTCGTCGCCCTCCCACGGCTCGTCGGGCCACGCGCCGGGCTTCGCCAGGCAGTAGGCGCGCAGCTCGCCGGCGTTCATCACCGACACCTCCCTCAGCGGGTCGCCTCGCTCATCTGCCGCAGCTCCTTCTTCAGGTCACCGATCTCGTCCCGCAGACGGGCCGCCAGCTCGAAGTGCAGCTCGGCCGCCGCCTGGTGCATCTGGGCGGACAGCTCCTGGATGAGGTTGGCGAGGTCTCCGGCCGGGAGGTCCTTGAGCCGGTCGCCCGCGACGCCGGCATCGGCCTGGACCGCACCCCGCCCGGGCCGCCCAGAGCCTGCCTTGCCGCGCGACTGGGACCGGCCCGACCCCATCAGCGCCTCGGTGTCGGCATCCTCCCGCTGGAGCATGTCGGTGATGTCGGCGATCTTCTTGCGCAGCGGCTGCGGGTCGATGCCCTTCTCGAGGTTGTAGGCGACCTGCTTCTCGCGCCGCCGCTGGGTCTCCTCGATCGCCTCCTTCATCGACGGGGTGACCGAGTCGGCATACATGTGGACCTCGCCGGAGACGTTGCGGGCGGCGCGTCCGATGGTCTGGATGAGCGAGCGGGCCGAGCGGAGGAAACCCTCCTTGTCGGCGTCGAGGATGCTCACCAGCGACACCTCGGGCAGGTCGAGGCCCTCGCGGAGGAGGTTGATCCCGACGAGGACGTCGTACTCCCCGAGCCGCAGCTCGCGCAGGAGCTCGACCCGGCGGAGGGTGTCGATGTCGGAGTGCAGGTAGCGCACCCGCACGCCCTTGTCGAGCAGGTAGTCCGTGAGGTCCTCGGCCATCTTCTTGGTCAGCGTGGTGACGAGCACCCGCTCGTTGCGCTTGGTCCGCTCCCCGATCTCGTGGAGCAGGTCGTCGATCTGCCCCTTCGTCGGCTTGAGGACGACCTGGGGGTCGATCAGCCCCGTGGGCCGGATGATCTGCTCGACGACACCCTCCGACTGCGCCAGCTCGTAGGGACCCGGGGTCGCCGAGAGGTAGACGGTCTGGCCGATCCGGTCGAGGAACTCCTCCCAGCGCAGCGGCCGGTTGTCCATCGCCGAGGGCAGCCGGAACCCGTGGTCGACGAGGGTGCGCTTGCGCGACATGTCGCCTTCGTACATCGCACCGATCTGCGGCACCGTGACGTGGGACTCGTCGATCACCAGCAGGAAGTCCTCCGGGAAGTAGTCGATCAGGCAGTTCGGCGCGGAGCCGCGGGCGCGGCCGTCGATGTGGAGCGAGTAGTTCTCGATGCCCGAGCACGACCCCACCTGGCGCATCATCTCGACGTCGTAGGTGGTGCGCATGCGCAGACGCTGCGCCTCCAGCAGCTTGCCCTGTCGCTCCAGCTCGGCGAGGCGGTCGGCGAGCTCGAGCTCGATCCCGCGGATGGCACGCGCCATCCGCTCCGGGCCGGCCACGTAGTGGGACGCCGGGACGACGTACATCTCCAGCTCCTCGCGGCCGAACTCCCCGGGGAGCGGGTGCAGGGTGTAGATGCGCTCGACCTCGTCCCCGAAGAGCTCGACGCGGACCGCGAGCTCCTCGTAGACCGGGATGATCTCCACGGTGTCGCCGCGGACCCGGAACGTGCCACGGGTGAAGGCAAGGTCGTTGCGCGTGTACTGCATCTGGACGAACCGCCGGAGCAGCTCGTCACGGTCGACCTCCATGCCGACGCGCAGGGGCGTCATGCGGTCGACGTACTCCTGCGGCGTGCCCAGGCCGTAGATGCAGGAGACCGAGGCGACGACCACGACGTCACGTCGCGTGAGGAGCGAGTTGGTCGCCGAGTGGCGCAGGCGCTCGACCTCGTCGTTGATCGAGGAGTCCTTCTCGATGTAGGTGTCGGTCTGCGGGACGTAGGCCTCGG
>JAICIN010000016.1 GCA_025924375.1 Dermatophilaceae bacterium | reverse complement strand
GCTGCTGGTCGAGCTTCCGCCACGCGATGTGGGGCGCACCGGTCGAGCCCGGCGACCTCGACGGCCGGCGGCTCGTGGCCTACCTGCAGACGCACGACCAGGTCGGCAACCGCGCCCTCGGGGAGCGGATCAGCGCCCTCGTCACGCCGGGGCAGCAGGCCATCGGCGCCGCGGTCTACCTCACGTCCTGCTACACGCCGATGGTGTTCATGGGGGAGGAGTGGGCGGCGTCGACGCCGTTCCAGTTCTTCACCGACTTCGAGGACCCCGAGCTGGGCCGGCTGGTCACCGAGGGCCGGCGGCGTGAGTTCGCCTCGCACGGGTGGGCCGCCGAGGACGTCCCCGACCCCCAGGACGAGGCGACCTACCGACGGTCCCAGCTCGACTGGGGCGAGCGGCAGAGCGGCGACCACGGCCGGATGCTGGCGTGGTACCGCGACCTCATCGCCCTGCGCCGCCGTGAGCCGGCCCTGACGGACGGACGCCTCGACCTGCTGCGCGTCGACCTCGACGAGGAGGAGTGCTGGCTCGTCATGGCCCGGGGGGACCTGCGGACCGTCGTCAACCTCGCGCCGGCGATGCGTCGGCAGGTCCCGCTCGACGGCCAGCCGCGTGAGGTGCTCCTGGCGTGGGCGCCGGAGCAGACGTCGGCCCGGGGTCGGGCTCTGGAGCTCCCGCCGCTGAGCTGCGCCGTGGTCCGCGTCGACAGCCCGTAGCCTGCCGACCCGCCATCTCGCCGTGCCTTGACCCTCCGCCCGGCGGCCGCCTCTGCGTGAAGCCCGGGCCGGGGTTCTCGGGCGAGTGGCCGAAAGTTTCGCCGTCGAGGGGAGGGGCGCTGGTGGTTCTCGGGCGAGTGGCCGAAAGTTTCGCGCTCGAGGTCGGGGGCGGCGGGGGTTCTCGGGCGAGTGGCCGAAAGTTTCGCCGTCGAGGGGAGGGGGGCTGGGGGTTCTCGGGCGAGTGGCCGAAAGTTTCGCCGTCGAGGTGAGCTCGAGGGGTCGAGGGCTCGAGGTGGGGGGGCGCCGGCTGGTCAGGAGTCCTTGACCCGCAGCATGCCCTCCTGCGCGACGGAGGCGACGAGGGTGCCGTCGGGAGCGAACATCCGCCCGATCGACAGGCCACGTCCGCCCGAGGCCGACGGCGACTGCTGGGTGTAGAGGATCCACTGGTCGGCGCGTCCGGCCCGGTGGAACCACATGGCGTGGTCGAGGCTGGCCGGCCGCAGGCGCCGGTCGGACCAGGCCAGGCCGTGGCGGCGCAGCACGGGCTCGAGCAGGGAGTAGTCCGAGGAGTAGGCGAGGACGGCGGAGTGCAGCAGCGGGTCGTCGGGCAGCTGGCCCACGGTGCGCAGCCACACGGACTGCTGCGCGGCACGCTGTGCGCCGGGCCGCACGAAGATGTTGCCCTCGACGTGGCGCAGGTCGACGGGTCGACGGTAGGCGAAGAACTGGGCCGCGGGGTGGTCGATGCTCCCCAGGGACGCCTCGGTGGAGGCGAGCATGTCGGGCTCGGGGGCCGCCGGCATCGAGTCCTGGTGCTCCAGCCCGGCGGCCGGCTCCTGGAACGAGGCGATCATCGACAGGATCGTCTTGCCGTACTGGATGGCGTGGACCCGACGTGTGGAGAACGAGTTGCCGTCGCGCATGCGCTCGACCGCGAAGCGGATGGGGTGGTTGGCGTCGCCGGGCCGCACGAAGTAGGCGTGCAGCGAGTGGATCGGCCGCGGCTGCCCGGCCGCGCCCACCCCGGCCATGGTGCGACCGGCGGCGATCACCGACTGGGCGAGGACCTGACCGCCGAAGACGCGACCATGGGGCTGCGGCTGGCTGCGGCCGACGAAGACCTGTGCCTCTGACTCGCCGAGCTCCGTCTCGGCGTCGCCGGGCAGGCCCTCGACCGCGATCGAGGCGGTGCCCAGCTCGTCGAGGTCGAGCACGTCGAGCAGGTCGGCAAGGGGGTCGAAGGCCTCTGGGGTGGCGTCGGGCGTCTGGGACACAGCGCGACCCTAGTGGGTGTGCAGGTCGCTCCCCGTCGCCCCCTTGGCCTCAGCCGTCGACGGCGAGGACGAACGGCAGGACCGCGGGAACCCCGGCCTGCCGCAGCGCCTGCGCGGCCACGGTGAGCGTCCACCGGGAGGACACCAGGTCGTCGACGAGCAGGACCGGTCCGTCGAGGCCGCGAAGGTGCCCTCGCAGCTCGGCCCCGACAGCCAGCCGGCCCCACACGCCCGCGAGCCGGAAGGCGCTGTTGCCGCCCGGCTCGCCGGTGGGGCCGCCTTCCACCGGTTCGAGGCACCCCAGGTCCTCGAGCCGCCCCATCTCGGCCAGCCCGCGCGCCACCGACACGACGAGCTGCGGATGGCGTCGAGACGGCACGGCCACCACCGCGACGGGTCGCTGCGCCCAGCCCCAGTCACGCAGCACGGGCACGCACGCCCGCAGCAGCTGGGCGTCGGCCGGCGCGTCGGCGGACCGCAGGACCTCCCGCAGGCGCTGCCCCCAGCCGAGGTCGGTGAGGCGGGCGAGCGCGCGGCCGGGCTCCATCGACTCCTCGGGCGCGATCCTGCCCTTGAGCGGGACACCGAGCCGCTCCATCCCCGACGGCCACTGGGAGCGCGGCTCGAGCTCCACGCCGGCTCGCTCGAGCCGGCCCCGCGCCGTCACCACGGCGGTCTCGGGGACGTCCGTCGGGAACCAGGGACCCATGCACCGGTCGCAGCGCCCGCAGTCGACCGCCGAGTCGTCGTCGAGGGCGCGCTGGAGGAAGGCCATCCGGCAGCCGGCCGTGGTCTCGTAGTCGAGCATCAGCCGCTGCTCCCGCAGGCGGGCGCTGCTGACGCGTTCGTAGCGCTCGGCGTCGTAGACCCACGGCTGGCCGGTGGCGGTCCACCCGCCGGGCACCCGCTGCACCGCGCCGTCGACGTCGAGGACCTTCAGGAGGAGCTCGAGGCGGGTCCGGCGGACGTCGACCACCGTCTCGAGGGCGGCCGTGGACAGTGGCCGGGCCGACTCGCCGAGCGCCCGCAGCACGGCCGCCGCCTGCTCCTCGCGCGGCATCGAGGCGGAGGCGAAGTAGGACCACACCTCCTTGTCCTCCGGACCGGGCATGAGCAGGACGTCGGCGCGCTCGGTGGCACGCCCGGCGCGGCCGACCTGCTGGTAGTAGGCGACGGGCGACGACGGCGCCCCGAGGTGGAGGACGAACCCCAGGTCGGGCTTGTCGAAGCCCATCCCGAGCGCGCTCGTCGCGACGAGGGCCTTGACCTCGTTGTCACGCAGGGCGTGCTCGAGCCGCTCCCGGTCGGCGGGGTCGGTGCGCCCGGTGTAGGCGCGCACGGCGTGGCCCGCCTCGCGCAGGGCCGCGGCGACGTCCTCGGCGGCCGACACCGTGAGGGTGTAGATGATGCCGCTGCCCGGCAGCGAGGGAAGGTGCGCGAGCAGCCACGCCAGGCGCTGCTCCGGTGACGTGAACGGCATGACACCCAGCCGCAGGGAGTCGCGGGCGAGGCCGCCACGCAGCGTCAGCACCTCGTGGCCGCCGGCGCCGAGCTGCTCCGCGACGTCGTCGACCACCCGAGCGTTGGCCGTCGCCGTGGTCGCCAGGACGGGCGTGTCGGTGGGGAGCGTGGTGAGCAGGTCGCGGATCCGCCGGTAGTCCGGCCGGAAGTCGTGGCCCCAGTCGCTGACGCAGTGGGCCTCGTCGACGACGAGCAGGCCGCACCTGGCGGCGAGGCCCGGCAGCTGCTCCTCGCGGAAACGCGGGTTGTTGAGGCGCTCCGGGCTCACGAGGAGGACGTCGACCTCGTCGGCCGCGAGGGCCGCCGCGACCTGTCCCCAGTCCTGCGCGTTGGCCGAGTTCATCGTCACGGCGCGGATGCCCGCGCGCTCGGCCGCGGCCACCTGGTCGCGCATGAGCGCCAGCAGCGGCGACACGATGACCGTCGGGCCGGCGCCCTGCGCCCGCCGGAGCGCGGTGGCCACGAAGTAGACGGCGGACTTGCCCCACCCCGTGCGCTGCACGACCAGGACGCGCGCGCGCCGGGCCACGAGGGTCTCGACCGCCTTGAGCTGCCCCTCCCGGAAGGCCGCGTCGGGACGCCCCACGAGGCGTCGCAGCGCCGCGGTGGCCTCCGTGCCGAGCGCGGTGTCCGTCAGTGGTCCCATGCCGGACACCGTATGCCGGGTGGCCGACACCCCTGCCAAGATGTCCACATGGCTGAGCCGCCCCGCTCGCACTACTGCGTCGACGTCCCGCTGCGCTGGAGCGACATGGACGCCTATGGGCACATCAACAACGTCCAGTTCCTCCGGCTCCTCGAGGACGCGCGGGTGATCGGCTTCCAGGAGTGGTTCGGGCGGGACCGCTCCCCGCTCGACGAGGGCGTGCTCGTCGCGCGCCACGAGATCGAGTACCTCGCGCCGCTCGAGTTCCGTCTCCAGCCGATCAAGGTGGACATGTGGGCGACCAAGATCGGCGGCGCCGGCTTCGACCTCGCCTACGAGGTCCACGACGTGGCGCGCTCGGCCGGTGAGCCGCCGACGCTCTACGCCCGCGCCGAGACGACGCTGGCGCTCTACAACTTCCGCACCACCTCGCCGCGGCGGATGGCGCCGGAGGAGCGCGCGGTGCTCGAGCAGCACGCCGGCGACCCGGTGACCTTCCGCTGGCGCCGGCGGTGACCGACCTCCGGTTCCCGGACGCCCAGACGCTCGCCGACCTGCGCACCTTCGTCGCCCGGGCCAAGTCGCTCGACGACGCGGGAGCGATCCGGCTGCAGGCGCACGGCACGACCCTCGCGGCCTACGTCGGCGTGCTGCCGGGCACGGGCCTGCTCGGGCAGGGCACGGTGCTGGGGCTGCGGGCGATGCCGCTCGCGGAGCCGGCCGAGGCCGACGTGACGGTGCTGCTCGGCGCCGTGACGGACCGGCTGGCCCGGATGCCGGTCGGGGCCGACCCGGTGCTGGGCGTGCCACCGTCCGAGGTGCACCCGCCCTGGGCGGCCCTCGCCCCGCCGCGAAGCGGCTGGGAACGCGTCGGTGCCGTCGACGCCGAGACCGTCGGCGCGCTGGCGGAGCAGGGAATCCGCGAGGTCGCCCAGGGCTCTCCACCCGGGGCCGGGGCGCAGGCCGTCGCCGCGCTGCGGACCCGCGTCTGGGGCCGGGCGACGACGACCACCCCGCCCTTTCCCACGGGGGGCGCGTTCGCGGCATACGTCCTGGGCTTCTGCCCGCCGGGCGCCACGGCCACGCTCTTCGCCCACGGCCGCTGGACCCGGCTGTCCACCCCGGCCGGTCACGTCCTGATGCGCTGACCTGCCACGACGACGAGGGACGCCACGACACCGAGGGAGAGCCACATGGTGACGTAGACGTGGGTGTCCCGGCCGGCCCCGGTGTGCAGCGCCGCGAACACCGCACCGGCGCCCGCGATCCCGAGCACCGAGCCGAGGACGTCGGCGACCTGCAGGGACGACGACGTGTGCCCGTGGTCGGCGGCGGGGGTGATGAGCAGCGAGATCACCGACGTGCTGGCCGTCGCCATGCCCATCCCGAGGCCGCACAGCACCATGGGGAGGGGCATGAGCCAGGCGCTCCAGCCGAGGAAGGCGACGGCCGCCAGGCCGAGCAGGCCGCACGCGAGCAGACCGCCTCCCGCCGACACGAGGTCGGAGCGCCGGCCCTCGAAGGCGTCTCGGCCCTGGAGCCAGGACCCCGCGGCCCAGCCGAGCGAGCCGACGGTGAGGACCCCGCCCGCGAGGCCCAGGGCCAGGCCGCGCTCGCCGACGAGCATGAGCGGCACGTAGGTCGTCGTGCCGAAGAAGGACGAGGTCAGCAGTGAGCGTGACAGCATCACCGAGGGCAGTCCGCGGCGCATGAGCCACGTCCCGGCGGGCAGCAGCAGCGGGGCGGTGAGGGCGATGCCGACGACCCCCAGCAGCGCCACGAGGGTGTGCGGCGACCAGGCCGGGACGAGGTCGTAGGTGCCCCACTGCAGGGCCCCGGCCGCGGCGGCGATGAGCAGCCCGAGCCGCGCGGCCCGGCGGTGGGCCCGCCGGTCGCGGCTCGACCCCTCGACCCCCTCGTCGGCCGCCGCGATCTGCCCGCGTCGGCGGAGCACCATGCCGAACGCCACGACGACGGGTGCGATGACGGCCCAGAAGACCCACCGCCAGGACCAGGTCGTCGTGATCCACGCCGCGATGGGCGGGCCGACCAGCGAGGGCAGCACCCACGCGGCCGAGATGAGGCTGAACACCTTGGGCCGCAACGTGGCTGGGTAGGCGCGTCCGATGACGACGTAGGCGGCGACGGTGATCAGTCCCGCGCCGAGGCCGGCGAGTGCCCGGCCGCCGAGGAACACGAGGAACGACTGCGCGGCCCCGCACACGAGGCAACCGGCGGCGAAGAGGACCTGGCCGGCATACAGGGAACGGAGCGGTCCCGAGCGGTCGCACCACACCCCTGCGAGGACGATCCCGAGCAGCTCGGCGGTGAGCATGACCGAGAAGGCGAGCCCGTAGGAGCGCACGGCGTCCAGCGTGCGCGCGGCGTCGGGCATGGCGGTGGAGATGGCCATGCCCTCGAAGGCGATGACGGTGATGAGGGCGACGAGCGCGACGCTGACGAGCCCGTATGCCGGGCCGAAGACGCCCTGCCGCGAGGTCACCTCGGCGCGCGGCTCGCTCGCCTGGGGAAGGGGGGCGCTCACTGCGGCAAGGGTACGCTGCGCTCGGCGAGCACGCGGGCCAGCGTGTCGATGCGGTCCGAGACGATGCCGTCGGCGCCGAGGTCGAGGAGGCGGTGCATCTCGGCCTCGTCGTCGATCGTCCACACGTGCAGGTGCTTGCCCAGGGCGTGGACGCGCTCGACGAGGGCCGGGGTGACGAGCTCGAGCCGGCGGCGCCCCAGGACCTGGTGCGTCGGGACCTGGAGCACGGGCGAGGGGGTCCGCAGGAGCCGGTCGAGGGCTGCCGGCGCGAACCGGAGCGCGGCCACGCCGACGACGCCGGCCGCGGTCGCCAGGCGCGGCCCGAGGAGCCGACGGGCCGCCCGCAGGCGTCGCTGGGAGAAGGAGCCGACGCAGACGCGGTCGATGGCGCCGTGGCGACGGATGGTCTCCACGAGCGGGGGGACGGCCCCCGTGGACTTCACGTCGATGTTGAGGCGCGCCCGGGGGAACTCCTCGAGGAGCTCGTCGAGGAGGGGGATCGGCTCGGTGCCGTTGATGCGGGCGCGCCGCACCACCGAGTAGGGGAGGCGGGCGATGGCGCCGCTCGCGTCGGTGACGCGGTCGAGGTGGGGGTCGTGGAAGGCGACGAGCGTCCCGTCGGCCGTGGCGTGGACGTCGGTCTCGAGGTAGCGGTAGCCCATCGCGACCGCGACGCGGAAGGCCGCCATGGTGTTCTCGAGCGAGGCGTTGGCCGGGTGCTTGGCGCCACCGCGGTGCGCGAGCCCGATGGGGCAGGGGGCGTCGAGGTAGGGAAAGTCGGTGGCCCGCACGACAGCAGTCTGCCGTGCGGGCCACCGCAAGGACCGGGCGGAGCCGGTCAGGGGGCGACCCAGACCGTCGTGTCGCGGGGTACCCGACCGTCGGCGGTCAGGGGCCCCGAGGAGAGCAGGACCTCGGCACCTGCGGGGATGGTGACCGGCTCGTCGGCCTCCACGTTGGTGATGACCAGGGTCCCGGTGGCAGCTCCCGCGCCAGCCCCCGCGAGGGCGTCATCGGGGGCGTCGACCGCGCCGGTGTTGCCGAGCACGACCGTGCCTTGCGGGTAGCCGTCCTCGAGGCGCAGGCCGCCGAGCCCGAGCCCACGCTCGCGCCGCATCCGCAGGACCGTGCGGTAGAGCTCGAGGGTCGAGCCGGGCACGCCGTCCTGCTGGTCGACGGCGTACTCGCCGTAGACCTCCGGCTGGGGGAGCCAGGTCTCGCCCGCGGCGCTGAAGCCGAAGGACCACGCGTCCTTCACCCACGGCATGGGGACGCGGCAGCCGTCCCGGCCGAGGTGCTCCCCGTGGCTGCGCGCGAACGTCGGGTCCTGGCGGAACTGGTCGGGCATGTCGGTCGACTCGGGCAGGCCGAGCTCCTCGCCCTGGTAGATGTAGGCGCTGCCGGGGAGCGCGAGCATGAGCATCGTCGCGGCACGGGCGCGGCGCAGGCCCAGGGCCCGGTCGGGCTGCGGGTCGTCGACGCCGATGCCGTTGGGCCGGTGGGTGCCGACGGGGAGGCCGAGCCGGGAGGCGTGGCGGACCACGTCGTGGTTCGACAGCACCCAGGTGGCCGGGGCGCCGACGCTGTCGTTGGCCTCCAGCGAGGCGACGATGACGTCCCTCAGCGTGGGGGCGTGCCAGGCGGCGTCGAGGAAGTCGAAGTTGAACGCCTGGTGGAACTCCGCGCCGCGGACGTAGCGGGCCAGCCGGGTCGGCGGCTTGACCCAGGCCTCGGCGCACATGATCCGGTCGGGTGCGCCGTAGGACTCGAGGAGCCCGCGCCACTGCTCGTAGATCTCGTGGACGCCGTCCTGGTCCCACATCGGTGCGGCGGAGGTCGTGTCCTCGCCGAGCATCTCCTGCTCACGCGGCCAGTTCGGCAGGCCGTGGCGCTTGACGAGCCCGTGGGCGACGTCGACGCGGAAGCCGTCGACGCCCCGGTCGAGCCAGAACCGGAGGATGGCCAGGAACTCGTCGCGGACCTCGGGGTTCTCCCAGTTGAGGTCGGGCTGCTTGCGGTCGAAGAGGTGCAGGTACCACTGGCCGTCCTCGACCCGCGTCCACGCCGTGCCCCCGAAGACCGAGCGCCAGTCGTTCGGCGGCTCGTTCGCGTCGCGGCCGGTGCCGTCGCGGAAGACGTAGCGCGCGCGCTCCGGGCTACCCGGCCCCGCCGCGAGCGCCGCCCTGAACCACGCGTGCTCGTCGGAGGTGTGGTTCGGCACGAGGTCGACGATGACCTTGAGGCCGAGCTCGTGCGCCCTCGCGAGGAGCTCGTCGAGGTCCGCGAGCGTGCCGAAGAGCGGGTCGATGTCGCGGTAGTCGGCGACGTCGTAGCCCGCGTCGGCCTGGGGGGATCGGTAGAACGGCGAGAACCAGACGGCGTCGACCCCGAGGTCGCGAAGGTAGGGCAGGCGCGCAGTGACGCCGGGCAGGTCGCCGATCCCGTCGCCCGAGGCGTCGGACCACGACCGGGGGTAGATCTGGTAGATCACCGCCTGGCGCCACCAGGCAGCATCGGGGGAGTCGGGGCGGTGGATGAGGGAGGTCTCGAGGACGTCGGTCACGGTTGCCCATGGTCCCCCATCCGAGGCGGGAACCGAAACCGAGGCGCTCAGTCGTCGGCCGCGTTGACGAGGGAGTGCGCGGCCCGCTCGAGGTAGTCGCGCAGGACGAGGTCGTGCGCCGGCGGCAGGTCGAGGGTGTCGACCGCGGCGAGCATGTGGGTGAGCCACCGGTCACGCTGGGTCGGGGTGACCTTGTAGGGCACGTGCCGCATCCGCAGCCGGGGGTGGCCGCGCTGCTCGGAGTAGGTCGTCGGCCCGCCCCAGTACTGCTCGAGGAACATCCGCAGGCGAACCTCCGCGGGCCCGAGGTCCGTCTCGGGGTACAGCGCCCGCAGCTCGGGGTCGCCCGCGACGCCGCGGTAGAACTCGTGCACGAGCCTGACGAAGGTCTCGTGGCCGCCGACGTCGTCGTAGAAGGTGTGCTGTCCTGTCGCAGAGGTCACCGGGGCAGTCTCTCAGGGCGTCCGTGTCACCGCGGTGGGGTGGTGAAGGGGCTGAGCGCCGGCGCCTTGACCCCGGCGGAGTCGAAGGCGCCCTTGACCCGCTCCCGGATCTGCCGGGAGATGCCGAACTCCTTCTGGGGTGCGCACTTCGCGATGACACGGATCGTCACGCTGCTGCCGGTCATGGACTCGACCCCGACGACGGTCGGCTCCTCGATGAGCTGGTCGGCCCAGTCGGCGTCGCGCACCAGCTCGTGGAGGACCTCCTGGATGATCCCGACGACGCGCTCGACGTTCTCGGAGTAGGCGACCGGGATGTCGACGACGGCGGTGGACCACCCCTGGCTCTTGTTCCCGATGCGCACGATCTCGCCGTTGCGGATGTACCAGATGACGCCGGTGCCGTCCCGCAGCCGGGTGACGCGCAGGCCGACCTCCTCGACGGTGCCGACGGCCTCCCCCGTGTCGACGACGTCGCCGACGCCGTACTGGTCCTCCATGATCATGAAGATGCCGGAGAGGAAGTCCTTGACGAGGCTCTGCGCGCCGAAGCCCAGCGCGACGCCGCCGACGCCCGCGGACGCGAGGAGCGGCCCGAGCGGGATGTCGACGATCGCCATCACGGTCAGCACGGTGACCAGCCCGACGACGAACGTGATGATGCTCCGCAGCAGTGACGCCGTCGTGAGGGCCCGCTGCCGGTGCCGCTCCATCGCCAGCCCCGCGGCCGCGGCGAGCGCCCGGGTGGCGCGGCCCGGCTCGGGGGTCCGGCGGGCGTCGGCCCGGGCGAGCGTCAGGTCGACCGCCCGGCCGATCCCGCGGACGAGCAGCCAGCGCAGCACGACGGCGCAGACCACGGTGACGACGATGCGCAGCGGGGCGCCGAGGAACCACTCCCACACCTGCTCGGCCCGCAGGGCCACCAGGCGCGGGAGGAGCTGGAACGGCACCGTCTAGCCCCGGGCGTCGCGGGCCTGCGCGTGCAGTGCGCGGGCGACGGCGTCACGGTTCTCGGAGACGAGGCGGGTCAGGGCGGCGGGCGCGTCCGGGTGCGCGCTGAGCCAGCCCTCGGTGGCCGCCAGCAGCTCCTCGCTCGCCAGCGCCATGGGGTAGAAGCCGACGACGATCGACTCGCCGATGGCGTGGGTGCGGCTCGCCCACACCTCGAGCAGTGCCTCGTGGTAGCGCTGCACGAAGGGCGCGAGGAGGGCCGGGTCGCTCGAGCGGGCGAAGCCGAGCGCGGTCGCCTCGAGCACGGAGTTCGGCAGGGAGGTGCCGACCACGCCATCAGCCCAGGCCGACTCCTTCGCCTCCGGCGTCGGACGGGACGCCCGGGCCCGCGCCGCGCGCTCCCGGCCGGTCGCGGTGTCGTCCCTGCGGAGCTCGGCCACGACCTCGTCGTCGGTGGCGGAGCCGGCCGCCGCCAGGGCGGTGAGCAGCGTCCAGCGCATCTCCGTGTCGACCTGCAGGCCCGCGAGGGTCGTGCCTCCGTCGAGCAGCTCGCGCGCCCACTGCGCCTCCTCCGCGGTCGTGAGGAGGCCGGCCCAGGTGGTGACGAGCTGCAGCTGCGCGTCGCTGCCGGGCTCGGCGGCCTCGGCGAGGGAGCGCAGGGCCTGCACGGTCCTCCGGCGAGTCTCGTCGCGGTGCGTCGGGGCCACGTACATCGCGACGGTCGTCTGGAGCTGGCTCAGGAGCGTGCGGAGCAGCGTGGAGTCGCTCTCGCCGGGGATCGACGCGAGGACGAGGTCGACGAAGGCGCTGCCCGACATCTCGGCGTCGCGCGTCATGTCCCAGGCGGCGCCCAGCACCAGCGCGCGCGGGAGGCTGCTCTCGAAGCCACGCGGGTGGGCCAGGGCCGTCGCGAGCGAGCGCTCGTCGAGGCGGATCTTGGCGTAGGCCAGGTCCTCGTCGTTGACGAGGAGGAGGTCGGGCTGGGTGAGCCCGACGAGCGCCGGCACCGGCGTGCGCTCGCCGTCCACGTCCAGCTCGAGGCGCTGGGTCCGCACCAGGGCGTCGCCCTGGATGTCGTAGAGCCCGACCGCCAGACGGTGCGGGCGCAGCGTCGCGTAGCCCTCGGCGTGGGTCTGGACGATCTCCGCCGAGGTGATGCGGCCCTGGTCGTCCGTGTGGACCACGGGACGCAGGGTGTTGACGCCGGCGGTCTCGAGCCAGAGCTTCGACCACGTGCCCAGGTCCCGGCCGGAGGTCTGCTCGAGCTCGGCGAGGAGGTCCTGGAGCGTTGTGTTGCCCCACGCGTGCTTGGCGAAGTAGGCGCGCAGCCCGGCGACGAACGGCTCCCGCCCGACGTAGGCGACGAGCTGCTTGAGGACGGAGGCGCCCTTGGCGTAGGTGATGCCGTCGAAGTTGACCTCGACGTCCGCGAGGTCGCGGATCGGGGCGACGATGGGGTGGGTGGAGGACAGCTGGTCCTGGCGGTAGGCCCACGCCTTCTCCGAGGTCCCGAACGTCGTCCAGGCGGTGGTCCACTGGGTGGCCTCCGCCTGGCAGGTGGTCGAGGCCCACTCGGCGAACGACTCGTTGAGCCAGAGGTCGTTCCACCACTTCATCGTGACGAGGTTGCCGAACCACATGTGGGCGAGCTCGTGCAGGATGGTGAGGGCCCGCCGCTCGACGATCGCCTCGGTGACCTTGGCCCGGAAGACGTAGATCTCGTTGATGGTCACCGCACCGGCGTTCTCCATCGCCCCCATGTTGTACTCGGGGGTGAAGAGCTGGTCGTACTTCGCGAACGGGTACTCGCGGTCGAACTCCTTCTCGAAGAAGGCGAAACCGCGCTTGGTGCAGTCGAAGAGGTGGTCGGCGTCGAGGTGCTGCAGGAGGGACTTCCGGCAGTAGATCGCCAGCGGCACGGTGCCCTTGCGGGTCTCGACCTCGTCACGCACGACCGCGTAGGGGCCGGCCACGAGGGCGGTGATGTAGCTGGAGATGCGGGGGGTGGGGGAGAAGCGCCAGGTCGCCGAGCCCTCTCCCGCCGGTTCGGGTGACGGGGTCGGGGAGTTGGAGACGACCTCCCAGTGCGCCGGGGCCGTGACGGTGAACGCGAAGGTCGCCTTGAGGTCGGGCTGCTCGAAGACCGCGAACATGCGGCGGCAGTCGGCGACCTCGAACTGGGAGTAGAGGTAGACCTCGTCGTCGACGGGGTCGACGAACCGGTGCAGGCCCTCGCCGGTGTTCATGTAGAGGCACGTGGCGTCGACGCGGAGCTGGTTGTGGTCCGCGAGCGAGGGCAGCGTGACCCGGACGCCGTCGAAGTGGGCGGCAGGGTCGAGGTCCTCGCCGTTGAGGGTGATGGCCTGGACCGAGTCGGCGATGAGGTCGATGAAGCTGCTCGCTCCGGGCTGCTGGGCGTCGAAGGTCACCGTCGTGACGGACCGGAAGGTGGTCTGCGACGTGGTGAGGTCGAGGGCGACGTCGTAGTGGTCGACGGCCACCGCCGCTGCGCGGGCGACGGCCTCGTCGCGCGTCAGGTTCTTGCCAGGCACGGGCTCTCCTGCTCCGATCGGGGTCACTGCGCGCCATCCTCGCACGGCTCACAGGGTGGCCCCCGGACGCGTTGGACGCCGTGGACGCGAGGGGAAGATCTCGCGAGGACCCGCTGTTGGAACCAGGTGATGACTACAGAAGCGAACGCACGCAAGCACTCCGCAGAGTTCTGGTTCGACCCGCTGTGCCCCTGGGCGTGGATGGCCTCGCGCTGGATCATGGAGGTCGAGCAGGTCCGGCCCGTCGAGGTCACGTGGTCGGTGATGAGCCTCTCGGTGCTGAACGAGGACCGCGACCTCCCCGAGGACTACCGCGCCATGATGGACCGCGGCTGGGGGCCGGTGCGCGTGATCACGGCCGCCGCCCGCGACTACGGCGACAAGGTGGTCAAGCCGCTCTACGACGCCATGGGCACACGCATCCACCTCGGCGGTCAGACCGACTACGCCAAGGTCATCGCCCCGGCGCTCGAGGAGGTCGGGCTCCCGGCGGAGCTCGCCCGGTTCGCCGACACCGACGAGGTGGACGACCTGCTCCGCGCCAGCCACCAGCGGGCGATCGACCTCGTCGGCGACGAGGTGGGCACCCCGGTCGTGGCGGTGGACGGGGTCGCGTTCTTCGGGCCGGTCGTCAGCCCGGCCCCCCAGGGAGAGGCCGCCGGCCGGCTCTGGGACGGCTGCGTGCTCGTCGCCGGAACCCCCGGCTTCTTCGAGCTCAAGCGGTCCCGTACTGTCGGGCCCATTCTCGACTGAGAGGGGCCACGGACCGACATGCGCGTCCACATCGGCGGCGACCACGCCGCATACGAGCTGCTCGGTGACCTCGTCGGCTTCCTCGAGGAGGAGGGCCACGAGGTGACCAACCACGGTCCCCACACCCTCGACCCCGAGGACGACTACCCCGTCTTCGTGCTGCGCGCCGCGCAGGCGGTCGCGGGGGACGACGGCTCCCTCGGCGTCGTGCTGGGGGGCTCGGGCAACGGCGAGCAGATGGCCGCCAACAAGGTGGACGGCATCCGCGCGGCGCTCTGCTACGACGACGAGCTGGCCCGCCTGGCCCGGCAGCACAACGACGCCCGGGTCATCTCCATCGGCGGCCGGATGAACACCGTGGAGCAGGCCCGGTCCATGGTCCGCGTGTTCCTCTCGACACCCTTCTCCGGTGAGCCGCGCCACCAGCGGCGCATCGACATGGTGAGCGCCTACGAGGCGTCGGGGACCCTGCCACCCGTGCCCTGAGCCACGCCGCGCGCAACCGACGCGTCGCGGGAGACGGGGCGATCTGGGGATAAGGACCCGACGCCCGAGAAAGTGTCACTACGCTGGGCCCCACGGGTTTGCGGGGACCCGCGGTCGCTTGTTGAACGTTCCCGGGTGACGACATCCGGCTGTCCGTGAGGTACTGCAGACGTGGTCGCACTCGAGCACGCCCGAGCCCCCCAGCACCGGTCGTCGCTGACCTATCGCGCGACTCGCCGTCGTGCCCATTGGGGCCGGTTCGCGCCCCTGGCCACGGTGGTCCTCCTCGTCCTCGGCATCACCGCAGCCGGGCTCTCGCAGTACCTCTGGGGCTGGGCGCCGTTCGCCAGCTACAGCCTCCTCGCGGTGCTCGCGGGGCTCTTCCTGGCACCGAAGCTGCTCGGATGGGTCGACGCCTACCTCATCCTCTGGGCCGCGTTCACCATCGGCATGAGCCGCACCGACCGGCCCTCCGTGGTCGGGGCGACCGTGGTCCTCGCCCTCATCATGGGGATCATGCTCTGGGTCGCGCGGTCCCGCGCCCGGCTCGGCGTCCAGGGCAACCTCGGTGAGAGCATGCTCGTCGACCTCCGGGACCGGCTCCGCACCCAGGGCGAGCTCCCCGAGCTGCCCGCGGAGTGGGGCGCCGAGCTGTCGATCCTCTCCGCCTACGGCGAGTCGTTCTCGGGTGACTTCGTCGTGACGAGCCTGACCGACGACGTCATCGAGGTCGTCCTCGTCGACGTGTCGGGCAAGGGCCTCGCGGCCGGCACCCGTTCGCTGCTCCTCTCCGGCGCCTTCGGTGGGCTGCTCGGGTCCATGCCGGCCGAGTCGTTCCTCCCGGCCGCCAACAGCTACCTGCTCCGCCAGCACTGGGACGAGGGCTTCGCGACGGCGGTGCACATCCAGGTCAACCTGTGCACCGGTGCGTTCAGCCTCGGCTCCGCGGGGCACCCCCCGCCCGTGCGCTTCCTGGCCGGCTCCGGTCGCTGGGAGCTCATCGAGGACGAGGAGGGCCCGGTCCTCGGGATCACCGAGTCCGCCGCCTACCCGCGCACCACGGGGGTCCTCGGGCGCGGCGACGCGCTGCTGCTGTACACCGACGGCGTCATCGAGACGCGCAACCGCGACCTGCGCGACGGCATCGACCGCATGCTGGGCACCGCCGAGGGGATGATCAAGGGCGGCTTCGAGGGGATGGCCGAGAAGGTGTGCAGGGCGGCCCGCGCCGGCGAGACCGATGACCGGGCGGCCGTCCTCCTCTGGCGCCGCTGACGCCGAGCCGCGAGGGACGTCGCTCACGCGACGTCCCTAGCGTGGTGCTGCAAACCCGGCATGACCGCCGCGGCGGCGCGCAGGGTCAGCGGCTACCCTTCCTGCCCGTGACCGAGACCGCCCGCGTGCGCACGTTCCACGCCAGGCAGGGCCGGATCTCCCCGCTGACCGCCTCGCGCCTCGAGGAGCTGATGCCGCAACGGTCCCTGCCGGAGGGACCGCTCGACGCAGCAGTCCTCTTCGGCCGCCACGCGCCGCTCGTCCTGGAGGTCGGCTGCGGCCACGGGGCCGCCGCCATCGCCTACGCGCAGACCCACCCCGGGCACGACGTCGTCGCGGCCGACGTGCACACGCCCGGCCTCGCCCGCATGCTCGCCGCCGCTGAGCGCGCAGGCGTGGGCAACCTGCGCGTCCACCACGGCGACGCGGTCGCGCTCCTCGAGGCGCGGGTCCCGAGCGGGAGCCTCAGCGCCGTCCACGTCTTCTTCCCCGACCCCTGGCCGAAGGCCAGGCACGCCAAGCGGCGCCTCATCTCCAGCCAGACCCTCGACCTGCTCGCCGACCGGTTGCGTGCCGACGGGCGCCTGCTCCTCGCCACCGACCACGAGGGGTATGCCGGGCACGCCCTGGCGCAGCTCCGTCGCCACCCGCTGTGGGTCGCCGACGTGGTACCCCGCCCCACGTGGCGTCCCCTCGACGGCTTCGAGGCCAAGGGGCTGGCGGCGGGCCGGCGCGTCGTGGACGTGCGCGCGATGACCCGCGCCGGGGGCGCGTGACGGGCATCATGGCGACATGCCCCGTGTGAGCCGGCCGCCCTTCCTCCCCGGGGTCGCGGTCCTCCTCCTCGTCGGGGCCCTGAGCGTCGTCCTGGTCCTCGAGGACCCGGCCAGCGTGCTGTGGACCGGCATCCCGGTGCACGGGTACTCGAGCGGTGGCCTGGCCTACTACCGGTACGACGGGACGGAGTACACCGTCGACAACACCCACCAGGACCCATCGGTCACCACGAGGGTGCCGACGACGGTGTACCTCGACCGCGCAGCTCCGGACGACACCAGCAGGGCGCGGATCGACGGCCCGACACGGTGGTTCATCGGCGCGTTCGTCCTCGTCTGGTTCGTCGCCGCGGGGTCGCTCCTCGTGGTCGGGTACGCACGACGGTTGCGGCGGGGGCGGGCGTCGTGAGGGGTTCTTCGCTGGTGGGCGGCTCCGTCGACACGACCGTCATGGAGGCGGTCGTCGCCCACCGCACGGACTGGGCGACGGCCACCGCGCGCGTCGTGATGTGGCTCGGCACGACGTCGGTGGTGCTCGCAGCGTGTGCCCTCGTCGCGCTGGTCGTCGTGGTGCGCCTGCGTGCCTACCGCCCGGCCGTCGCGGCGGTGGGGTCCCTCGCCGTCTCCGGGGGAGCGGCGGTGGTGCTCAAGGACCTCGTCGGTCGCCCGCGGCCGTCCGGAGACCTCACCCTGCTCCACGTCGGCGGGCCCTCCTTCCCGTCGACGCAGGCGTCCCTCACGGCGGCCCTGGCCGTCACCCTTCTCGTCGCGGTGACGTGGCCCTCTCCGCAGTGGAGGCGCGCTGCCGCCCTCGTCCTCCTCGCCGGGGTCGTGCTCGTGGGCGTATGCATGGTCTACCTCGGCGCCCACTGGCCGACCGACGTCCTCGCAGGATGGCTCCTCGGGGCCGTCGTGGGCGCGGTCGTGGGCCGCCTCGTGCTGGTGCCGAGGCGCGACCGCCGGCGGCGTCACGCACGGCCGTGAGCGAGCGGCGGCCGGCACAGGGTAGCTCCCATGGCGCAGGTCCGTGGGCGGGCCACCAGCCCGACGAGCACCCGCCCGGGGCGGCAACCCGTGCACCATGAGTGCAGTATGGTGCACTCGTGGACGATCTCACGGCGGAGCTCGCGCTCGCGATCGGCGCGCGGGTCAGGCAGGAGCGCCACACCCGGCGGTGGACCCTCGACCAGCTGGCCGAGGCGGCCGCGGTGAGCCGCAGGATGGTGGTCAACGTCGAGCAGGGCGCGGCGAACCCCAGTGTGGGGACGCTGCTGCGGATCAGCGACGCCCTCGGGATCGGGCTGCCCTCACTGGTCGAGCGCCCGCAGGCCAGACCCGTGAAGGTCACCCGCGCCGGCGAGGGGGCGACCCTGTGGAGTGGTCCAGCCGGCGGCCGCGGCGTCCTCGTGGCGGGCACCGAGCCACCTGACGTCCTGGAGCTGTGGGACTGGGTCCTCGGGCCCGGCGACTCGCATGCCAGCGAGGCCCACACGGGAGGCGCCAAGGAGCTGGTGCAGGTGCAGGCGGGCACCGTCTCGGTGTCCGTGGCGGGGCAGAGTGTCAGCCTCGACGTCGGTGACGCGGTCGCCTTTCCGGGGGACGTCGAGCACTCGTACGCCAACCGCGGCGAGGAACCGGCGAGGTTCTCCCTCGCCGTCTTCGAGCCGGCCGTGGGCGCGGGGGCCGTCCCGGAGGCCCACCATGGTTGACCCCGTGACGCTCGACGGGTTCCTCGCCGCCGCCCGCGTGGAGCCGTCCGCGTTCGTGCTCAGGCCGGACTACCGCGCCGTGCTCGTGGCCGTGGACGGCCTCGTACCGGGTGCGAGCGACGGGGACGGCGAGGCGCTGCTCCGGAGCGCCCGGCGCCTGGTCACCGCCATCTCCACCACCGACGAAGGACACTGACATGCTCATCCACCCCTGGGATGCGGCCCTGGAGCCCACCGAGTGGCAGGAGTGGCTCGCCGCGACCGACCGGTTCGGCGTGCTCGTGGTCAACAACCTGGACCCGGCTCAGGCGCCCGTCGTGGTGCCGACCCACTTCACCGTCAGGGGCCAGGAGCTGCTCCTCCACCTCGCGCGGCCCAACCCGGTGTGGCCGCACCTCGAGGCGGCGGCGGAGGTGCGGCTCGCCCTCGTGGGCGACTACGCCTACATCCCGACGTACTGGCGCGCCAGGGCGGGCGGCCCGGACGAGGACGGGGTGCCGACCAGCTACTACACGGCCGTGCAGTTCCTGTGCCGGCCCACGGTGGTGGACGACCCTGCGGCCAAGGCCGAGGTCCTCGCCGCCCAGCTCGCCGACTTCCAACCCGAAGGCGGGCACGCCACCATGGCCGTGGACGCGCCGCCCTACGGCCGGATGCTGCCCGGCATACGGGCCGTCCGGTTGGCCGTGGTGCGGGTCGACGCAAAGTTCAAGTACGACGACCACAACCCCGTCGCGCACCGCGAACGCGTCAGCGGCCAGCTCGAGGAGCGCAACCGCGGGCTCGACGCCGGCGCAGCCGCGCAACAGCGTCGCCGCCTCGCGGCGATCGGCGACTGGAAGAGCAGCCGGGACGGTGCGCAGGAACACGCCGGTCCTCACCAGAGCGGGTGACGAGAATCGAACTCGCGTAGCCAGTTTGGAAGACTGGGGCTCTACCATTGAGCTACACCCGCGCGGGCCCGCGGCGGTGCCGCGGGTCCGGGGCGCTAGCCTAATGCCCGCCGCACGACGGGCCGACATCGGCTCGCCCGCCGGCGGGGTATGGCGCAGGTTGGTAGCGCGTCCGCTTTGGGAGCGGAAGGCCGCCGGTTCAAATCCGGCTACCCCGACAGTTCCTCGTCCCCGCGGTGCCGGACGCGCGGAATGCGCGCCCGGCATCCCCCGGGGTGGCCGCGCTCAGCCCCGCCCGCTCGCCCGGAAGGCGACCCAGGCGTCGCTCATCCGCTGCGCCTGGCCGGTGGTGAACATGTCCATGCAGGAGTCCTGCGTGTAGTCCATGAAGTTGTGGACCGGGTCGAGACCCGGCGCCTTGCACGAGTCGGCGCCCACGGGGCAGTTGAACTGCGGGTAGGCCTCCTTCGGCGTGTCCTCCACCCAGTCGCCGGAGGCCGAGCAGCCGTGCGCGAACGTGTGCTCGAGCATCAGCCAGTGGCCGACCTCGTGGGTCAGGGTGTCGCCCTCGCCGTACTTCCAGGGCAGGCCGGTGTCGGGGTTGACTCCGCCCGGCATGGACTCGTCGAGCATCACGACGCCGTCGACGTAGTCGCGGCCGTTGTTGTAGTCCTTGGGGAAGTAGGCCCAGCCGAGCAGCCCGGCGCCGATGTTGGCGGCGTAGACGTTGAGCGTGCGCGAGTCGCCCTCGTGGAGCGCCTTCTTCATGTCGCGCTCGGTCGTCCCGGGGACCACCGTGTACCACTGCGGGTTGACGGTCCACGTGATGTGGTCGAGGGCGAAGCGGAAGGGCGTGTCGGCGGCACCCGCTGCCGTGGCGCCAGAGTAGGAGTCGTTGAGGACGGCCATCTGCGCGTCGATCATCGTGGTCCAGCGCTGCTTCTCCGAGGCCGTCAGCTCGTGGTCGGAGACCATGTGGAAGACCGTGCCGACCTGCACCGTGCCGTTGCCGAGGTAGGGGGCGTCGGGCAGCGCGCCGTAGGCCTTGGCCTGGTTGTCGGGGTAGAGCTTCGGCTCCTGCGCCCCGGCGACGTCGCCCCGGACCCGGGCGACCTGCAGGGCGCCGTCCGCGCTCACGCAGGCGGCCGCGCCGCTCGAGGGCGTCGGTGCCGCGACTGCCGTGGTGGCGGTGGCCGTGGTCCCGACCGAGGCGGCGGCGGCGAGCGCGGCCGCGACGACCGCCAGCCGGACCGAGGTGGTTCTGCGCATGGTCAACCCTTCCTGTGGACTCCCTGTGCCCCTGCTGTGGCAGCGGGTTCGGCGGAACCTACCGGGCGGGGCCGACAGGCGCACCCGCTGTATGCCGTAGGGGCACCGTCCGCCTCCGCGCACCGGGGCGCCGGCCGGCATCCGCCTTCCTGGGGTGCGCGCGCCCCGGGCAGCGTCGCCCGGCCGCCGCATTTCAGGGGCCTGCTGCCCAGCGGCTACGATGGTGTTTTGGTCCGGGAGCACGTCGGCAGCGGCTGGCCCGGGCGTTTCCCGCCATCCACGAGCCTGGAGTAGCCCGCAGTGAAGAGTGCCGTCGAGACCCTCAACCCGACCCGGGTCAAGCTGACCGTCGAGGTCCCCTACGAGGAGCTCAAGCCGAGCCTCGACGCGGCCTACCAGAGCATCGGCTCCCAGATCCAGGTCCCCGGCTTCCGCAAGGGCCGGGTCCCCAGCCGGATCATCGACCAGCGCGTCGGTCGTGGCGCCGTCCTGCAGGAGGCCGTCAACGAGGCCCTGCCCCAGTTCTACGGCCAGGCCGTCGAGGAGAACAAGGTGCGCCCGATCGGGCAACCCGAGGTCGACGTGACGGAGGTGCCGGCCGAGGACGGCCAGGAGCTGAAGTTCACCGTCGAGGTCGACGTGCGTCCGGAGGTCACGCTGCCCGACCTCGAGGGCATCGGCGTCGAGGTCGACGAGGCGCAGGCCTCCGACGAGGACGTGGCCGAGCGCCTCACCGCGCTCCAGCAGCGCTTCGGCACCCTCAAGGGCGTCGAGCGGCCCGTCGAGCAGGGCGACTTCGTCTCCATCGACCTCAACGCCACCCTCGGCGACGAGGAGATCGACTCGGTCAACGGCGTGTCCTACGAGGTCGGCTCGGGCACCATGCTCGACGGTCTCGACGACGCCCTCCTCGGCATGAGCGCCGGCGAGAGCAAGACCTTCACGGGCCCGCTCGCCGGTGGCGAGCACGAGGGTCAGGACGCGGAGGTCGCCGTCACCGTCCAGTCCGTCAAGGTGCGGGAGCTGCCGGAGCTCGACGACGACTTCGCCCAGCTGGCCTCGGAGTTCGACACCCTCGAGGAGCTGCGGGCCGACGTGACCAGGCAGGCCGAGCAGGCCAAGAGGTTCGAGCAGGGCGTCCAGGCCCGCGACAAGGTCCTCGACCACCTCCTCGACTCGGTCGACGTGCCGGTCCCGGACGGCGTCGTCGAGGCGGAGGTGCACTCCCACCTCGAGGGCGAGGACCGCCTCGAGGACGAGGAGCACCGCGCGGAGGTCCAGGAGAACACGCGCCGCGCGCTCAAGGCCCAGTTCCTCCTCGACGCCATCGTCGAGCAGGAGGAGATCTCAGTCGAGCAGGGCGAGCTCATCGAGTACCTCGTCATGTCCGCGCAGCAGTACGGCATGGATCCCAACCAGTTCGCCCAGGCCATCGACCAGCAGGGCCAGGTCCCCTCGATGGTCGCCGAGGTCGCCCGCCGCAAGGCGCTCGCGAGCGTCCTGGAGAAGGCCAAGGTCGTCGACACCGCCGGCAACCCCGTCGACCTCAACGAGGTGACGGACACCGACGAGACGGACGAGGCCCTCGAGGACGTCGCCGGGGAGCCGGAGGGCGAGGAGCCGGTCGCCGACGCGACCGAGGAGCAGCCGGAGCCCGCCCAGGCCTGAGGCGCAACGCATCACGACGTATGCCGTGGACGGGCTCCCGTCCACGGCATACGTCTTTTGGCCGGTCCGCCCGCGCCACCGCTCGGCCATCATCCGCTCATGGACTCGGGGGCGTTCCACAAGCTGCGGCGCGCGGTGCAGGACAACTGCGCGCCTGGTTCCGAAGCGGACTTGGCGTCGGTGCTCGACCACGTCGAGGCGATCCTGCGCACCAGCCGCTACTTCGACGAGGTCGAGGTCGGCCCGACCGAGGACCCCGACCAGATGGTCGTCGCCCTGTGCCGGTGCTCGGACGGCGTGCTTCCGTGGGAGGCCGCGAACGGCTTGGAACGCTTGTGGCGCAAGGGGTTCGGTGACGCGCCCTGGGAAAGCCACTCGGTCGTCTCGTCCGAGACGCTGCTCGACTTCGAGGGCGCGCTGACGACGGCGGACGGGGCACACTACGTCACCGTGCACGTCGTGGCCGCGGGCGAGGCGCAGCTCGCCGCGGCAGTCGCCGACTGACGAGGCGGACGTTCCGGCGACGACGGCTGGACACGATGTGACCGCGAGAGACGCGGGGTGGGAGCATCGGGCCGCCCCTGCCCGCTCCCGAGAGAGACGCCCGTGGACCACTCCCTGGCGGTCGACCGCCCGAGAGCCGAGACCGCCCGCACGGCCGTGTCGGCGGTGTTCGCCCTCAACGGCATGGCCTTCGCGGCCTGGGCCTCGCGCATCCCCGACGTCAAGCACTCGCTGGGACTGAGTGCGGGGCAGCTCGGCGTGCTCCTCCTCGCCGGCTCGCTCGGCTCGGTGCTCGGCCTGCCCTCCTCGGGCTGGGTCGCCAGCCGGCTGGGGGCCGCGGGGTCCGTGCGGATCGGGCTCGGCACGCTGTTGCTCGGCCTCGTCGGGGTCGCCGTCGGCGTCGACGGCCTCGACACGCGCTGGCCGGTCGCCCTGGGGCTGTTCTGCCTCGGCTTCGGGATCGGCATCTGGGACGTCGGGATGAACCTCGAGGGTGCCAGCGTCGAGCACCACCTGGGGCGCACGATCATGCCCCGGTTCCACGCGGCGTTCTCCGGGGGGACGGTGGTGAGCGCCCTCGTCGGCGCTGCCATGTCGTGGCGCCACGTCCCCGTGAGCCTGCACCTGCTGGGGATGGCGGTGCTCATCGCGGCCACCGCGTGGTGGGCGACCCGGTCCTTCCTGCCGCGGGCCGCCGAGTCCCACGACGCGTCGTCCGCGGCGGCCGGCGGTGCCGACCCGGCCACCGGGAGCGGGGCCCGGCTGGGCGTCCTCGGCGCCTGGACCGAGCGGCGGACCCTGCTCATCGGCCTGCTGACCCTCGTCGCCGCGTTCACCGAGGGCACGGCCAACGACTGGGTCTCGGTCGCCTTCGTCGACGGCTACGACCTGCCCTCGTGGGCCGGCGTGCTGGCCTTCGCGACGTTCCTGTCGTTCATGACCCTGGGCCGGGTGCTCGGCACCGGCCTGCTCGACCGCTACGGACGCGTCCCGGTGCTGCGCGTCATGCTCGTCGCCGCCGGCGCCGGGAGCCTCTGCGTGGTGTTCGGGGGCACGGTCCTGGCCTATGTCGGCGCGGCGATCTGGGGCCTCGGGGTCTCCTTGGGGTTCCCGGTCGGCATGAGCGCCGCGGCCGACGACCCGGCGCGGGCCGCCGCGCGGATCTCCGTGGTGGCGACGATCGGCTACACCGCGTTCATCGGAGGCCCGCCGCTGCTCGGCTTCCTCGGCGACCACTACGGGATCCTCCGGGCGCTGCTCGTCGTCGGGGTGATGCTCGTCCTCGCGATCGCGGTCCTGCCCGCCGCCCGGGAGCCCGACGGACGGCGTGGCCCAGCCGAGCCGCAGGCAACCTGAGCGCTGTGCGCTCACGGCGAACACGGCGGGTTCCGGGGACTGACGCGCCGGGGCCGGGCGTTAGGGTCAGCGTGAGCAAGCGACAGCCAGCCAACCAGCCCGCAGCGGGGAACGGAGTGACAGTGAGCAGCACGGAGATCGTCGCCCAGGACGAGCGGCCGCAGGGTGGTCTCGACGACCACATCTACAACCGGCTCCTCAAGGAGCGGATCATCTTCCTCGGCTCCGACGTGCGGGACGACAACGCCAACGCCATCTGCGCGCAGCTCCTGCTGCTCGCCGCGGAGGATCCCAACAAGGACATCTGGCTCTACATCAACAGCCCCGGCGGCTCCGTGACCGCGGGCATGGCGATCTACGACACGATGAAGTGGGTGCCCAACGACGTCGCCACCGTCGCGATGGGCCTGGCCGCCAGCATGGGTCAGTTCCTGCTCAGCGCCGGCACGAAGGGCAAGCGCTACGCCACGCCGCACGCGCGCGTCATGATGCACCAGCCCTCGGG
>JAICIN010000015.1 GCA_025924375.1 Dermatophilaceae bacterium | reverse complement strand
CTGATGCCGTCCACCCCCAGCTGCCACCGCAGGCCGAGTGCGGGCACCCAGGGGCGGTCGACCTCGGGACGCGCGACGACCGCCGCGACGGTGCAGGCGAGCGCGACGAGCGACGCCGTGAGGGAGACCGTGCTCACGGTGCGGTGGTCGAGCCCGCGCCCGGCGGCGAGCAGCCACAGGGCCACGGCGGGCAGCACGGCGAGCGCGAGGAGGATCACCACAGCGCGGCCCCCGTCACGGCGACGACGAGGACGCCGACCGCGACCCAGACGACCCCGCTGGCCGCGCGCTCCGCGGCGTGGACCCGCTGCCCGCCACGGCCGAGCAGCCGGGCCGACAGCGCCGTGCCGCGGACGTAGGCGTCGATGACGTCGCGGTCGAGGACGGTGACGAAACGGGCGAGCGCCAGGACGGGCCTGGCGACGACGACCAGGTAGAGGTGGTCGGCCGCCAGAGGGTGGGCCCTGGAGGAGACGGGGCGCAGCCTCGCGGCGGCCAGGAGGGCCGGGTCGGTGGCGCCCCGCGTGCTCACCCACACGGCGCTCGCGGCGCCGGCGACGAGCAGGAGGCTGAGCAGCACGGTCCACCAGCTCACGTGCCCGGGCAGGCGCAGCCAGGGCGTGAGCAGGACGAGGCCGCCGACGACGGCGAGGACCGCGAGGACGGCGAGGGACGCCCGGGCTGGCAGGGGCACGAGGGCCGGCAGGGCAACGGGGGCCGCGGACGGACGCGAGCCGGCCGGCGCGGGCTCGGGCGCACCCGGGGCGGGCTGCGATACACCGGGCGCGGGCTCGGCCGCAGCCGGCGCGGGCTCGGGCAAATGCGCTGCCGGCCTGTCGAGGACGAGCCACGCGCGGGTGCAGTAGGCCGCGGTGAGCGCGACCGTCACCAGGGCGGCGACCAGGACGAGGACCGCGCGCGCCCCAGCTCCCCCGCCCACCCCGGCCTCCGCGGCACCGAGCACGTGCTCCTTGGACCAGAACCCCATGAGCGGGGGGACCCCGGCGAGGGACAGCAGCCCGACGCCCATCGCGACGCGCACCTCGGGGGTGGCGCGCAGCCGGCCGGCCAGGGCCACCGCAGACGTCCCGACGCCGACGCTGAGCCAGCCGATCCCGAGGAACAGCAACGCCTTGAAGAAGGCGTGCGACACCAGGTGCACCAGCCCGCTCCCGGGACCGTCGGCGCGCGGCGCGACGGCGAGCGCCGACAGCATGAGCGCCACCTGGCTGACGGTGGAGTACGCGAGCAGCCGCTTGAGGTCCGGCTGCACGAAGGCGAGCAGCGCCGCCCAGACCATCGTCACGGCCGTGCTCACCCCGAGCAGCCACCGCGCCGCGTCGCTCACGGCCAGGACGTCGAAGAGCTGCGCGAGGACGACGGTGCCGGCCGCGACCATCGTCGCGGCGTGGATGAGCGCCGACGCGGGCGTCGGGCCCTCCATGGCGTCCGGCAGCCAGTCGTGGAACGGCACCTGTGCGGACTTGCCGAGGATCCCGACGACGAGGAGCGCCATGGCGGCGTCCCCGAGGCCGCCGGCGGTCCCGGCGCCGGAGGGCGCCCAGTGGGCGACGACCTCCCGGTATGCCGTGGAGCCCGGGCCCGCCGCCAGGCCCACCACCCCGAGGAAGAACCCGACGTCGGCGAAGCGGTTCACGAGGAACGCCTTGAAGGCCGCCCGGTTGGCGCTCTCGCGACGGGTCCAGTGGCCGATGAGCAGGTAGGAGCACCAGCCCATGACCTCCCAGCCGACGAAGGTCAGGAGCAGGTCGGCCGACTGGACGAGGAGCAGCATCCCGGACAGGAACAGCGAGACCGTCGCGGCGAAGACCGGGTAGCGGTCGTCCTCGCGCAGGTACCAGCCGGCGAACGCCTGCACCGCCCAGCCGACGACCGCCACGACGACAGCCAGCAGCGCGACCGTGCGGCTGGACTGCAGGAGCAGCGGCACGCGGAGGGCGCCGGCGCTCAGGGCCGGGAGGAGGTGGCCCGTCGGCCGGGCGCCGGAGGAGCTCTCCGCCACCAGCCCGGCGGCCGCGGCCGCGAGCGTCAGGAGCGCCCCGAGCCCCGCGACCAGCTGGGCGGTGGAGCGAGGAGCGCGGCGGGCGAGCGCGAGCCCGAGGACGGCGGCGAGCGCGGGCAGCAGGACGACGAGCCGCGCGGCGGCCAGGCTCACCGGCGACCCTCGCCGGCCATCGCCTCTGCCGTCACGTCGACGTCGCCGCGCTGCCGGAACAGCACGAGGACCACGGCGAGCGCGACGCAGACCTCCGCGGCCGCGATGGTGATGACGAAGAGGGTGAGCACCCACCCGGCCGCCCACCGGTCACCCCCGGTCGAGCCGACCGCGACGAGGAGCACGGTGGCGGCGTTGAGGACGAGCTCGACGCCGATGAGCACGAGCACGGCGTTGCGGCGGGCCAGCACGCCGTAGGTGCCGGCGCCCGCGAGGACGGCCGCGAGCAGGAAGGGCCCCTCGAGGTGGATCACGGCTCGCCCGCTCCGCGGCCGCGCGCCATGCCGGCGACCGCCAGCGCGGCCACGAGCGCGGCGAGCAGGAGGACGGAGAGTGCCTCGAAGGGCCACACCCAGGTGCCGAAGAGCTGCTCGCCCAGGCCCGTGGTGCCGGGCCCGCCGCGGCGCACGGCCCCGACCACCCGTGCCAGCGGCACGAGGACCGCGGCGAGGAGCGCCGTGACGCCGGCCGCCAGCACCGCCGCCAGCGCCCGGTGCAGCGGCGAGGCGCTCACCTCCTCGTTGGGCCCGATGGGCGCCCGGGTGAGCATGAGCGCGAAGAGGACGAGGACGACCACAGCGCCGACGTAGATGAGGACCTGCACCAGGGCGACGAACTCGGCACCGAGGACGAGGTAGCAGCCGGCGACGGCGCCGAGCGAGACGACGAGCCACAGGGCGGCGTGGACGACGTGGCGGGTCGTGACGGAGAGCACCGCGCTGGCGGCGGCGACGGTCCCGGCGGCGGCGAACGCCACGTCGAGCCCCGTCACGCCTGTCCCTCCTCGGCGGCGGCCTGGCGCGGGGCCCGGGGCGCCCGGGCCGGCTTGCCCAGCGCGCTCACCTCGGCCGGGTCGGCGGAGCGCTCGTCGAGGGCCGGTGGCGGCGGCACGGTCGCCATCCACTGCCCGAGCCGGTCGCGCTCGTGGAGTAGCTCGCGGATGTCGAGCTCGGCGTACTCGAACTCGGGGCTCCAGAAGAGCGCGTCGAAGGGGCACACCTCCACGCAGATGCCGCAGTACATGCACAGCGAGAAGTCGATCGCGAACCGGTCGAGGACGTTGCGCTGCCGGTCCCGGCCGCCGGGCGTCGTCGCCGGGACGGTCTCCTTGTGGGAGTCGATGTAGATGCACCAGTCCGGGCACTCCCGGGCGCAGAGCATGCACGAGGTGCAGTTCTCCGCGAGGAGGGCGATGACGCCGCGCGAGCGCGGGGGCAGCGAGGGCGGGGCGTCGGGGTACTCGCTGGTGTGCGTGGGCCGGGCGAGGGTGCGCGCGGTCGCGGCCAGGCCCCTGACCAGACCCGGTATGCCGGCCGCCCGGCTGCCCTTCGCCGCCTCGGTCATGCGGTGGCCACCACCCACACGCCGGTGAGGGCCAGCTGGAGCAGCGCGAGGGGCACGAGGCCCAGCCAGGCGAGCCGTTGCAGCTGGTCCTCGCGGAGCCGGGGCCAGGCGACCCGCATCCAGATGACGAGGACCGACACGACGAACCCCTTGAGCAGGGTCCACAGCCAGCCGAGGTCGCCGGAGAGCGGGCCCTTCCAGCCGCCGAGGTAGAGGACGGCGAAGAGCAGCGACATGAGCACGATGCCGGCGTACTCGGCGAGCAGGAAGAAGGCGAAGCGCAGCCCGGTGTACTCCGTGTAGGCCCCGAAGACGAGCTCGCTGTCCGCGACGGGCATGTCGAAGGGCGGGCGCTGCAGCTCAGCCACCGCCGCGACGAGGAACACGAACGCACCCGGCAGCTGCCACAGCAGCCACCACGGCGACCACGCGCCGGCGATGGCGGTGAGCGACAGCGAGCCGGCGGCCAGGCACACCGAGGCGACCGCGAGGACGAGGGGCAGCTCGTAGGACAGCAGCTGCGCGGCGGCACGCATCGCACCCAGCAGCGAGTACTTGTTGGCGCTGGCCCAGCCCGCCATGAGCGTGCCGAGGATGCCGACGGCGGTCGCGGCGAGGACGAGCACGGCGCTCGCCGGGGCGTCGGCCCCCACGAGGCCGGGGCTGAGCGGCACCGCGGCGAGCGCGACGAGGTAGGGCACGAGCCCGACGGCGGGCGCCAACCGGAACACCGGCCGGTCGGCGGCCGCCGGGGTCACGTCCTCCTTCTGCGCGAACTTGACCCCGTCGGCGACGAGCTGTGCCCACCCGTGGAAGCCGCCGGCATACATCGGTCCGAGCCGGCCCTGCATGTGCGCCATGACCTTGTGCTCCGTCTGGCCGACGAGCAGCGGCAGGACGAGGAACGCCGCGAGCACCGCCACGGTCCGGACGAGGACCTCGACCGCGGGGCTCATCGCGGCCCCCAGTCCGGCCCCGGCACACCGGGCGCCTGGACGCGGCGGCGCCCGGGGGCCCGGGTGTGCTCGCTCTCCCCGGGCTCCTTGGCCCCGGGCCAGGGCTTCGAGGCGCGGGCCGCGAGGACGAACGACTTGCGCAGCGGTGTGCCCTCGAACCCGTCGGGCAGGAGCAGCGGCCGCATCCCGAGGCCGGAGCCGTCGTCGAACCCGTCGAACTGGAGCCCGAACATCTCGTGGGTCTCGCGCTCGTGCCAGGCCGCGCCGCGGAAGACGGGCGTGAGACTCGCCAGCGGCGTCCCCTCGGGCACGCGGGTGCGCAGGAGCACGCCGCGCAGCCGGCCCGGGGTGGACCCGTCGAGCAGGTGGCACACCACGTCGAGCCCCGGGTCCTCCGGCGCGTCGGTCTCGTCGACGGCGGTGAGCCAGTCGAAGAAGCGGTAGCCCTCGTCGCGGGCGGCCTCGACGGCCCTCGCCCAGTCGGCGTGCGGCACCTCGCGGCGCGCCGTGGCACCAGGGGCCACGGGGGCAGGCTGCTCAGCCACCGACCACCTCGCGCGTCGGCGGCGCCACGAGCGGCCGCGTCACCTCGGCCGCGGTCGCGGCGCGGTGGCCGCCGTACTTGGCGCGCATCCCCTTGCTGGACAAGGACTCCGAGGCGATCTTCTCCTGCAGCTTGATGATGCCCTGCAGGAGTGCCTCGGGGCGTGGCGGGCAGCCCGGCACGTAGACGTCGACGGGGACCACCGTGTCGACGCCCTTGGTGACGCAGTAGGAGTCCCAGTAGGGGCCGCCGCTGTTGGAGCACGCGCCGAAGGAGATGACGTACTTCGGCTCGGGCATCTGGTCGTAGAGGCGGCGCACGGCCGGGGCCATCTTGTCGGTCACCGTGCCCGAGACGACCATGAGGTCGGCCTGCCGGGGACCGGGCGCGAACGGGATGACGCCGAGCCGGATGAAGTCGTGGCGCGCCATCGACGCCGCGATGAACTCGATGGCGCAGCAGGCCAGCCCGAAGTTGAAGACCCAGAGGCTGTAGCGCCGTCCCCAGTTGAGGACGACCTTGATGGGCCTGGGGGCCGTCTCGGCGCCGACGCCGAGGCGCGGCAGCGGGAGGTCGACGGTGGCCATCAGTGCCACCTCAGCAGTCCGCGCCGGGCGGCGTGGGCCAGCCCCACCACGACGATCCCGATGAAGACGGCGATCTCGACGAGGGACGCCGCGCCCAGGTGCGGGCTGCGCAGCACGAGCGCCCACGGGAAGAGGTAGACGGCGTCGACGGCGAAGATGACGTAGAGGAAGGCGTAGACGAGGTAGCGCACCTGCGTCTGGGCCCAGTCGCGCCCCACCGGGTCGACGCCCGACTCGTAGGTGGCGAGCTTCGCCCGGGTCGGTGCCGCCGGCGCCAGCACCCGCCGCGCGCCCATCGCCGCGGCGAAGAGCAGCACGCCTGCGAGGACGACCGCTGCGACCACGACGTAGGGCGACACGCTTCGCAGCCTATCCACCGGGGGGCGCGCACCGCAGCGCCCCGCGGGCCCGTCCTCCTGTCCGGAATGCGGGTTGGCGCCGGGGCGGTGTGGGCACGGACCTACCATGGAGGAAGGCCCGGTGGAAGGGACCGCCGGCCGCGTCAGCGTCGCGAGAACAGGTGGCACAGCGCCATGAGCAGCAAGTCCGTCCAGCAGCTCGACCGGGTGGTCATCCGCTTCGCGGGGGACTCCGGCGACGGCATGCAGCTGACCGGTGACCGCTTCACGTCGGAGACGGCGGCCCTGGGCAACGACCTGTCGACCCTGCCCAACTTCCCGGCCGAGATCCGCGCCCCCCAGGGGACGCTCCCCGGCGTCTCCAGCTTCCAGCTCCACTTCGCCGACCACGACGTGCTCACGCCCGGCGACGCGCCCGACGTCCTCGTCGCGATGAACCCGGCCGCGCTCAAGGCCAACCTGCGCGACCTGCCCCGCGGCGCGACCGTCATCGCGAACACCGACGAGTTCACCAAGCGCAACCTCGCCAAGGTCGGCTACGACCAGAGCCCCCTGGAGGACGGTTCGCTCGAGTCGTGGCACGTCCACCCCGTCGCCCTGACCTCGATCACGGTCGAGGCGCTGGCCGGCTTCCGCGGCCTCTCGCGCAAGGAGAAGGAGCGCGCGAAGAACATGTTCGCGCTCGGGCTCCTCTCCTGGATGTACCACCGGCCCACGCAGGGCACCGAGCAGTTCCTCAAGAGCAAGTTCGGTGCGCACCCCGAGGTCCTGGAGGCCAACCTCGCCGCCCTGCGCGCCGGCCTCAACTACGGCGAGACCACCGAGGACTTCTCCGTCTCCTACGAGATCGCCCCGGCACGCATGGCGGCGGGCGAGTACCGCAACGTGACCGGCAACATGGCCCTGGCCTACGGCCTGGTCTCCGCGGCGCACCGCGCCGGCGTCCCGCTCGTCCTCGGCTCCTACCCGATCACCCCGGCCTCCGACATCCTCCACACGCTCTCCGGGCTGAAGCGCTACGGCGTCACCACGATGCAGTGCGAGGACGAGATCGCCGGGATCGGCGCGGCGCTGGGGGCCAGCTTCGGCGGCGCGATGGGCGTGACCACGACCTCGGGCCCGGGCGTCGCGCTGAAGTCGGAGACGATCGGCCTCGGTGTCGCCCTCGAGCTGCCGCTCGTGGTGGTCGACGTCCAGCGTGGCGGCCCCTCCACGGGCCTGCCGACGAAGACCGAGCAGGCCGACCTGCTCCAGGCGATGTTCGGCCGCAACGGCGAGTCGCCGGTGGCGATCGTGGCGCCCCGCTCCCCCGCCGACTGCTTCGACACGGCGCTCGAGGCGGTCCGGATCGCCACCACCTACCGCACGCCCGTCTTCGTCCTCTCCGACGGCTACCTCGCCAACGGCTCGGAGCCGTGGCGGCTCCCGTCCGTCGGCGACCTGCCCGACCTCACGGTGGAGTTCGCGACGGCGCCCAACGCCGTCGACGACGACGGCACCCCGGTCTTCCTGCCCTTCCTGCGCGACGAGGAGACACTGGCGCGGCCGTGGGCCGTGCCCGGGACGCCGGGCCTGGAGCACCGCGTCGGCGGCATCGAGAAGGCGGACCGCACGGGCAACATCTCCTACGACCCCGACAACCACGACCACATGACCCGCCTCCGCGCGGCCAAGATCGAGCGCATCGCCGCCAGCATCCCCGACCTCGAGGTCGACGACCCCAGCGGCGAGGCGAAGGTCCTCGTCCTCGGCTGGGGGTCGACCTACGGGCCCATCGCCGCGGCCGTGCGCAGCGTCCGGAACACCGGCGCGAACGTCGCCCGCGCCCACCTGCGCCACCTCAACCCGTTCCCCGCCAACACCGGTGAGGTGCTGCGCCGCTACGAGCGCGTCGTCGTCCCCGAGATGAACCTCGGCCAGCTCGCCCTGCTGCTGCGGGCGAGGTACCTCGTGGACGTCCGCTCCTTCACGCGGGTGCGCGGCCTGCCCTTCACCACCGTCGAGCTCGCCGACGCCATCGTCTCGGCAACGCAGGAAGTGACCCCATGACCACCACAGACCTCGGTATGCCGACGCACGGGTCCGCCCCCGTGGACCCCCGGGGCGGCACCGCGTTGGTGCCGCGCCTCGAGGAGGGCGCCACGACCCTGACGAAGAAGGACTTCACGTCCGACCAGGAGGTCCGCTGGTGCCCCGGGTGCGGCGACTACGCCGTCCTCGCCGCCGTGCAGGGGTTCCTGCCCGACCTGGGGCTGAGGCGCGAGAACATCGTCTTCGTCTCCGGGATCGGCTGCTCGTCGCGGTTCCCGTACTACCTCGACACCTACGGCATGCACTCGATCCACGGGCGCGCCCCGGCGATCGCGACCGGCCTGGCCACGAGCCGGCCCGACCTGTCGGTGTGGGTGGTCACCGGCGACGGCGACGCGCTCTCCATCGGCGGCAACCACCTCATCCACGCGCTGCGCCGCAACGTCAACCTGACGATCCTGTTGTTCAACAACAAGATCTACGGCCTGACCAAGGGCCAGTACTCCCCGACGAGCGAGGTCGGCAAGGTGACGAAGTCCACGCCGCTGGGCTCGGTCGACCAGCCGTTCAACCCGGTCTCGCTCGCGCTCGGCGCGGAGGCGTCCTTCGTCGCGCGCACCATGGACTCCGACCGCAAGCACCTCACCTCGGTCCTGCGCGCGGCCGCCGAGCACCGGGGCACCGCGCTCGTGGAGATCTACCAGAACTGCCCGATCTTCAACGACGGCGCCTTCGAGCTCATCAAGGACCGCTCCCAGCAGGAGGCCCGGATCGTGCCCCTCGCCGCGGGCGAGCCCGTCCGGGTGGGCGCAGAGGGCGAGCGACAGGTGCTCGTCCGCCGGCCCGGCGGTGGGCTCTCGTTCGTGCCCGAGGCGGAGGTCGACGGCCTCGAGGTCGTCGTCCACGACCCGGGTGCCGAGGACCCGTCGCAGGCCTTCGCGCTCTCGCGCCTCGACAGCACGGCGATGACCCACGTCCCCATGGGCATCTTCCGGGACGTCCAGCGGCCGACCTACGACGACCAGGTGCGGGCGCAGGTGGCGGCGGCGGTCGACACCGCGGGCGGCCCGGCCACCGAGCACGACCTCGACCGCCTCATCCGCGGCAAGGACACGTGGGTCGTCCGCTCGTGACGTCGCGGTGAGCCGCGACGAGAAGCGGCACGGCACGGCATACGGGCTCCTCGCCTATGGGATCTGGGGCCTGTTCCCGCTCTACTTCGAGGCGCTGAAGCCCGCGGGTGCGTGGGAGATCCTCGCCCACCGGATCGTGTGGACCCTCGTGGTCTGCGCGGCGGTGCTCGTGGCGCGTCGCGACCTGGCGTGGGTGCGCGACGTCGTCGCCCGGCCGCGGCTCGCCCTCGGGCTCACCGCGGCCGCCCTGCTCATCGCGCTCAACTGGGTCGTCTACGTCTACGCCGTCCTCAGCGACCGCACGACGGAGGCGGCCCTGGGCTACTTCCTCAACCCGCTCGTCACCGTGGCGCTCGGCGTCGTCGTGCTCGGGGAGCGGCTGCGAACGGTGCAGTGGGTGGCCGTCGGGATCGGCGCGGTCGCCGCGCTCTACCTGACGTTCGCGGGCGGGCAGTTCCCCTCCATCGCGCTGACCCTCGCCGCCTCGTTCGGGGCCTACGGGCTCGTGAAGAACCGGGTGGGCGTGCACCTCAAGGCGATGCACTCCCTGGCGGCCGAGACGGCGGTGCTCTTCCCCATCGCCGTCGTCGTGCTCGCGTGGCTGGCGGCCGGGCACGCGACGACGCTGACGCAGGACGCCCCGCTGCACCCGGTGCTGCTGCTCCTCGCCGGCGTGGTCACCGCCGTGCCGCTGCTGCTGTTCGCCGCGGCGGCGCGCCGGATCCCGTTGACGCTCGTGGGGCTGCTGCAGTTCGTCACACCGGTGCTGCAGCTGCTGTGCGGCGTGGTGCTGCTCGGGGAGCACATGTCGGCCCAGCGCTGGGTCGGCTTCGGCATCGTCTGGGTCGCCCTGCTCGTCCTCACCGTCGACTCCGTCGCGGCCCGGCCGCGGCGTGCCGGAGCGGACCTCGTCGAGGGCAACGTCCCGGCATAGGCCCCAGCCCGCTGGGGCGGTCAGCCGACGCGGGTGACGACGCCGGTCGCGAGCGCGAGGAGGGCCGCCTTGGCGTCGCCCTCGGGCAGGGGCGCGAGCACGACCTGCGCGCGCTCGGCGACCGCGTGCGTGTGCGCCCGGGCCCGTTCCATCGCCGGGTGCCGCCGCAGCAGGGTGAGCGCCTCCTCGAGCCGCGCGTCGTCGCGCAGGTCGGAGGCCAGCAGCGCCTTGAGGTGGTCGTCGGCCGGGTCACGGGAGGCGCGCACGTAGAGGACCGGCAGCGTGGCCTTGCCCTCGCGCAGGTCGGTGCCCGGCGTCTTGCCGGTGTGCTCGGACTCCGAGGCGACGTCGATGAGGTCGTCGGCGAGCTGGAACGCCATGCCGAGGCGCTCGCCGTACTCGCGCATGACCGCGACGGTCCGGGGCGGGCAGCCCGAGAACATCGCGCCGTAGCGGGCCGCGGTGGCGATCAGGGCGCCGGTCTTGTCCTCCAGCACCCGCAGGTAGTAGGCGACCGGGTCCTCACCCGGCGGGCAGGGCCGGTCGTCGCGGATCTGGCCCGCGCACAGCCGCACGAACGTGTCGGCCTGGATCCGCACCGCATCGGCGCCGAGCTCTGCCACGATCGCCGAGGCGGTGCCGAAGAGCAGGTCGCCGATGAGGATCGCGGTGGTGTTGTCGTACTTGGCGTTGACGCTCGGCGCCCCGCGTCGCACCTCGGCGGCGTCCATGACGTCGTCGTGGTAGAGCGAGGCCAGGTGGGTCAGCTCCACGGCCGTCGCGGCGGCGACGACGTCGTCCCCGGCGCCGGCGCCCAGCTCGGAGGCGAGCAGCGTGAGCAGCGGCCGGAACCGCTTGCCCCCCGCCTCCGCCAGGTGTCCGCTGGCCCGGGCGATGAACGGGTCCTCGTGGTCGACCGCCTCGAGGAGGGCCGCCTCGACGCGGGCCAGCCCCTCCTGGAGACGGCTGCTGAGCTCGTCGGTGGCCGAGGGCAGCGCGAGCAGCGGCGGGGTGGCGGTCATCGCAGGAAGAGCGACGAGCTCTTCGCCAGCTCGAGGACCTGGGCCGGCACGACGCCGAGGACGAGGGTGGCGAGGGTCCCCACCGTGATGGCGACCGTCGTCAGCGGCGACACCTGCTCGGCGACGACGCCCTCGACCGGCTTCGTGAAGTACATGAGCACGATGAGCCGGAAGTAGACGAACGCGGTGATGACGCTGCACAGCACGCCGATGACGACGAGCCACACGCCGTAGGTGCCGCCGTGGGCCAGGGCCGGCGCGAACGCGGCGAACTTGGCCGTGAAGCCCGACGTCAGCGGGATCCCCGCGAAGGCGAGCAGGAGGAAGGCGAAGACGAACGCCACCACGGGGTGGTTGCGGCCGAGGCCGGCCCACTGCGAGAGGTGGGACGCCTCGGACCCGCCCTGCCGCACCATCGACACGATCGCGAAGGCCGCGATCGTGGTGAAGCTGTAGGCGACGAGGTAGAAGAGCACCCCGGCGACGCCGAGCCGGTCGAAGGCCAGCACGGCGACGAGGACGAAGCCGGCGTGCGCGATGGAGGAGTAGGCCAGCAGCCGCTTGATGTCGGTCTGGGTGACCGAGAGGACCGAGCCGACGACCATGGTCAGCGCGGCCACCACGATGACGCCGCCGCGCCAGTCCCAGCGGTTGGCCTCGAGGCCGACGTAGACCAGGCGCAGGATGGCGCCGAACGCCGCGATCTTCGTCGCCGCCGCCATGAACCCCGTCACGGGGGTCGGCGCGCCCTGGTAGACGTCGGGGGTCCAGGAGTGGAACGGCACGGCCGCCACCTTGAACAGCAGGCCCACGAGGACGAGCACGACGCCCGGCAGCAGCAGGCCGTCGAGGTCGCCGGAGGCGGTGGTGACCGCCTTGGCGATGTCGCTCAGGTAGACCGAGCCGCTGTAGCCGTAGAGCAGGGCAGCGCCGAAGAGGAAGAACGCGGAGCTGAAGGCGCCGAGGAGGAAGTACTTCAGGGCCGCCTCCTGCGACAGCAGGCGCCGGCGCCGGGCCAGGCCGCACAGCAGGTAGAGGGGCAGCGACAGGACCTCGAGGGCGATGAACATCGTCAGCAGGTCGCCTGCCGCGGGGAAGAGCATCATGCCGCCCAGCGAGAACAGCGTGAGCGGGAAGACCTCGCTCGTCGCGAGTCCCGCCCGCAGGGCGGCGGCCTCCTGCGGGGAGCCAGGGACCGACGCGCCCATGGGCGTGAAGGCGTCGGGGCCCTCCCCGCCGAACCGCTCCGCCATGGTGAGCACCGACAGGAGCGTGATCGCCAGCAGCGTCCCCTGCAGGAACAGCGCCGGCCCGTCGATCACGACGGCCCGCGCCAGGGTGATGCCCTGGTCGTGCACCGACACGGTGACCAGGACGACGAAGGCCACGACCAGCGCCACGACGGCGACGCCGACCTGGACGAGGTAGCGGAGCCGGCGAGGGGCGAACGCCTCGACGAGGACGCCGAGGAGCGCACCGCCGAACACCACGAGCATCGGCGCGATGGCCTTGTAGTCCACCTGCGTCGCCTGGAACGCCGCCGGCAGCGCCGAGGCGAAGGAGACGGTCACAGCGGGCATCACTTGGAGCTCCCGTCGGCAGCGAGGGTGGGGGCGGGGTCGTGGACGCCGACCTTCTGGAGCGTCGTGGCGACCGCGGGGTTGAGGACGTCGAGGACCGGCTTCGGGTAGAACCCGAGGAACAGGAACGCCGCGATGAGCGGCGCCACGACGAGCTTCTCGCGGACGCTGAGGTCGAGGACCGGCGCGCTGAGCTCCGGCTTCGGGCCGCCCATCATGCGCTTGTACATCAGCAGGATGTAGAGGGCGGCGAGGATGATGCCGAAGGTCGCGATGACCGCGGCGGCGCGGTAGCGCTGGAAGGTGCCGACCAGGACGAGGAACTCCGAGACGAACGGCCCGAGGCCCGGCAGCGCGAGGCTGGCCATCCCGGCGAAGAGGAACACGCCGGCGAGCGCGGGCGTCACCTTCTGCCAGCCGCCGTAGTCGGGGATCCGCTTGCTCCCCCGCCGGGCGATGAGCATCGCGGCGATGAGGAAGAGGGCCGCGGTCGAGAAGCCGTGGTTGAGCATGTAGAGCGTCGAGCCGGCACCGCCGACGGTCGTCATGGCGAAGATGCCGAGGACGATGAAGCCGAAGTGGCTCACCGACGTGTAGGCGATCAGCCGCATCATGTCGGTCTGGCCGATGGCCAGGAGGGCGCCGTAGAGCACCGAGATGACGGCCAGGACGATGACGACGGGGGTGGCCCACTTCGAGGCCTCGGGGAAGAGCTGGAGGCAGAACCGGATCATCCCGAAGGTGCCGACCTTGTCGAGGACGCCGACGAGCAGGACCGCCGTGGCGGGGCTCGACTCGGTGGCCGCGTCGGGCAGCCAGGTGTGGACCGGCCACATCGGCGCCTTGATCGCGAAGGCCACGAAGAAGCCGAGGAACATCAGCCGCTCCGGCGTCGCGCCCAGCTTGAGGCCGGTCAGGCGCTCGACGAGGAAGCCGTCGGTGCCCCCCGGGCCGTACTGGTACAGCGCGATGACGGCCACGAGCATGATGAGCCCGCCCGCGAGGGAGTAGAGGAGGAACTTCATCGCGGCGTACTGGCGCCGTGGCCCGCCGTAGGACCCGATGAGGAAGTACACCGGGATGAGCATGGCCTCGAAGAGGATGTAGAAGAGGAACACGTCGGTCGCCGCGAAGACGCCGACCATGAAGGTCTCGAGGACCAGGAGCAGCGCGAAGTAGTTCTTCTCGCGGCTGCCGCCCTCGGGCACGTCGTTCCAGGCGGCCAGGATGCAGACCGGCGTGAGGATGACCGCCATGAGGATCATGACGAGCGCGATCCCGTCGACGCCGAGCGCGTAGGACACCCCGAACTGCGGGATCCACTGGTGCTTCTCGACGAGCTGGAACTGCTGGCCGGAGCCGGCCCTGAACTGCAGGGCCCCCGCGACCGCCAGCACGAGCGTCACGCCCGAGACGCCGAGCGCGATGTGCTTCGCGCGGTCGGCGACGCTGGCGGGCAGCGCGGCGAGGATGGCGGCGCCGACCAGGGGGACGACGCCGATCACCGTCAGCCAGGGGAAGCTGGTCATCACTGGATCACCCACAGAGCACCGAGGAAGACGACGACGCCCGCGAGCATCGTCAGGGCATAGGAGCGTGCGAAGCCGTTCTGCAGGCGCCGGACGCGGCTCGAGGTCCCGCCCACGAGAGCCGCGAGCCCGCCCACCGCGCCGTCGACCCCGCGGTTGTCGGCGAAGACCAGCGAGCGCGTGAGGTGGATCCCCGGGCGCATGAGCAGGCCCTCGTTGACCTCGTCCTGGTAGAGGTCGTGACGCGCGGCCTGGGTCAGCAGCGAGCCCGCGGGCGCCATGGTGGGCACCGCGTCGCGCCAGTAGCGCATCCACGCGAGCGCGATGCCGGCCGCGACCAGCAGCAGCGTCAGCAGCGTGATCGCGAGGGCCGGCAGGACGGTGTGCTCGTGCTCCGGGTGGGTGCCGACGACCGGCTCGAGCCAGCTCTGGATGATGCCCGTCGGGCCGATCGCCACGCCGAGGAGGGCGGAGCCGACGGCCAGCACGACCATCGGGACGGTCATGGTGAGGGGCGACTCGTGCGGGTGCACGTCGTCGGTCCAGCGTCGCTCGCCCTGGAACGTCATGAAGAAGAGCCGGGACATGTAGAACGCGGTGATGCCGGCACCGATCATGGCGGCGAGCCCGAAGACCCAGGCGTGCCAGCCGTCGCCGACGAACGCCGACTCGATGATCTTGTCCTTCGACCAGTAGCCGGAGAGGCCGGGGAAGCCGATGATCGCGAGCCAGCCGAGGCCGAAGGTGACCCACGTGACCTTCATGACCGTGGACAGCCCGCCGAAGCGGCGCATGTCGACCTGGTCGTTCATGCCGTGCATGACCGAGCCGGCGCCGAGGAACATCCCGGCCTTGAAGAACCCGTGGGTGAGCAGGTGGAAGATCGCGAACGCGTAGCCGACCGGGCCCAGCCCGGCCGCCAGCATCATGTAGCCGATCTGCGACATCGTCGAGGCGGCCAGCGCCTTCTTGATGTCGTCCTTGGCGCACCCGACGACCGCCCCGAAGAGCAGGGTGATCGCGCCCACGATGACGACCGCGAGCTGGGCGCCCGGCGAGGCGTCGAAGATGGCGTGGCTGCGCACGACGAGGTAGACCCCGGCGGTGACCATGGTCGCGGCGTGGATGAGGGCCGACACCGGGGTGGGGCCGGCCATGGCGTCGCCGAGCCAGGACTGGAGCGGGAACTGCGCGGACTTGCCGCACGCGCCGAGCAGGAGCATGAGCCCCATGGCGGTGACCGCCGCGCCGTTGGCGTGGGAGGCGCCGGCGTCGACGCTCTGGAAGTCGACGGCGCCGAACGTGACGAACATGATCATGATCGCCACGGACAGCCCGAAGTCGCCGACCCGGTTGGCGATGAAGGCCTTGTTGCCGGCCGTCGCGTAGGACGGGTTCTGGCTCCAGAAGCCGATGAGCAGGTAGGAGGCGAGGCCGACGCCCTCCCAGCCGACGTAGAGCAGGAGGTAGGAGTTCGCCAGGACGAGCAGGAGCATCGCCGCGACGAACAGGTTGAGGTAGCCGAAGAACCGCCGCTTGTCGGGGTCGTGCGCCATGTAGCCCAGCGAGTAGACGTGGATGAGCGACCCGACGAACGTCACGAGGAGCACGAAGGCCAGCGACAGCTGGTCGACGAGCATGCCGGCGTCGACCTTGAACGACCCGGCCGGCACCCACGAGAACAGGTGCAGGTCTGCGGCCCGCTCACCCCCGGGGCGGCCGAGCATGACGAGCCAGATGAGGAGCCCGACGACGAAGGCGGCCCACGACATCGCGACGGCGAAGTAGGGGCCCCACGCGTCCGTGACGCGGCCGCCGAAGAGCAGGACCGCGGCACCGAGCAGCGGCAGCGCCACGAGGAGCCACGCGTATGCCGTGATGCCGGTGGCCGCAGGGACGTTGCCCTGGGCAGCGGCGAGGGTTGCGAGCGATGTCACCTGGAGGCCCCTTCTACAGCTTCAGCAGGTTGGCGTCGTCGACCGAGGCCGACCGGCGGGCACGGAAGATCGCGATGATGATGGCCAGGCCGACGACGACCTCGGCGGCCGCGACGACCATGACGAAGAGCGCGATCACCTGGCCGTCGAGCTTGCCCTGCATCCGGGCGAAGGTCACGAAGACGAGGTTCGTGGCGTTGAGCATGAGCTCGACGCCCATGAACACGACGATGGCGTTGCGGCGCATCAGGACGGTGGCGCCGCCGATCGCGAACAGCACGGCCGCGAGGTAGACGTAGTTGACGAGGTTCACCGCTCGTAGCCCTCCTCGATCTCCCCTTCGACGTCCTCCGCGGAGGTGATGTAGGGCACCGGCGTGGTGACCTGCTCCCGCGCCACCAGGACGCGCGAGACCGAGAGCTCGCTCGGGGTCCCGTCGGGGAGCAGCGCCGGCGTGTCGACCGCGTTGCTGCGGGCGTAGACGCCCGGCGCCGGGAGCCCGGCGACGTTGCGGCCGGAGCGGACCCGCCGCTCGGCCCACACCCGCTGGCCGGGCCGCTGGCCGAGCCGCTCGCGGTGGGCGAGGACCATGGCGCCCATCGCCGCGGTGATGAGCAGGGCGCTGGTGATCTCGAAGGCCCACACGTACTGGCCGAAGATGAGGCTCGCGAGGGTGCTGACGTTGCCGGCCCCGTTGTTGACGTCGTCGAGGCCCTGCATCGGCCCGAACGTCACGGTGCCGACGGCCGTGAAGATGAGCACCGCCAGCCCGAGCGCGAGCAGCAGCGCCGCCCAGCGCTGCCCCCGGAGCGTCTCCACGAGGGAGTCGGAGGAGTCGACGCCGATGAGCATGACGACGAACAGGAACAGCATCATGACCGCGCCGGTGTAGACGAAGATCTGGATGACGCCGAGGAACGGTGCCTGCTCCGCGAGGTAGAAGATCCCGAGGTTGACCATGACGAGGGCCACGCAGATCGCGGCGTGGACGGCCTTCTTGGCGAACAGCAGCCCGAGCGCCGCCACGACGGAGATGGGCCCCAGGACCCAGAAGAGGATCTGCTCGCCCAGACCGGTCATCGGCGCACCGCCTCGGTGGTGTCGCGGGTGGCCTGGCGGCCGTCGGCCACCGTGTCGACGCCGATGACGGGGTCGCCGGTCGGGGCGAGCCCGTCCTGCGGCTCGTCCTCGCGGGCGCGCACCCAGGCCTCCTGCTCGGGCGTGGAGCTCGTGACCTTGCCCTGGTAGTAGTCGCGCTCCTCCATGCCGTCGACCATCGGGTGCGGCGGCGGCAGCATCCCCTCGAGCAGGGGCGCGAGGAGCTGCTCCTTGGTGAAGATGAGGTCGGCGCGGTTGTCGTCGGCCAGCTCGTAGAAGTTCGTCATCGTGAGCGCGCGCGTCGGGCACGCCTCGATGCACAGGCCGCAGAAGATGCAGCGCAGGTAGTTGATCTGGTAGACGCGTCCGTAGCGCTCGCCGGGGCTGAACCGGGCGTCCGCGGTGTTGTCCGCGCCCTCGACGAAGATGGCGTCCGCGGGGCAGGCCCACGCGCACAGCTCGCATCCCACGCACTTCTCCAGGCCGTCGGGGTGCCGGTTGAGCTGGTGCCGGCCGTGGTAGCGCGGCTGGGTCGGCCGCTTCTCCTCGGGGTACTCCTCGGTCTCGACCTTGCGGAACATCGTCGCGAACGTGACGCCGAACCCGCCGACGGGCGCGAAGAGGTCGGAGAGGAACCCTCCCTTGCCGCTGTCGGGGCCGTTCGTCTGGTCAGCCACGCGTGTCCTCCTTCAGGGCGACGGGGGTCGGGGAGCCGCTGATGGCGGGCGAGGGCTCCACCAGCTCCTGACCGGGCATCGGCGGCACAGGGTACCCACCGGCATACGGGTCGATCCGCTCGGGTGGCGGCGCGCTCTCCCGCGCCACCTTGTCGGCCTGCTTGCCCTCCCAGACCCACGTCGCGCCGAGCGCCAGCGCGGCGATCACCCCGACGATCACGAGCGTGGCCACCGGGAACTCCCGGCCCACCAGGCCGACCGTCGAGTCGCCGAGGTAGCCGAGCTGCGCGCCACGGATGAAGGCGACGGCGACCACCCAGGCGAGGGTGACGGGGATGAGGAACTTCCAGCCGAGCCGCATGAACTGGTCGTAGCGGACGCGCGGCAGGGAGCCACGCAGCCACACGAAGAACCACATGAAGATCCACAGCTTGATGGTGAACCACAGGATCCCCCACCAGCCGTGGTTGAACATGCCGCTGTTGATCGCCGCGATGCCGGGGGGCGCCTGCCAGCCGCCGAGGAACATCGTCGTCGCGAGCGCCGAGACGGTGAACATGTTGATGTACTCGGCGAGGTAGAACATCGCGAAGCGCATCGAGGAGTACTCGGTGTGGAAGCCACCGGTGAGCTCGCCCTCACCCTCGGCGAGGTCGAACGGGAGGCGGTTGGTCTCCCCGACCATGGTGATGACGTAGACGACGAAGCTGAAGAACGCCGGGAGGATGTACCAGAGGCTGCTCTGCGCGGCGACGATCTGCGAGGTCGACATCGAGCCGCTGTAGAGGAACACCGCGACCAGGGCCAGGCCCATCGCGATCTCGTAGGAGATGACCTGGGCGCTGGAGCGCAGGCCGCCCACGAGCGGGTAGGTCGAGCCGGAGGACCAGCCCGCGAGGACGATGCCGTAGACCCCGATGCCGGCCACCGCCAGCACGAGCAGGACCGCCACGGGCAGGTCGGTGAGCTGGAGCGGCGTGTGGTGGCCGAACATCCAGACGTCGGGGCCGATCGGGATGATCGCGAACGAGACGAAGGCCATCGTCGCCGCGATGAGCGGGGCCAGCGAGTAGACCACCCGGTCGGCGGCCGCCGGGGTGATGTCCTCCTTGAGCATCAGCTTCATGCCGTCGGCGAGGGTCTGCAGGAGGCCGAAGGGGCCGGTGCGGTTGGGGCCCGGTCGCTGCTGCATCCGGCCGATGACACGGCGCTCGAACCAGATGACGAGCAGGGTGCTCAGCAGCAGGTAGACGAAGATGAGCAGCGCCTTGACCAGCGAGAGCCACCAGGGCGTGTCGCTGAAGTCGGCCTTCGGGTTGTCGGTGGTCGCCGGCGCGAGCGCCGCGAGGTGCTGCGGTATGCCGGTCAGGGCCTCGAGGGCGAAGGTCGCGTTGCTCATGCGGCACCACTCCTGGTGACGTTGACGAGGGAGCCGGGAACCGCGCCGAGCGTGGCCCGCACGGCGCTGCCGACGGAGTTCGTGGGCAGCCAGACGACGTGGTCGACCATGTCCTCGGTGACGGCGACCGGCGCGGTGACCGTGCCCCGGTCGGTCGACACGTCGACGAGGTCGCCGTCGGCGACGGCCAGCGAGGCGGCCGTGCCGGGCGAGACGCGCGCCACGGTGCGCGGGGCCGTGCCGGCGAGGAACGGCTCGCCGTCCTGCAGGCGCCCCTGGTCGAGCAGGTGGTGCCACGTGGCGAGGACGAGGGTGCCCTCGCCCGCCGTCGGCACCTCGGCGGCGGGCGCGGTGGGCGCCGCCGCCCGGGCACCGGTCCACGGACCGAGGGCCTCCATCTCGCGGCGCACCTCGGCGAGCGTGCGCGTGGCGAGGAAGCCGCCGAGCTCGCTCGCCAGCATGTCGAGGACACGGTAGTCGGACTGCTGGCGGCTCTCGAGCGCCATCTCGAACGGGCGGACCCGGCCCTCCCAGTCCACGAAGGTGCCGCCCTTCTCGGCGTGCGGCGCGACCGGCAGCACGACGTCTGCAAGGGCCGTCACCGAGGACTGTCGCAGCTCGAGGGACACCACGAAGGTCTTCGCCAGCGCCTCCTCGGCGCGTGGGTCGGCGAGGTCGTCGAGGTCGACGCCGCCGACCACGAGCGCCTCGAGCGCACCAGTCGTCGCGGCCTCGAGCATCCCGGCGGTGTCGCGGCCGCTGGTGTCCGGCAGCCCGACAACCCCCCACGCCTCGGCCACCTGCTCGCGCGCGGATGCGTCGGACACGGGGCGTCCACCGGGCAGCAGCCCGGCCAGGGCGCCGGCCTCCAGCGCCCCGCGCTCACCGGCGCGCCGGGGCACCCAGGCGAGCCGTGCACCGCTGGAGGCGGCGAGGGAGGCCGCTGCCGACAGGGCACCCGGGACGGTGGCGAGGCGCTCGCCGACGAGGATGACGGCCTGGCCCCCACCGAGCGCTGCGGCAGCAGCAGCGGCGGCTGCGCCGCCCCTGCCCCCGCCGGCAAGGTCCGCGAGGACCTCCGCCTCGGTGCCCGGGGCGGACGGGATGAGCGTGCCGGCCATCTTCGCCAGGCCTCGCGACCCGAACGGCGCCACGGCGTAGACCGCGGTGCGGTTCCGGCGCGACGCCTTGCGCAACCGGAGGAACACGATGGGCGACTCGTCCTCCGGCTCGAAGCCGACGAGCAGGACGGTCCGGGCGCTCTCGAGCTCGGCGTAGGTCACCGCCGAGCCCCCCGGGCCGGTACCGACGACGTGGGAGGCGAGGAACTGCGCCTCCTCCGCCGAGTGCGGGCGGGCCCGGAAGTCGATGTCGTTGGTGGAGAGGGCAGTGCGGGCGAACTTGCCGTAGGCGTAGGCGTCCTCCGCGCTCACGCGACCACCGACCAGGACGCCGGCAGACCGCGCGGCGCGCAGCCCCTTGGCGGCGACGGCGAGCGCCTCGGGCCACGAGGCGACCTGCAGCTCGCCGTGCTCGTCACGCACGAGCGGCATGGTGACGCGGTCCGGCAGGGTGGCGTAGGCGAAGGCCCAGCGGCCCTTGTCGCAGTTCCACTCCTCGTTGACGGCGGGGTCGTTGGAGGCCATGCGCCGCAGGACGACTCCGCGCCGGTGGTCGGTGCGCTGCGCGCAGCCGGACGCGCAGTGCTCGCAGACGCTCGGCGTCGAGACGAGGTCGAACGGGCGCGCGCGGAAGCGGTAGGCGGCGCCGGTCAGGGCGCCCACCGGGCAGATCTGGACCGTGTTTCCCGAGAAGTAGGACTCGAACGGCTTCTCCTCGTAGATGCCGACCTGCTGCAGGGCGCCACGCTCGACGAGGGCGATGAACGGGTCACCGGCGATCTGGTCGGAGAAGCGGGTGCACCGGGCGCAGAGGATGCAGCGCTCCCGGTCGAGGAGGACCTGCGAGGAGATGTTGATCGGCTTGGGGTAGGTGCGCTTGACGTCCTCGAAGCGCGAGACCGCGCGACCGTTGCTCATCGCCTGGTTCTGCAGGGGGCACTCACCGCCCTTGTCGCAGACGGGGCAGTCGAGGGGGTGGTTGATGAGCAGGAGCTCCATGATCCCGTGCTGCGCCTTGTCGGCGACCGGGGAGGTGAGCTCGGTCCTGACCTGCATGCCCTCGGTCGCCGTGATCGTGCACGAGGCCTGCGGCTTGGGCATGGGCCGCATCGAGCCGTCGGGCCCGGGCGTGGAGACCTCCACGAGGCACTGGCGGCAGGCGCCGACCGGCTCCAGGAGCGGGTGGTCGCAGAACCGCGGGATCTGGATGCCGACCTCCTCGGCGGCCCGGATCACCAGGGTGTTCTTCGGGACGGCGACCTCGACGCCGTCGATGGTCAGGTGCACCTGCTCGACGGTCGCCGGGGGCGTGGCGTCGCCGCCGGTGGTGACGGCGTTGCCTCCCGCGGCCGGGCTCGTCGTGGGGTTGGTGGTCGTCATGCGGGCACGTTGTCCTTCGCGAACAGCGACGAGGCGTCCCGGTCGAAGGGACAGCCGCCGCCGGCCAGGTGGGCGATGTACTCCTCGCGGAAGTACTGGATGCTGCTGGTGATGGGCGAGGTGGCGCCGTCACCGAGGGCGCAGAACGCCCGCCCGAGGATGTTGTCGCAGATGTCGAGCAGCTTCTCGAGGTCCTCCTCCTCGCCCTCGCCCTTCTCGAGGCGGTCGAGGATCTGCTTCAGCCAGTAGGTGCCCTCACGGCAGGGAGTGCACTTGCCGCAGGACTCGTGGGCGTAGAAGTCGGTCCACCGCTCGACGGCGCGCACGACGCACGTGGTCTCGTCGAAGACCTGCAGCGCGCGGGTGCCGAGCATCGACCCGGCGGCCGCCACGGACTCGAAGTCGAGCGGCACGTCGAGGTGCTCGTCGGTGAAGATCGGCGTGGAGGACCCGCCGGGCGTCCAGAACTTCAGCTTCTTGTTGGGGTCGCGCATTCCCCCGGCCATGTCGAGCAGCTCCCGCAGGGTGATGCCGAGCGGCGCTTCGTACTGCCCGGGGCGCTTGATGTGTCCGGAGAGGCTGAAGATGCCGAAGCCGGTGGACTTCTCCGTGCCCATGCCGGAGAACCAGTCGGCGCCGTGCAGCAGGATCGGCGGGACGGACGCGATGGACTCGACGTTGTTGACCACGGTGGGCCGGGCGTAGAGACCCGCCACGGCCGGGAACGGCGGCTTGAGCCGCGGCTGGCCGCGGCGGCCCTCGAGGCTGTCGAGCAGCGCCGTCTCCTCACCGCAGATGTAGGCCCCGGCGCCAGCGTGGACCGTGACCTCGAGGTCGAAGCCGCTGCCGAGGATGTCCTTGCCGAGGTAGCCGGCGGCATACGCCTCCTCGACCGCGCGCAGCAGCCGGCGGTAGACGTGCACGACCTCGCCGCGCAGGTAGATGAAGGCGTGGTTGCAGCCGATCGCGAAGGACGTGATCGCCACGCCCTCGATGAGGAACTGCGGCACCGCCATCATGAGCGGGATGTCCTTGCACGTGCCGGGCTCGGACTCGTCGGCGTTGACGACGAGGTAGCGCGGGCCGCCGTCCGGCGGAGGCAGGAAGCCCCACTTCATGCCCGTGGGGAAGCCGGCGCCTCCGCGGCCGCGCAGGCCGGAGTCCTTGGTCATCTGGACGAGGTCCGCCGGCGCCATGGCGAGCGCCTTGCGCAGGGCCTGGTAGCCCTCGTTCTGCTCGTAGGTCTGCAGGCTCCAGGACTGGGGGTCGTCCCAGAACTTCGTCAGGATCGGGGTCAGGGTGGTGCTCATTCGCCGGCTCCCTTCGCAGGCCCGGGTGCCGCGGCGTCTCCGGGCACCTCGTCGGGCGCGTTGGCCTCGTCGTTGGAGGAGCTGTGCCGGCCGGGCGCCAGGGTGTCGGAGGTCGCCTCGGGCTGGTGGTCGCCCTGGTCGTCGGCCGCACCGTCCCCGCCGGGGGCGGTCCAGCCGTGCTCGTGCGCCACCTCGAGGCCGGCGAGCGACGCGGGACCGGCGCCGGGGCCCTCGTCGGCGCGCCCGTCGGGGAAGCCGGCGAGCACGCGCGAGACCTCCTTGAAGGTGCAGACCCGGTCGGCGCCCCGGGTGGGCCGGACCGCCTTGCCGGCGCGGAGGTCGTCGACCAGCTGTGTCGTGGACTCGGGGGTCTGGTTGTCGAAGAACTCCCAGTTCGCCATGACCACCGGCGCGTAGTCGCACGCGGCGTTGCACTCGATGCGCTCGAGCGTGACCTTGCCGTCCGGCGTGGTCTCGTCGTGGCCCACGCCGAGGTGCTCGCTCACCCGCTCCCAGATCTGGTCGCCGCCCATGATGGCGCAGAGGGTGTTGGTGCAGACGCCGACGGTGTACTCGCCGTTGGGGTGGCGCTTGTACTGGGTGTAGAACGTCGCCACGCCCGACACCTCGGCGCGGGTGAGGTCGAGGAGCTCGGCGCACAGCTCGATGCCACGGCCCGTGACGTAGCCGTCCTCGCTCTGGACCAGGTGCAGCAGCGGCAGGAGCGCCGAGCGCGGCTGGGGGTAGCGGGCCATGACCACGGCGGCCTCCGCGCGCAGGCGCTCGAGGACGTCCGCGGCATACGGCTCCTTGCTCTCCGGAGCCACGTGGAGGTGCCCGGACTCGGTCTGCTCACCGATGTGGACCATCAGCGGTCGACGCCTCCCATCACGGGGTCGATCGAGGCGACGGCCACGATGACGTCGGCGATCATGCCGCCCTCGCACATCGCGGCCGTGGCCTGGAGGTTGTTGAACGAGGGGTCGCGGAAGTGCGCGCGGTAGGGACGCGTGCCGCCGTCGGAGACGAGGTGCACGCCGAGCTCGCCCTTGGGGCTCTCCACCGGGACGTAGACCTGGCCCGGCGGGACCCGGAACCCCTCGGTCACCAGCTTGAAGTGGTGGATGAGCGACTCCATCGAGGTGCCCATGATCTCGCGGATGTGGTCGAGGCTGTTGCCCATGCCGTCGCCGCCGATGGCGAGCTGGGCGGGCCAGGCGATCTTCTTGTCGGCCACCATCACCGGCCCCGGCTTGAGCCGGTCCAGGCACTGCTCGATGATCTTCAGGGACTCGCGCATCTCCTGGATGCGGACCTCGTAGCGGGCGAACGAGTCACCCTCGGTGCGGGTGACCACGTCGAACTCG
>JAICIN010000014.1 GCA_025924375.1 Dermatophilaceae bacterium | reverse complement strand
CCGGCGAGCACGCACATCGGCCCCAGCGGGCTCGCCGCGACCTGCCGCTGCTCGGGGTCGAGCGCCGCGAGCACCCCGTCGGCGCTGGGCCGTGGCGGCCTGCCGTGCTCGCTGGACATCCCGCCGATCCTAGCTTCCCCTCCGGAGGGGGCCCCCGCTGCAGCGGTCAGGAACCGCGTACCAGGCCGTAGGAGTGCGTGACGGCGAGGGTGCCGACGAGCCGGCGGTCGGCCACCATGGCGCGCCGGTAGTCGTCCCAGTCGGGGTGGTCCCCGCCGCGGATGGTCCGGTAGAGCTCGACCAGCTCCTCGACCGTCGCGTCGTCCTCCGTCCGCGCCTCCGGCGACAGGCGCACCTCACCCTCCAGCACGGCATACGACCAGCCGTCCTGGGAGGTGACCATGAGGCTCGCCCGCGGGTCGCGGCGCAGGTTCGCCACCTTGGCGCGGTCGCCGGTGAGCGACATCCGCACGGAGGGGCCGGCGGGGTCGAGGGCGAAGTTGACCATCGACAGCTGCGGCCGGCCGTCGCGCTTGAGCGTGGCCAGGGCACCCACGTCGCGGGTACGGGCGAAGGTCAGCAGGTCGCGCTGGATCGGCATGGCCCCATCATGGGTCACCGACGTCACACACGCGGCCGGGAAGCACCCGGGGCGCTGCGGTGTTGTGCCCGGTGACCGACCTCCACCACGCAGGAAGAGAGCCATGACCGTCGAGACCCCCGCCCCCGGCAGCGTCACCATGTTCACCACCTCGTGGTGCGGCTACTGCAACCGGCTCAAGGCACAGATGGGGCGTGAGGGCATCCCGTTCACCGAGGTGAACATCGAGGAGCACCCCCGGAGCGCGGAGTTCGTCATGGAGGTCAACGGCGGCAACCAGACCGTGCCGACCCTGCTCTTCCCCGACGGCTCGGCCGCGACGAACCCCTCGATCAACGAGGTCAAGAAGCGCCTCGCCGCCTGACGACGCCTGACGGCGGCTGTCGTCCGCCCCGAGCCGCCCTCAGGGCGGCCCCTCGACCGGGTGGCCCACCCAGCGCTCGACCAGGCCTCGGGAGATCGAGAGCCGCGGCGAGATCCCCAGCTCTCGGCGCGCGACGCCGCCCAGCAGCTCCGCCCGGGTGAACCAGCGGGCCTCGGCGATCTCGCTCCGCTGGAGGGTCAGCTCGGTGGTGACCGCCCGGGCCGTGAAGCCCAGCATGATCGAGGTCGGGAACGGCCACGGCTGGTCGCCGAGGAACCGCACGTCGGCAACCTCGACGCCGACCTCCTCGCGCACCTCGCGGGCCACCGCCGCCTCGAGGCTCTCGCCCGGCTCCACGAAGCCGGCGAGCACCGAGAACCGGCCCTCACCCCACCCGGCGCCGCGCGCCATGAGCAGCCGGTCGTCGTCGTCGACGACCGACATGATCACGGCCGGGTCGGTCCGCGGGTAGTGCTCCGTGCCGTCCTCGGTGCACACGCGAAGCCACCCCGCCTGCTCGGGCCTGGTGGGCGCGCCGCACCGCGGGCAGTGGGTGTGGGTGGCGTGCCAGTTCGCCAGGCCGAGGGCGGTCGTGAACAGGTCGGCGTCGACGTGGCCGAGGTCGGCGCCCACCTGCCGGAGGGTCCGCAGGTCACGGGCACCCTCGGAGTCCACGGCGTCACCGACCACGGCGACGTATGCCGTGCCGTCACCGTCCTCCCCGAGGAACAGTCCGAGCGCCTCCCGGTCCGCGGGCAGGGGCCGACGCAGCGCGAGACGGAGGCCGTCGTCGCCAGGCCCACCCCGGCCACCACGGCCGTCGTCGTCACCCGCACCGTCGAGCACCTCCGCCGAGCCGGCCTCGAGCTGCAGGACCCGCGTGGCCGGGTCGCCGAGGAGCGCCTCCAGCAGCCCGGCCGCCCTGCGCCGGTGGGCGGCACGGTCGAGCGCGGCCCCGGCGAGGGAGAGATTCGCAAGAGTTTCCGGGGGTCGGCCCACGGGTGCCAGCCTATGGCGGCCACACGGCATACGGTTGGCCCGTGGACCGCAGCCCCCTGTTTCTCGCCGCGCTCGCCAGTGCCGCCGTCCCCGGCCTGGACCCCGCCAGCGTCGAGGCACTGCCGAGCGAGCAGGGCCAGCTCTTCGACGTCGCGTTCGTGCAGGACACCCAGCACCGGCGGTGGGTGGTGCGCGCCCCCCGGACCCAGGCGGCGGGCGCGCAGATGGACGTCACCGTCGCCCTCCTCGGGCTGCTCGCGCGACGCCTGCCGTTCTCGGTGCCGACCCCCAAGGGCTTCGCGCCGCTCAAGGAGGGCGGCCGCGCCGCGGTCTACCCCTACCTCCCGGGGCGCACGATCGACTTCGCGCGGCTGCCCGCCGGCCCCGGGCTGGCCGCCGAGCTCGGCCGGGCGATCGCGGCGCTGCACAACGCGGACCACGCCATCTTCGAGGAGGCGGGGCTGCCGGCCTACGACGCCGACACCTACCGCACCCGCCGGCTCTCCGAGCTCGACCGAGCCGCCGCGAGCGGGCACGTGCCCACCTCGCTGCTCTCCCGCTGGGAGCGGCAGCTCGAGGACGTGACGCTGTGGCGCTTCGCGCCCACGCCGACGCACGGTGACCTCAGCGGCGACCAGGTGCTCGTGGTGTTCGACGACGAGGAGGACGCGGCGAGCGCCCACGTCCGCGGCGTGACCGGCTGGGAGGACGCCAAGGTGGCGGACCCGGCCGACGACCTCGCCGCGCTCGTCGGCGAGGCGCCCCGAGCGTCCTTCGAGACGGTCCTCGAGGCCTACGCCCACGCCCGGGTCGAACGTCCCGATGCGCACCTCGAGACCCGGGCCCGGCTGGCCGCCGAGATGCACGGCCTTGTCGAGCTCATGACGGCGGTGTCGTCGGGCGACCGGGTGCTCGTGGAGCGACGCGCGGCCGAACTGCGGCGGCTCGACGAGCGCATCCACGCGGAGGAGGAGGCGCAGGACGACTACCGCCGGGCGTCGGCGCGGCCGGTGCCCCGGGGCCCGGTCGTGGCCCCTCCGCCCCAGGTGGTCGAGGACGACGAGGACGAGGACGAGGACGCGGACATCGCCCTGATGTTCGCGCCGACCGTGGAGCACGGCGGCGAGCAGGAGACGGACCTCGAGACGTCGCAGCCCGCCATCGACGCCCCGGCGCCCGACGACTCCGGGCAGGACGATGTCGCGCCCGAGAACTCCGGTCCCGGCGACGACCCCCGGCCGGACGACGACCGTGTGGACGGGAGTTCCGCCGAGGACGTCGACTCGGGACGGGACGACGACCTCCGCGAGGACACCGTCGAGGTGGTGATCCAGCCGGCCGAGGCCGTCCCGCCCGCCCAGCGCGCCCCCGACGAGGGAGCCAGCGCGCCGCGGGAGCAGCGCACCTAGTCCTGGTACGGGCGGCCCGCCGACCGAGGGCACCTACTCCTCGGGCACGAACCCCAGGACCTCCCGCAGCTGCTCCTCGCCGGGCAGCTCGGGACGGACCGTCTCGCCGGACGCGGCGTAGTAGAACGCGGCATCGACCTGCTCGAGCGAGAGGCCGCGCAGCCGCGCGTAGGCGACCCGGTAGGCCGCCAGCTGCAGCGCGCGCACGCGGGCCGTCTCCCCCGTCGGCTTCGCGCCGGTCTTCCAGTCGACGATGGTCGCACCGCCGTCGCGCCGCGGGAAGACGGCGTCGATCCTGCCCCTGACCGCCATCCCGTCGATGACGGTCTCGACGGCGATCTCGATCTCGGACGGACTGCGGTCGGCCCACTCGCTGGCGAGGAACCGCTCCTTCATGAGGGGCAGCGCGTCGTCGTCGCCGGGGTCGTCGTCGGCGCTGCCGGGCAGCTCCACGATGTCGACCATGGCGGCCCGCGCGTAGTGCTGCTCGACCCAGGCGTGGAAGGCGGTCCCGCGCCGGGCCGCGAGGGCCGGCGCCTGCGGCATGGGACGTCGAAGCGCCGAGGCGAACGCTGCCGGGTCCTGGGCGAGGGAGACGATCGCCGAGGTGGACAGGTGCCGGGGCACCTCGACCACGACGGCGTCGCGCCGGCCCGCGCGCCGGCGCTCCTCGAGCAGCAGCTCAAGCTCCTCGAGCACCGGCGTGGGCTGACCAGCCAGCGGCAGGCTCACCTGGCTGGGCGCCGCCGCCGCACGCGACCCGCCGCCCTCGGCGATGGCCCGTCGCACCGCTGCGGCGCCCGCCTCGAGAGCCTCCCGGCGCTCCCGGAGCGGGTCGGCCGGCCACATCGACGGCTGGGCGTCGACGTCGCGCGGGTTGACGCAGGCGGCAGGGTCGGTGCCGTCCGGCAGGTCGACCCACTGCAGCCGCTCGACGGTCAGCCTGCCCTCGTCGGCGAGGACCTCCTCGAGGAACCGCGACGTCACCCGTGGGGTCGTCGGGCCGGCCCAGACCGGCGCCGTGAGGAGCATGTCGTGGCGGGCGCGGGTCAGCGCGACGTAGGCCAGCCGGCGCTCCTCGGCGATGCCGTGCTCCCCACCGGCGGCGAGGAACGCGACCACGCGGTCCTCCAGGTCCTTCCAGTCCGTCGCCGCCGCCCAGTCGAGGACCGGGAGGCCGTCGCGGTCTCCGCGGAGGTCGTAGGGGATGCCACCGTCCTTGAGGCCGCCGATCCAGCCGCGGTCCTTGGGTGGCGTGCAGCCCCACACCGCGCCGTCGAAGCGGCTCACCGAGTGGCCCAGCGCCGGGAAGTTGCCCTCCACGAGCCCCGGCACCGCCACCGCGTCCCACTCCAGGCCCTTGGCCGCGTGGACCGTGAGGACCTGGACGGCATCGGCCGACGCCTCGATGTAGCCCTTGTCGAGGCCGCGCTCCTCCTTGAGCGCCGCCTCGAGCCAGCCGAGGAAGCCGGCGAGGTTGGGCCGGTCGGCGCTGACGGTGAAGGCCGCCGCGACGTCGGCGAACGCGTCGAGGTGGGCGCGGGCGGCGGCCGGGGTGTAGCCGGGTCGCGCGAGGACCTCGATGTCGAGGCCGAGGGCACGCTCCGCCTCGCCCACGAGGTCGGCGAGCGGGAGCCCCGTGAGCGAGCGCAGCCGCCGGACCGCTGCCCGGAGCCCGGTGAGCCTCTCGCGCGCCACCGGGCCCAGGCCGCGGCCGTCGTGGCTGGCCCACCCGGACGGCGGCAGCTCGTCGACCGCCTCGACGATGCTCGCCCGGTCGGCGCTGTCCGGCGACTGGTCGTGGTCGCGCCCCGCGCTGGGGCCGCCGTCCTCCGCGGTCGGCCGCACGCGCAGTGCCTGCTGGTGGCGGGCCCAGGCCATCAGCCCGTCGAGGTCGGCCGCGCCCAGCCGGCAGAGTGGACCGGTCAGCAGCCGCATGAGCTGGTCGCCGCGGGTCGGGTCCTGCACCACGTGGAGCAGCGCGACGACGTCCTCCACCTCGGGGGTGAGGAGCAGGCCCCCGAGCCCCACCACCTCGTAGGGGAGGTCGCGCTCCTCCAGCGCGTCGATCACCACGCCGAACTGGGAGCGCTTCCGGCACAGCACGGCCGCCGACGTGGCGCCGGCGGCCCGGCGCTCGGCGAGCCAGTCGGCGACGAGGGCTGCCTCGTCCTCGACGGTGAGCACGCGGGCGGCGCACACCCGGCCCGCGCCGGCCGAGGGCGAGGCCGCGAGCGGCTCGACGGGCACCGTGGAGACGGCGCGCAGCGGACCCGCGACCTGGTTGGCGGCGGCGAGGACCGCCCGGTCGTTGCGCCAGCTCGTCGACAAGGGCAGGACCTCGGCGGGCCGCCCGTGCTCGGCGAAGGCCCGCGGGAAACGGCTGAGGGTGGTGGCGCTGGCCCCGCGCCAGCCGTAGATCGACTGGTGCGGGTCGCCGACCGCGGTGACCGGCACGCGCTCGCCCGGCGCCGCGAAGAGGGCTCGCAGCAGCTCGAGCTGGGCCTCGGAGGTGTCCTGGAACTCGTCGAGCAGGACCGCGGTGAACCGCTCCCGCTCGATGGCCCCGATGTCGGGGAACGACATCGCGAGCCGCGCCGCGAGCGCCATCTGGTCGGCGAAGTCCATCGCGTCGCGCGACCGCTTGAGGTCGGCATAGCGCTGCACCATGGGCAGCACGCCGGCCCGCGCACGCAGCGCGGTGCGCATGGCCTTGGACTCCTTGGGAAGGTCCGTCGCCCTGCTCGACCCGGGCGGGAGCGCCGCGACGGCCGAGGCCACCCGGGAGAGGTATGCCGTGACGTCACCCGGGGTGACGAGGTGCTCGGCCAGCTCGCCGGCGAGGTCGACGACGGCGGCGGTGATCGTGGACTCGGCGGCCGGCACATCGTCCATCGGCCCGTCGTAGGCCATGACCACCTCGGCGGCGTACTGCCACGCGGCCGCCTCCGACAGCAGGCGGGACTCCGACTCGTAGCCGAGGCGCAGGGCGTGCTCGCGCACGAGCCGCCCGGCGTAGGAGTGGTAGGTCGAGACCGTCGGGGTGCCACCGAGGGTCTCGGCCCCGCTGTCGTCCTCGGCGGTCGGCTGCCAGAGCCCACGCTGCTCGAGGAGGCGAAGCCGGGCCGTGATCCGCTCGGAGAGCTCGGTGGCCGCCTTGCGGGTGAACGTCAGGCCCAGCACCTGGTCGGGCTCGACGAGGCCGTTGGCGACGAGCCACACGACCCGGGAGGCCATGGTCTCCGTCTTGCCGCTGCCGGCGCCCGCCACGACGAGCAGCGGGGACAGCGGCGCCTCGATGACGGCCCGCTGCTGCGGGGTCGGCTCGTGCATGCCGAGGGCCGCCGCGATGGAGGCCGCGGTGTGGAGCACCGGCGGCGCAGTCGTCGTCACAGCACCCTCCCCTCGGGCTGGGCGGGACAGCACGCCCGGACGGCGCACTGGGAGCACCACTCCCCCGACCGGGCGGCGAAGGCCGCCGCGGCCATCCCCTCAGCGGTCTCGGCGACCAGGCGGGCGGCCCAGCCGGGGTCGTCGGACTCCGCGAGCGGCGGCTGCTCCTGGAGCGTGGTCCTCACGTTGGCCGCCTTGCCGACCTGGAGCAGCGCCGCGCCGGCGGACGTCGCACCTGCGTCGAACGCCCCCAGCTCCACCGCCAGCTGGTAGGCGCCCAGCTGCGGGTGGTGCGCGAGCTCGTCGTTGCGGGGCTTGCTGCTGCCGGTCTTGTAGTCGATGACCCGCAGCGCGCCGTCCGGGCCCTGCTCGAGCCGGTCGACCCGGCCGCTCAGCTCGGCCCGCCCGAGCGCGACCCGGAGGTCGACCTCGGCACCGACCTTGGTCCACCCCGTGGCGGCCGACTCGGTGAAGTAGCGCGCGAGCCGCTGCACCATGAGGTGCGCCTCGGCGCGCTTGCGGTCCGAGAGCCAGCCCGCCGGCATACCGAGCCGTGCCCAGCGGGCGTCCACCTCGGCGACCAGCGTGGCCGCGTCGGCGTCCCCGAGGTCGGCGACGACGTCGTGGACGAGCGTGCCGATGTCGCTCGCCCCCATGGACGGGCCGTCGCCGCCGACCGAGCTCAGCAGCCAGCGGAGCCCGCACTTGCCGAAGCCCTCGACCTTGCTCGGCGACACCCGCACCGGCTCGCCGTCGGCACGCAGCGGCCGGTCGTCACTCACCGGGCGCAGCACCCACCACTGCGCGGGGTCGGCGCCCGCCACACCTTCTCCGGTGAGGCGGGCGAGCGCCGCGACGGCGACCTCCCGGACGCGCTGGGAGGGGTCCAGCAGCTGCCGCCGGAGCTCCGCGACCAGGGTGGGGAGCGTCATCGCGCGACCCACCTCGGTGAACGCCCGCTGGCCGTCGCAGTCGTCGGGGAGCGGTCCGGCCACGTCGAGGTAGACCGAGGGCTGCTCGTCGTCGCTGCGGACCGCGGTCACCAGCACCCTCTCGCTCGAGCGGGTGAGTGCGACGAGGAAGAGCCGGGTCTCGTCGTAGCGGACAGCCGCCTGGGCCGCCCGGAACGACACCGGGCGGCCGGCGACGACGTCGACGAGCTGCTCGGAGCCGAGGAGCGAGCCGCGCAGCCGCAGGTCGGGCCAGACGCCCTCCTGCACGCCGGCGACCACGACGAGACGCCACTCCCGGCCGGCCGCCGCCTGGGGCGTCGTCACCGTCACGCTCTGCCCGGCCGGTGAGCGGGCCACCAGGGTGTCGCCGGCGATGTCCTGGCTGGCGATGTGGGTGAGGAACTCCTCGGGGCCGGCGTGCGGCAGCCGGTCGGCGAAGCGCGCCGCGGCGTCGAAGAGCGCCAGCACGGCGTCGAGGTCGCGGTCGGCCCGCGCCGCCGCCGGGCCGGCGTCGAGGGCGACGGCCTGCCACTCGGAGCCCAGGCCGGTCGCGGCCCACATCGCCCAGAGCACCGACTCCGCCGACACCCCGCGCTCCCACCGCACGGGGCCCTCCTCACCGCTGACGCGAGCCGCCTCCAGGCCCGCGCGCAGGGCGCGCGAGACCCGGCGTGCGGGGAACGCCTCGGGACCGAGGGTGACCAGCAGGCTGGGGTCGACGAGGGCCTTGGCGAGCAGCTCGTCGCTGGTGCGCCCGCCGCCGCAGGCCAGCTCCTCCCGCCGCAGGGCACGGCGCAGCCGGCGCAGCGAGACGGCGTCGGCGCCGCCGACCGGAGAGGTCAGGACGTCGACGGCCACCTGCGCGTCGACCCGGTCGGTGTGCCCACGGGCGAGGTCGAGCACGGCCGCCAGCAGCGCGAGGAGCGGGCGTACGGCGACCTCCTCGCGGACCGGCAGGTCGGTGAGGCTCCCCGCGACGGGGACGCCGCTGGCCTGCAGAACGCGGCGCAGCGTGGCGGTGCGGCCCTGGCCGCGGACGATGACGGCCATGTCGGACCACGGCACGGCCTCGCGCAGGTGGGCCTCCCGCAGCCGAGCCGCCACGAAGGCGGCCTCCTGCGAGACGGCCCGCAGCAGGTGGACGTCCACCTCGCCGCCCGCCCGCGCCGGCACCGCCTCACGCTGCCGGCCCCCGCCGAGGGCGCCGATCTTGCGGGCCACCCGGCCGGCCGCCGCGTGGACGACCGCCGGCGTGCGGTGGGCCGTGGGCAGGACGAGGGTCGGCCCCTCCCCGAGGGCGGTCCACCCGTCGGTGAGGTGGCGCGGGTCGGCGCCGCGGAACGTCTGCACCGCGGCGTCGGGGTCTCCCAGGAGGACGATGGCGATGCCGGGTGCCACGACGGTGCGCAGCAGCCGGGCAGCCGCGGACGTGAGCTCCTGGGCGTCGTCGACGACGACCAGCCGCAGGCCCTCGCGCAGCCGGTCGAGCGCCTCGGGCCGCTCCTCGAGGAGGTCGGCCGCGGCGCCGAGGATCCAGGCCGGGTCGTAGGCGCCCGGTGCGGACAGCGCGGTCACCTCGTCGTACTCGGCGAGCACCTCCGCGGCCGCCTCCCACTCCGGACGGCCCTGCTCGCGGCCCAGCCGCGCGAGGTCGGCGGGCTCGAGGCCGTGCTCGACGGCCCGCATGAGCAGGTCGCGCAGCTCGGCCCGGAACCCCCTGGTCGGCAGCGCCTCGTGCACCCGCTCCGGCCAGCGCGGCCCACGGCTGGCGCCGGAGGCGTGGCCTGCGAGGAGGTCGCGCAGGATGACGTCCTGCTCCGGGCCGCTCAGCAGCCGAGGCGCCGGGTCGCCCCGCAGTGCGGCCGCCTGGCGCAGCACCCCGAAGCCGAAGGACTGGTGCGTGCGGGCGAGCGGCTCGGTCGACGTGCGCCCCAGCCGGCTCGTGACCCGGTCACGGAGGTCGGCCGCCGCGAGTCTTGACGCCGTGAGGACGAGGCACTGGTCGGGCGCGGCCTCCCCGGACTCGACCCGCGACACGACGGCCTCCACCGCCACCGTCGTCTTGCCCGTGCCCGGGGCGCCGAGGACGCGCAGCACCGGCCCGCGGTGCGCCACGGCCTCGCGCTGGACCGCGTCGAGGTCGGGCGGCGCCGCGAGGAGGCTCGGCGCGCGTCGGAGGGTCAGCACGTGCCGATTCCATCACGGCCCACCGACAGCGCCGGCAGGCGTCAGGCCGGGCCCGACCAGCGTGCCCGCGAGAGGTCCACCCTCCGGCCGTCGAGGGCCCCGCCGAGCAGCGGGGTGCCCTCCTCGCGGTAGCGGGCCAGCGCCTCCCCCTCGTGGCACAGCGGGAAGTGGCCGCCGGCGCGGATCACGCGCCACCACGGCACGTCGGACCCGAAGCGCGCCATGACGTTGCCGACGCCTCGCGGCCCGCCGCGCCCGACGACCTCCGCGACGTCGCCGTAGGTCAGCACCATCCCGGGCGGGATCTGCTCGACCACCTCGAGGACCTCCTCGGCGAACTCGCTCGGAGGCCCGAAGTCACCCGTCGCCACCTCAGTACTCCGGCAGGCTCGGGTCGACCTCGCGGACCCAGGCGAGCACTCCCCCCGTGAGGTTGCGGACGTCGCCGCGCCCGGCCGCGGCCAGGAGGGCGGCCGCCTCCGCGGACCGCCCGCCGGACTTGCAGTGCACGATGACCGGTATGCCGGGGGCGAGCCTGCCGGCGGCCGTCCCGTCGCGGAACTCCTCCAGGTGGATCGGCTGCGCGCCCGGGATCGAGACGACCTCGCGCTCACCCGGGTCCCGCACGTCCACGAGCTCGAACCGCTCCTCCCCCCGCTCCCGGGCCGCCAGGAGTGCCGCCAGCTCGGTGGCGGTGACCTCACCGAAGCTGGCCCCGGCCGAGGTGAGCGTGGCATCCGTCGAGGCGCCCGGCACGCCGCAGAAGCTCTCGTAGTCGATGAGGGAGGTCACGCTGGGCGCCTCACCGCACACCGGGCACCCGGGGTCGCGGCGGACGCGGAGGGTGTCCCAGGTCTGGCGCAGCGAGTCGTGGACGAGGATCCGCCCCACGAGCGGGTCGCCCGACCCCGTGACGAGCTTGAGCGTCTCCGCGACCTGCACCGACCCCATGGCCGCCGGGAGGACACCGAGCACGCCGCCGGTCGCGCACGACGGCACCGAGCCGGGCGGTGGCGGCTCGGGGAAGACGCAGCGGTAGCACGGGCCCCGGCCGGCGAACCACACCGAGACCTGGCCGTCGAAGCGGTAGATCGAGGCCCACACGTGTGGCTTGCCGAGGAGGACGCACGCGTCGTTGACGAGGTAGCGCGTCGGGAAGTTGTCCGTGCCGTCGAGGACGACGTCGTAGCCGGCGAGGACCTCGAGGGCGTTGGAGGAGTCGAGGCGGGTGTCGTGACGGACCACCCGCACCAGCGGGTTCACGCGCGCGACGGCGTCGGCGGCGGACTCGGTCTTGGGGCGGCCCACGTCGTCCGTGCCGTGGATGACCTGCCGCTGGAGGTTCGAGGTGTCGACGACGTCGTCGTCGACGACGCCGATCGTGCCCACCCCGGCTGCCGCGAGGTAGAGCAGCGCGGGCGAGCCGAGACCGCCGGCCCCGACCACGAGGACGCGGGCGTTCTTCAGCCGGCGCTGCCCGAGGAGGCCGACCTCCGGCAGGAGGATGTGGCGCGCGTAGCGGGCGCGCTCCTGGGAGGTGATCTCGTCGGCGGGCTCGACGAGGGGCGGGATGGCCATGTGAGCCACGTTACCCATCCGTAGAATGTCCGCGGCAGCCCCCGCCAACGCAAAGGACCCCGATGTCGCTCAGCGCCGACCCGCGCACCGACCCCGCTCGCGGGCAGCGCCTGCCGCGCTCGGCCCGCCGTGCCCAGCTGCTCCAGGCCGCGCAGGCGGCGTTCGTCGAGAACGGCTACCACGCGGCCGCCATGGACGACATCGCCGAGCGGGCCGGTGTCTCCAAGCCCGTCCTGTACCAGCACTTCCCGGGCAAGCTGGACCTCTACCTCGCGCTCCTCGACACGCACAGCGAGGGCCTGGAGGAGCTCATCCGCACCGCGCTCGCGACGACCACCGACAACAAGGAGCGGGTCTACGCCACGATCGCGGCGTACTTCGAGTTCGTCGCGCGCAAGGGGGCGGCCTTCCGGCTCATCTTCGAGTCCGACCTCACCAACGAGGCCGCCGTGCGCGACCGGCTCGACGCCGTGGGCCTGGTCTGCGCCGACGCGGTCGCGGACGTCATCGCCGAGGACACCAACCTGCCCGGGGCCGAGGCGTCCCTCATCGGCATGGCCCTCACCGGCATGGCGCAGGTCGCCGCGAGGCACTGGCTGGCCCAGGGGGCGGCCATCCCGCAGGAGGAGGCGGCCCGCGTCGTCGGGACCCTCGCGTGGCGGGGCCTCGGCTCGTTCCCGAAGGTGGCCGGGGAAGGTTCGGAGCCGGAGGCCGGTTAGCCTCAGCGCAACGACCCCACCCGGTGTGCCGGGTGCCCACCCCATCGACGAAAGGCCAGTCCCGTGGAGGTCAAGATCGGCGTGCAGAACGTCGCACGCGAGATCACGTTCGAGAGCAACGCGAGCAGCGACGAGCTCACCCAGGCCGTCACCGCCGCGCTCGAGGGCGGCTCGGTGCTCCGGCTCAGCGACGAGAAGGGCCGCCAGGTCATCGTGGCGGCCGGCGCGATCGGCTACGTCCAGCTCGGCGAGTCGGACAAGCGCGGCGTCGGCTTCGGCACGCTCTGAGCGCACCCGCGGACGGGACGGTCCCATCGTGTCCGGATCGTGACATCACCGCGGCCCGACGGGCGTGCACGAGCACGGCAAAAGTGGTCGAGTAGGGCCGTCCGGACGGGGTATGGGCCGGACCTGAGACGCGACGCGTGTCGCGCGGAAGGAGAGCACACCGTGATTGGAACGATCATCGGCGCCATCATCGGCGGCCTCATCATCGGAGCCCTCGCTCGCCTGGTGCTACCGGGCAAGCAGGACATCTCCATCGTGGTCACGATCATCCTTGGAATCCTCGGCTCACTGATCGCCTCGTGGCTCGTCTACGCCTTGGGCTACAGCAACGGCAACGGCGGGTTCAAGTGGATCCCCTTCATCGTCGGCATCATCGTCGCTGCGATCCTCATCACGATCTACGGCAGCGTGACCGGCAGGAAGAACCGCGTGTAGACGCGTTCCCAGCCACGCCCGAGGGGGCGCCGTCCACACGGACGGCGCCCCCGCGGCATACGGGCGGTGCTCAGGCGGCCAGACCGAGGCGGCCCATCCGGCGGGTGTGCTCGTCGGTGAGCCGCGCGAACATCCGGCCCAGCTCGGCGAGGTCGGCTCCCGGCCGCTCCGCGCCGCCCACGAGCAGCGAGGCGAGGGCGTCGCGCTCCACGGCCACCTGCTGCGCCTGCGAGAGCGCCTCCCCCACGAGCCGGCGGCCCCAGAGCGCGAGCCGGCCGGCGACCCGCTCGTCGGCCGTGATCGCCTCGCGCACGACCTTGACGACGAACTCCGCCTGCCCGACGTCCTGCATCGCGTCGCGCACGAGGGCCTGCGTGGAGGGGTCGACGTAGGCGGCGATCTCGCGGTAGAAGTCCGTGGCGATGCCGTCACCGACGTAGGCCTTGACGAGTCCCTCGAGCCACATGCTGGGGCGGGTGCGCTCGTGGAAGGCGTCCACGGCCCGCACGAACGGCGCCATCGCGGTCTCCGGGTCGGCGTCCATCTGCTGCAGCCGGGCCACGATCTTCTCGTAGTGCCGGAACTCCGCGACCGCGAGCGCGGCCACGGAGGCCTTGAGCGGCTGTGACGGCGCCAGCTCGGAGTCACCGGCCAGCCGGGTGAAGGCGCTGAGCTCGCCGTAGGCCAGGGCGCCGAGGAGGTCGACCACGGCCTCGCGGTACTGCGGGTCCTCCAGCCAGGCAGCCCCCTCCCCGGCCGTCGCGGCGTCGGTCGGGGCGCTGTCCTGGGTCATGGCTGCACACCCTAACCGGCGTGATTCCGCATTGCGGGCATGCGCACGGTAGAATCACTGCGTCACAGGTGCCCGGTCGGCATTGGCACTGCTGCGGGAGTGGTCCCGCACCTCCTCGAAGAACTCCGATCGGCCCGCGTTGCGCAGCGACCTCCCACCCGCGGGCGGTCCCCGATCGAGAGAACTCCATGACCGACACTGCCACGAGCCCTGCCACGCCCTCCGCCGAGCAGGACGGCCCGTCGGGCGCCCAGAGCGCCCCCGAGACGACCTTCGCCGACTACGACGTCCACCCCGACATCGTCACCGCGCTCGCCGAGGCGGGCATCGTCCACCCCTTCCCCATCCAGGCCATGACCCTGCCCGTGGCCCTCGGCGGCCACGACATCATCGGCCAGGCGAAGACGGGCACGGGCAAGACGCTCGGGTTCGGGGTGCCGATCCTCGACCGCGTGGTGACGCCCCGCGACGACGCCTACGCGACCATGCCGTATGCCGGGAAGCCCCAGGCGCTGGCCGTCGCCCCGACGCGGGAGCTCGCCGTCCAGGTGGCCGGTGACCTCGAGCGCGCGGGACGGCTGCGCGGTGCGCGCGTCCTCACCGTCTACGGCGGCCGCGCCTACGAGCCGCAGATCGAGGCGCTCCAGCGCGGCGTCGAGGTCGTCGTCGGCACCCCGGGCCGGCTCATCGACCTCGCGAAGCAGGGGCACCTCGACCTCTCGCACGCCAAGATCGTCGTGCTCGACGAGGCCGACGAGATGCTCGACCTCGGGTTCCTCCCCGACGTCGAGAAGCTGCTCGCCATGACGCCCGGGTCGCGCCAGACCATGCTGTTCTCGGCCACCATGCCGGGCGCCGTCGTGGCGCTGGCCCGTCGCTACATGAGCCAGCCGACGCACATCCGGGCGATGGGCGACGACCAGGAGAACGCGCACACCGTCAAGGCGGTCGAGCAGTTCGTCTACCGCGCCCACGCGATGGACAAGGTCGAGATGCTCGCCCGGATGCTGCAGGCGCGCGGCCGCGGCCTCACCATCGTCTTCAGCCGCACCAAGCGCACGGCCGCCAAGGTGGCCGACGAGCTCGCCGACCGAGGGTTCGCCGCCGCGGCCATCCACGGCGACCTCGGCCAGGGCGCCCGGGAGCAGGCGCTGCGGGCGTTCCGCAACGGCAAGGTCGACATCCTCGTCGCCACCGACGTGGCCGCCCGCGGCATCGACGTCGAGAACGTGACCCACGTGGTGAACTACCAGTGCCCCGAGGACGAGAAGACCTACCTGCACCGCATCGGCCGCACCGCCCGCGCCGGCAACACCGGCACCGCGGTGACGTTCGTGGACTGGGACGACATGCCGCGCTGGGGCCTGATCAACAAGACCCTCGACCTCGGGATCCCGGACCCCGAGGAGACGTACTCCTCCTCCGAGCACCTCTACGCCGACCTCGACATCCCGAGCGAGGTCACCGGGCGGCTGCCGCGCTCCCAGCGCACCCGCGCCGGGCTGGCGGCCGAGGAGGTCGAGGACCTCGGCGAGACCGGCAAGTCCGGCGGCCGGCGCGGCGAGGGCCACGGCCGCACCGGCTCTGGCAACCGCGGCGACGGCAACGGCCGCAGCGAGGGCAACCGCGGCGAGGGCAACGGCCGCAGCGGCCGTGAGGGCGCGCGTGGCGGGAGCGGGCACCGCGACGAGGACAAGGCCGAGCCGGGCCGCCGTCGCAACAGGCGGCGCACCCGCGGCGGCCGTGCCTCCGGTGAGGGCGCCCCGCAGGCCGGCTGACGGCGAAGCTCTCGGCCACTCGCCCGAGAGCCGGCGGCCACACCCCCGGCCCGGCGAGAGCTTTCGGCCACTCGCCCGAGAGCCGACCGCCTCATCGCGGGACGGGCGAGAGCTTTCGGCCACTGGCCCGAGACCCAACTGCCCCGACCCCCGGCCGGGCGGGAGCTTTCGGCCACTGGCCCGCGAGCCGACCGCCTCACCGCGGGACGGGCGAGAGCTCTCGGCCACTCGCCCCCGAGCCCGATCTCAGGGCGTCCGGATCGTCGCGGTGTCGATGACGAACCGGTAGCGCACGTCCGACTTCACGACGCGGTCGTAGGCCTCGTCGACCTGGTCGGCGGAGATCGTCTCGATCTCGGCGGCGATGCCGTGCTCGGCGCAGAAGTCGAGCATCTCCTGGGTCAGGGCGATGCCGCCGATGTTGGAGCCGGCCAGCACCTTGTCGCCGTCCACGAGCGCGAAGAACGGCAGCTGCTGGGGGTCCGGCGGCAGGCCGACGCTGACGAAGGCACCGAACGGCTTCACGAGCGAGAGGTGGGCCGCGAGGTCGAGGTCCGCGCTGACCGTGGAGAGGACGAGGTCGAACCGGCCGCGCAGGTCCTCGAAGGTCGCCGGGTCGCTGGTCGCGCGGTAGTCGGAGGCGCCGAACCGGCGCCCGTCCACCTCCTTCGACAGCCCCTGGCTCAGCACCGTGACCTCGGCTCCCATCGCGGCCGCGATCTTGACGGCCATGTGGCCGAGTCCGCCCATGCCGACGACGGCGACCTGCGCGCCGGCACGCGCGCCCCACCGCTTGAGCGGCGTGTAGACCGTGATCCCGGCGCAGAGGAGCGGCGCCGCCGCGTCGAGCCCGATCGAGTCCGGGACGCGCAGGACGAACCGCTCACCCACGACGACCTGCTGCGCGTAGCCGCCCTGCGTCATCGTGCCGTCGACGTCCTCGTCGCCGTAGGTCCACACGGTCTTGCGCTCGCAGAAGTTCTCGTGGCCGTCCCGGCACTGCGCGCACTCGCCGCACGAGCCGACCATGCAGCCGACACCGACGCGGTCGCCGACGGCGCAGCGGGTGACCTCCGGGCCGACCGCGCTCACCACACCCGCGATCTCGTGGCCGGGCACGAGCGGGAAGCTGGCCCCGCCCCACTCCTCACGCACGGTGTGGATGTCGCTGTGGCAGATGCCGGCGTAGGCGATGTCGATCGCGACGTCGTCCGGGCGCAGCTCTCGGCGCTCGATGGTCATCACCTCGAACCGGCCGTCGGCGGACGGCGCGGCGAGGGCAGCAGTGGTGGACATGGGGTTTCCTTCCGGCGGCGCCCTGTGCGGCGCGCACGTGGGGTGGGGTCAGATCGTCGTGAGCAGCCCGGCAGCGACCTCGCGGTAGGCCTGCGCACCCTTGGACGAGCGTGACGTGGTCAGGATCGAGCGCCCGACGGCGGGGGCCTCCGCGAACCGGACGGTCTTGGGGATCGGCGGGCTCAGCACCGGCAGGTCGTAGCGCTCGCCCACGTCGGCGAGGACCTCCTGGGCGTGGTTGCTGCGCCCGTCGAACATCGTGGGGAGGATCCCGAGGACGTCGAGGTCGGGGTTGAGGATCTTCTGGACGTCGGTGACGGTGTCGAGCAGCTGCCCCACCCCGCGGTGGCTGAGCATCTCGCAGGGCATGGGGATGACCAGCCCCTGGCTCGCGGTCAGCGCGTTGAGGGTGAGGACACCGAGGCTGGGCGAGCAGTCGAGCAGCACGACGTCGTAGTCGTCGCGGACCTCCTCGAGCGCGGTGCGCAGGACGTACTCGCGTCCCGGGCGGGGCAGCAGGTGGGCCTCGGCACTCGCGAGGTCGATGACGCTGGGCACGAGGTCGACGCCGTCCTCGCACTCCACGAGCACGTCGGTGACGGAGGCCTTCCCGAGGAGCACCTCGTTGACGCTCTGCTCGACGACATCGGGGTCCACGCCGAGGCTGAACGTGAGGCACGCCTGCGCGTCGAGGTCGACGAGGAGCACCCGCTTGCCGAGCTCGGCGAACGCGGCGCCGAGCGAGGCGACCGTGGTCGTCTTGGCCACGCCGCCCTTCTGGTTGGCCACCGAGATGACCGTGGCCGGCTTCCTGCGGGTCTTCGCCACCGTGGGGCCTTCCTTCTCACTGCACGGCGTGTGCCGGGTGGGCGGCCAGTCTCTCAGGTCACCGGGGTTGCGCCCGCCCCTGCCCCGGTTCGGGCCAACGCGACGTTCGTCACGCGGGCGCCGACGGCCGATGCCCCGGCCGAACCTTCGCCGAACCTTGCAGCGCCCGCCGAACCTACGGCGCGCTGCGAAATATGGGGCGCAGGTTTCAGGAGATGCCACGCTTCCCTCGCCAGACGGCAGCCCAGCCATGACGGAACCGGGGACGCCGGACGCGGGACGCGTGACGCGGGACGCGGGACGGGGGAACCAGGCCTCGGGACCCTCAACCCTCGAGGGCGGCCCAGTCGGGCTTCTCGGGGCCGGCCGCCTGGCCCGCGGGACAGTGGGCGCGGAAGTCACACCACGCGCAGAGCGGCCCGACGCTGGTGGGGAACCGCGTCGAGTCGACGCCGAGCTGCGCGTAGTCGTCCTCGGCGGCGCGGGCGTCGCGCGCGATGGACTCCGCCTCCGCGAGCTTGCGCCGCAACGACTCCCCGGTGTGGACGTGCGACGCCACCGTGCCGCTCGGCACGTGGTGCAGCTCGACCCGGACGCACGTGCGACGGAACATCTTCCACGCCGCCGCCGCGTAGAGCGCGAGGGGCAGCGACGTGCGCGCCTCGTCGTCGGTCGGCGCGGAGCGGCTCGTCTTGTAGTCCACGACGACGAGCTGGCCGTCGCGCTCGTCGAGCCGGTCGATGCGGCCCTGCACGGCCAGCGCGGCGGTGCGGATCGAGACCGTGCGCTCGATGCCACGGGGCTGCACCGCCGGGTCCAGCCCGCGCAGGTAGTCGACCACCTGCTGCTGCGCCATGGTGCGCCACCGGGCGGACTGCGCGTCGTCGCGGAACCCCACGTCGATCCAGGAGGTCCGCACGAGCTCCGCTCCCGCCTCGGGCGTCCGCCGGCCGTCGGGCAGGTCCCACCAGTCGCGCAGCGCGTTGTGCACCGCCAGTCCGACAGAGGTGTGCCCGCGCTGGGTACGGACCGCGGGCCGGGGCCGGTCGAGGTACTGCATCCGGTAGCGCCGTGGGCAGTCGAGCCAGGCCAGCAGCCGGCTCGGGCTGACGCGGAACAGCGGCCGCGGCATGCCGTCGAGCTCGCCCTGCTGGTAGCCGGCCTGCGCCGTCATCCCCGTCGTCCCTCCCACGGCCGGCACCCTATGCGGGACGACTGACAAAGGCCCGGATGCTGTCGGCGACCATCTGGACGGCGATGGCCGAGGGCAGCAGCCCCGCGATGCGGGTCAGCAGCGTCGTCCCGCTGTCCTTGAGCACCATGGGGAGCCGCCCGGCGAAGCGCAGGAACAGCCACACCACGACGAGGACCGCCACCAGGCCGGCGGCCACCGCGGCGTACTGCGACGGCCGGCTCGCGGCCTGCACCGCGAGCATCGTCGCCACGATCGCGCCGGGCCCGGCCGGCAGCGGGGTGCCGAGCGGCACCAGCGCGACGTTGACCCCGGCGTCGGCGTGCTGCCCCTGGTCGCTCCCCATGAGGAGCTGGAGCGCGACGAGGAGGAGCAGCAGGCCACCGGCGCCCCGGAGGGCGAAGACCGAGCCGAAGGTGCGCGGGTCGACGAGCGCGCTCACGGCCGCACCACCTCCACGCCGCTGCTCGCCTGGGACTCGATCTCCTCGAGCACTGCCGCCGAGGTGGTCTCCTGACCCAGCCGGTTGGCCTTGCCGGTCCCGTGGTAGTCGCTCGACCCGGTCACCAGCAGCCCCAGCCGACCGGCCAGGTCGACCGCGTGGGCACGCTGGGCGCTGTCGTGGTCCGGGTGGTGCGCCTCGAGACCCGCCAGGCCGGCCGACGCCATCTCCTCCACCACGTCGTCGCCGACCACTCGGCCGCGTGCCGCCGCGAACGGGTGCGCCATCACCGGGACCCCACCGGCCTCCCGGACCAGCTCGACCGCACGCACCGGGTCGGGCGCGTAGTGCGAGACGTAGTAGGGACTGCCGCCCCGCAGGATGTCGGCGAACGCCTCGTCGCGGGTGGCGACGACGCCGCGCGCGACGAGCGCGTCGGCGATGTGCGGGCGCCCGAGCGTGGCGCCCGGGCCAGCGACGGCGCGCACCTCCTCGAGCGTGATCGGTATGCCGTCCGCGGCCATCCGGTCCACCATCGCCTCGATGCGGTGCTCCCGGCTCTCCCTGGACCGGGCCAGCTCGCGGACGAGCGGAGGGTGGTGCGGGTCGAGGAGGTACGCGAGGACGTGGACGCTGGTCCCCTCGTGGGAGCAGGAGATCTCGACGCCCCGCACCAGGGCGACCCCGCACTCCGGCACCGCGGCCGCGGCCGGCTTCCACCCGGCATACGTGTCGTGGTCGGTGAGGGCGAGCACCGACAGACCTGCGCGGGCGGCGGAGGCGACCACCTCCGCAGGCGGCTCCGTGCCGTCGCTCGCGGTGGAGTGCGTGTGGAGGTCGATCATGGCGTGCCCAACAGTATGGGCGGGCGAGGCAACCTTCGCGGCGCCGCTCCCGTAGTGCAGGGTGACATCGAGCAGAGGGGCGCCATGGCGAGGACCAGCAAGGCCGAACGCGACCGGGCGTTCACGGCGTTCGTCGAGCAGGCGAGCCCGTCGCTGCTGCGGACGGCGTGGTTGCTCACCGGCGACCACGACGCGGCCCACGAGCTCGTGCAGGGCGCCCTCGTCAAGACCTACGCCGCCTGGCACCGGGTGCGCCCGGAGGACGCCGTGGCCTACGCGCGGCGGGTGCTCGTCAACCACCGCACCGACGTGTGGCGCAAGTGGGGCCGCGAGCTCGCGGTCGCCCAGGCGCCCGAGAGGGTGCACCGCGACGGGGACGGGGTCGACGACCGCGACCACGTCGTGCGCCTGCTCACCCTGCTGCCCGAGCAGCAGCGCAAGGTCGTCGTGCTGCGCTACTACACCGACCTCCCGGAGCAGGTCGTCGCGGACCTCCTCGGCATCTCCCTCGGCTCGGTCAAGAGCGCCGCCTCCCGCGGCCTCGCGGCCCTGCGGGCGAACCACCAGTCCACCTCCTCCGAAGGGAGCTCCCGATGACCACCTCGTTCGAGGACCAGCTCCGGGCCGACCTGCGCGCTGCCGCCGACGGGGGCGCCACCACGGGGATCGACCCGGCGGCCGTGATCGCGGCGGGCACACGGGTGGTCCGGAGGCGGCGCCTCGCGTATGCCGGCAGCGCGGCCGTCGTGGCCATCCTCGCCGTCGTGGGTGGGCTGGCGCTCACTCCGGGCACCCGGCGCACCCCTGCCCCACCTGTCCCGGCGACACAGTCGGCGACGGCGAGGGCAACCGCGACGGCGAGGCTCGAGCTGACGTCGGTCGGGGGGAGCAACGGCGGCACCGCCTTCGCGGGGGGGACCTACGAGGTGCAGCTCGACCGAGACCCCTCGACCGAGGCCGACCTCACGTACTGGCAGGTCGAGTCGCCCGGCGGCACGTCGGAGAAGGTCGTGGCCCTCGGCCGCTCCGCGACTCCCAAGGGTGGCGTCGGCGTGACCTGGGGCCACGCGCCGGGCTCTCCGGTCATCATCGGGGTGGCTCCCAAGGGCGCCAAGCTCCTCGGCGTGGTCAACGGCTTCCCGGAGGGAGGCGGCAGCACGGGTGACACCGCGCCACTGGCCGGCACGGACTACGAGGCCTTCGCCTATGCCTTCAGCGCCGCGAAGGACGCGGACGCCGTGACAGCAGTCGTCTACGAGGACGCCTCGGGAGCCGTCGTGTCCTCGACCGGTGAGCGGGCGCAGACCGCGGCTTTCCCCAACGGGGAGCGGGCCTACGTCCTTCCCGGGCTCGCGGTGTGGGGCGTGGCGGGCGAGGCCATGGGGCCACTCTCCCCCACCCCCGACGGTGGCTGGGTCAGCTCGTCCCGCTCGGGCAGCGGTACAGACACCCACTGGAGCCTCGTGGGGCTGCTGCCCGGACGCGCGGCCGACGTCACGGCGACCGCCGGTGCGGGCGGCCACCTCCAGGGGGCGCCGAGCGTGGTGGGCCTCGGCAGCTACAGCGCCTACCAGCTCAGCGTCGTCGGCAAGGATCCCGTGAAGGCCGTGGCGGCCCTCACGTGGCGCGATCCCGCCGGCGCGTCGCACACGTGGACGCCCAGGGCTCGCTGAGTCAGCTCGAGGAGGCGGGCTGCTGCGGCCAGTTGCGGTCCGCCTGCGGCACCGGCCGGCCGGGCTGGTCGCCGCCGCGGGCGTCGAGGTAGGCCTGCTTCGGCACCATGACCTTGCGGCGGAAGATGCACACGACGGTGCCGTCCTGGTTGTAGCCGACCGTCTCGACGTGCACGACGCCCCGGTCGTCCTTGCTCGTGGACTCCCGCTTGTCGAGCACGGTGGTCTCGCCGTAGATGGTGTCGCCGTGGAACGTCGGCGCGACGTGGCGCAGCGACTCGACCTCGAGGTTGGCGATCGCCTTGCCGCTGACGTCCGGCACGCTCATGCCGAGCAGCAGCGAGTAGATGTAGTTGCCGACGACAACGTTCTTGCCGAACTGCGTCGTCTCGGTCGCGTAGTGGGCGTCGAGGTGGAGCGGGTGGTGGTTCATCGTCACGAGGCAGAAGAGGTGGTCGTCGTACTCCGTCACCGTCTTGCCGGGCCAGTGCCGGTAGACCGCCCCGACCTCGAACTCCTCGTACGTCCGGCCGAACTGCATGGCGACTCCTCGTCTGTGTGCCGCGTCGGGACTGGCGCCATCCTGCCGACCCCCGCGCACCGCGCACACCCCCTGACGCCGTGCCGTCCCTCACACCTCCCGGCGCAAGTAGGGTCTCGCCATGGCCGACTTCGTGGGAGCGGTGGACCAGGGCACGACGAGCACGCGCTTCATGGTCTTCGACCACGACGGCCGGGAGGTGGGGCGGCACCAGCTCGAGCACGAGCAGGTGCTGCCGCGGGCCGGCTGGGTCGAGCACAACCCGCTGGAGATCTGGGAGCGCACCCAAACCGTGATCGGCACGGCGCTGACGCGTCTGGGGCTCGGCGCGAGCGACCTCGACTCCCTCGGCATCACGAACCAGCGGGAGACGACCGTGGTCTGGGACCGGCGCACCGGCCGGCCCTACCACAACGCCATCGTGTGGCAGGACACGCGCACCGACCGGATCGCCAGGGCCCTGGAGGAGTCCGGTGCCGGCGAGGTCGTCCGCCGCAAGGCCGGGATCCCGCCGGCCGCCTACTTCTCGGCCGGCAAGGTGCAGTGGGTGCTCGAGAACGTCGAGGGCGTGCGCGAGGCGGCCGAGCAGGGGCACGCGGTCTTCGGCACGACCGACACGTGGCTGCTGTGGAACCTCACCGGCGGCACCCGCGGCGGCGTGCACGTCACCGACGTCACCAACGCCAGCCGCACCATGCTCATGGACCTCACCACCCTGGAGTGGGACGAGGAGCTGCTGTCCTTGTTCGGCATCCCGCGGCCGATGCTCCCGGAGATCCGCCCGAGCTCCGACCCGGCGTTCTACGGCCTGACCGAGCCCCGTGGTCCGCTCGGCGGGGAGGTGCCACTCGCCGGCGACCTGGGCGACCAGCATGCGGCCACGGTCGGGCAGGTGTGCTTCAGCCCGGGTGAGGCCAAGAACACCTACGGCACCGGCAGCTTCATGCTGCTCAACACCGGCGCCGACATCGTCCGCTCACGGGCCGGTCTCCTCACGACGGTGGCCTACCAGCTGGGCGGTGAGCCGCCGGCATACGCGCTTGAGGGCTCGGTCGCGGTGACCGGCTCCGCGGTCCAGTGGCTCCGGGACCAGCTCGGCATCATCTCCGGCGCCGCCGAGGTCGAGCAGCTCGCGGCGCAGGTCCCGGACACCGGCGGCCTCTACTTCGTGCCCGCGTTCTCCGGCCTCTTCGCGCCCTACTGGCGGCCGGACGCGCGCGGCGCCATCGTCGGCATGTCCCGCTACAACACCAACGCCCACCTGGCCCGGGCCACCCTGGAGGCGATCTGCTACCAGACCCGCGACGTCGCCGAGGCGATGGAGCGCGACTCGGGTGTCCGGCTCGAGGTGCTTCGCGTCGACGGCGGCGTCACGGCCAACAGCCTCTGCATGCAGCTCCAGGCCGACATCCTGGGCGTGCCCGTCTCGCGTCCCGAGGTCGCGGAGACGACCGCCCTCGGCGCGGCCTACGCCGCCGGGCTCGCCACGGGCTTCTGGAAGGACACCGAGGAGCTGCGCAGCCAGTGGCACGAGGACCGCCGGTGGGAGCCGGGCTGGTCGGCGCGGCAGCGCGAGGACGGGTATGCCGGGTGGCAGCGTGCCGTGGAACGCACCCTCGGGTGGGTCGACGTCGAGTGAGGGAGCGCTGATGGCAGGGGACCTCTCCCCGGAGGGGCGGCAGCAGGCGATCGAGGCGATGGCCTCGGGTGAGGAGCTCGACGTCCTCGTCCTCGGGGGCGGCGTGGTCGGCTGCGGCGTGGCGCTCGACGCCGTCACCCGCGGGCTGCGCACCGGGCTGGTGGAGCAGCGCGACTTCGCCAGCGGCACCTCCTCGCGCTCGAGCAAGCTCGTCCACGGCGGCCTGCGCTACCTCGAGATGCTCGACTTCGCCCTGGTGCGCGAGGCGCTGCAGGAGCGCGGGCTGCTCGTGACGACCCTGGCGCCCCACCTCGTGCGGCCCGTCCCGTTCCTCTTCCCCCTCACGCGCCCCGTCTGGGAGCGCGCCTACGTCGGCGCCGGCATCGCGCTCTACGACGCGATGGCGCTCGGGTCCGGCCACGCCGCGGGGCTGCCCCGGCACCGGCACCTGACGCGGCGGCAGGCGCTGCGGCTCATGCCGAGCCTGCGCAAGGACGCCCTCGTCGGGGCGATCCAGTACCACGACGCCCAGGTCGACGACGCCCGTCACACCATGGAGCTCGCCCGGACCGCCGCCCACTACGGCGCCCGCGTGGCGAGCCGGATGGAGGCGGTGGGCTTCCTGCGGCAGGGCGAGCGGGTCACGGGGGTGCGCGCCCGGGACCGGATGACCGGGCGCGAGGTCGAGGTGCACGCGCGCCAGATCGTCAACGCCACCGGCGTCTGGACCGACGACACCCAGGCACTCGTGGGCGAGCGCGGGCAGTTCCACGTGCGCGCCTCCAAGGGGATCCACCTCGTGGTCCCCCGTGACCGGATCCACTCCCAGACCGGCCTCATCCTGCGCACCGACACCTCGGTCCTGTTCGTCATCCCGTGGTTCCGGCACTGGATCATCGGCACGACCGACACGGCGTGGGACCTCGACAAGGCGCACCCGGCGGCGACGGCACGGGACATCAGCTACCTGCTCGACCACGTCAACCGCGTCCTGGCGACCCCGCTGCGGCACGAGGACGTCGAGGGCGTCTACGCCGGTCTCCGGCCCCTCCTCGCCGGGGAGAGCGAGCTGACGTCGAAGCTCTCCCGGGAGCACGTGGTCGCCCACAGCGCCCCCGGGCTGGTCGTCGTCGCCGGCGGGAAGTACACGACCTACCGCGTCATGGCCAGGGACGCCGTCGACGAGGCCGTGCAGGCGACCGGCGACGCCGTGCCGCCGTCGACCACCGACACCATCCCGCTCCTCGGCGCGGTCGGCTACCGGGCCGCGTGGAACCAGCGCCACGCGCTCGCCAGGTCGAGCGGGCTGCACGTCGCCCGCATCGAGCACCTGCTGCGCCGCTACGGCTCGCTCACCCACGAGGTCCTGGCGCTCCTCGCCGAGCGGCCGGAGCTGGGTGAGCCGCTCGAGGGGGCCGAGGACTACCTGTGCGCCGAGGTGGCCTACGCCGCCTCGCACGAGGGCGCCCTCCACCTCGACGACGTCCTGGCCCGTCGCACCCGGATCTCGATAGAGGTGTGGGACCGGGGAGTGGCGGCCGCGCGGCCCGGGGCCCGGCGGCGGGGGGGCCCCCAGCCCGGGGCGGGGGGGGGGGGGGGGCGCGCGGCCGCCGCGGG
>JAICIN010000013.1 GCA_025924375.1 Dermatophilaceae bacterium | reverse complement strand
GGCAGCCGCCGCCTCCGCCGCCTCCGGGTCGAGGTACTCCGCGGGCCGGGTCGGCATGAAGTCGTCGCCGAGGGTGTAGACGAGCGGCATGCCGGTGGGGATGTTGAGCCCGGCGATGTCGGCGTCGCTGATCCCGTCCAGGTGTTTCACCAGCCCCCGCAGGCTGTTGCCGTGCGCGGTGACGAGCACGGTGCTGCCGGCCGCGAGGTCCTCGCGGAGCGGCCCCTCCCAGTAGGGCATGAACCGCTCGATGACGTCCTCCAGGCACTCCGTCCGCGGCACCTCGATGCCGGCGTAGCGGGGGTCGCCAGCCTGGCTGAACTCGCTGTCGTCGTCGATCGGCGGCGGGGGGACGTCGAACGAGCGGCGCCAGAGCATGAACTGCTCGTCGCCGTACCTCTCGCGGGTCGCGGCCTTGTCCAGGCCCTGCAGGGCGCCGTAGTGGCGCTCGTTGAGCCGCCAGCTGCGGCGCACGGGGATCCAGTGCCGGTCGCAGGCGTCGAGCGCGAGGTTGGCGGTGGTGATGGCACGCCGCAGCACCGAGGTGTGCACCACGTCGGGCAGGATGCCGGCATCCCGGAGCATCTCGCCGCCGCGCACCGCCTCCTGCCGGCCGAGGTCGGAGAGGTCGACGTCGACCCAGCCGGTGAAGAGGTTCTTCTCGTTCCAGGTGGACTGGCCGTGGCGCAGCAGGACGAGGGTGCGTGCCGTCATGGCGCCAAGGCTAGCCGGGGCGCCCGCCACGGTCGCCCGTCAGTCGTGCTCGAGCAGCCCGCGGAACGCCTCGAGGTTGCGCAGCGACTCACCCCGCGAGACCCGCCAGTCCCACTCCCGCTGCATCGAGGTGAGGAAGCCGATGGCGAGGAGCTCGTTGAAGGGTGCGTCCGCCGCCTCCAGGACCGCGCCGAGCAGCGAGTCGAGGTATGCCGCGTCGACGCCTGCCGTGGGCACGCGGCCGGTGACGTAGACGTCACCGGCTCCGTCGACCGCGTAGGCGATGCCGGGCAGGCGCAGGTTCCTGCGCAGGAGCCGGCGGTAGAACCGCTCGTGGTTCTCGTCGGGGTTGCGGATGACGAACGCCGAGACCGAGAGCGCGGTGCCGGAGACGAGCAGCGAGACGACGGTCCTGAGCTTCTTCTCGCCGGGGAGGGTGACGACGAACTCCCCGTCGCGGGCCCCGCGCTCCCACTGCAGACCGCACTCCTCCAGGAACGCCTCGACGGTCCCGACGACCTCGGGCGCCCCGGCGACCTCGGCGGCCGGCCGCGCGGGCGGCTCGGTCACGGGGTGACCGCCGCCGGGACCCCGGCCAGGGAGCCGTTGGGGGCCGGCGCACCGCCGTTGGTCCGGGCGCGGCACGCCTCGACGTAGACCTCGAAGAGCCGCTCGGTGGTGCGGTCCCAGCCGAAGAGCGCCGCGTGACGAACCGCCTTCGCCGAGAGCCACTCGCGTCGCCGGCGGTCCAGCAGGAGCGGCTCCAGCGCATCGGCCCAGCGCGCCGTCTCGTGGCCGTCGACGAGGACGCCTGCCGTGCCGACCGCCGTCGGGAGGCCGCCGACGTCCGCCGCGACGACCGGGGTGCCGCAGGCCTGCGCCTCGACGGCGACCAGGCCGAAGGACTCGCTGTAGGACGGCACCGCGACGAGGTCCGCGGCCCGGTACCAGCGCGGCAGCTCGGTGCGGGGCACGGGTGGCACGAACCGGACCGAGTCCCGGATGCCCAGCTCCCGTGCGAGGTCGTCGAGTGCGGTGGGGTGCGCGAGGCCCGAACCGCTGGGACCGCCGAGCACCGCGACGACGAGCTCGCCGTGCCACTCGGGGTGGCGGCGCAGGAGCTCGGCCGCCGCCCTGACGAGGACCTCCGGGGCCTTGAGGGGCTGGATGCGGCCGACGAAGAGCAGGACGCGGGCGTTCGCCGGGAGCCCGACGTCGGCGCGCGCAGCGGCCCGGTCGCCGGGCGAGAACAGCCCGAGGTCGACACCCGGCGGCACGACGACGACCTTGTCGGGCTCGGCGCCGTAGAGGTCCACCAGCTCGCGGGCCTCGCCGAGCGTGTTGGCGATCAGGCGGTCGGCGGCCTCGACGACCTGGACCTCGCCGATCTCACGGCCCGGAGGCTCGGGGGTGTCGCCCTCCGCGAGGTGCGCGTTCTTCACCCGCGCCATGGTGTGCATGGTGTGGACCAGTGGGGCCTGCCAGCGGTCGGCCGCCAGCCAGCCGACCTGTCCCGACAGCCAGTAGTGCGTGTGGACGAGGTGGTAGTAGCTCTCCGGGGCGTGGGCGGCGACCCGCATCACCCCGGCCGCGAAGGCGCAGAGCTGGCCGGGCAGGTCCTCCTTGCCGAGCCCCTCGTACGGACCGGCGGTGACGTGGCGCACCAGCAGGCCGGGCTCCATCTCGACGACCGGCGGCTGCTGCGCGGAGGTGGCCCGCGTGAAGATCTCCACCTCGACACCTCGCCGCGCGAGCTGGCGGGCGACCTCGACGACGTAGACGTTCATCCCGCCGGCGTCGCCGGTGCCCGGCTGCTCGAGGGGAGAGGTGTGGACGCTGAGCATGGCGACGCGGCGGATGTCGCACGGTCCCATGGTCGGGAGTCTGCCACGGCCGCCCCGGCGGGCTACCCGGGAGGGCCGGTGCTGGACGAGACGGTGAGGACGGCGTCGTCGCCCCAGACGTGGACGTCCGTGCGACCGCTCGACCGCAGGTCCACGCCCCGGCGCACGTGGTCCGGGCCGACGCCCACGCTCGTGTGGAGCACGCTCGTGAAGGCCGGCTGGGCCTGCGCGGTCGCGGGCCGGAGCCAGAAGGCCTTGCGCCGCAGGTTCTTCGCCGGCAGCGCGGGCGCGACGCCGTAGGTCGCCGGCTCGCGGTGGAGGTGGACGACGAGGGCGTCGGCACCAGGCACCGTGAAGCCGAGCCGGACCACGGGGCCACCCAGCTCGATGCGGATCGTGAGCGGCAGGGTGCGCGTCCCGTCCGAGACCTCGCCGAGGTAGGTCGCCCGCCCGGGGAGGAACAGCAGCTCGCTGATGTGGACGTTGTCGAGGTGGTGCTCGACGTGCTCGCGGATGCCGCGGGTGGTCGTCAGCCGGCCCTCGACGGCCGACACGAGGCCACCCTGGATGACGGTCTCGGCGAGGATCGAGTCCCCGCTGCTGAGCCGCAGCCCCGACTCGTAGAGCGAGACGGTGATCCCCCCTCCCAGCGTGGCGATCCCCTTCGCGCGGTCGTCCACCGTGAGCAGGCCCGGCGGCACGTCGGCGAGCCCCGCGTCACGGCCGAGCCACCCCGGCAGCCGCCCGGTCACCCCGAGCGCCGCGAGCGCGACGAGGGACACGACGAGGGCCACCATGCTCCTGCTGATGTCCCGCCGGGCCGCCTGCACGCGCCCAGCGTAGGGGCGCGCCGTACGTTGGGGCGGTGCGCAGCCAGCGGCCGGTGGGGACGATCACCCGCGGCACCACGAACCCCAACCGGCTGCGCCGCGTGGACCGCTGGCTCGCCGGGCCGCAGGCGTGGCGGCTGCGCGCCGCGACGGCGCCTCCTGTCGTCGTGGACCTCGGCTACGGCGCGTCACCCGTCACGGCGCTCGAGCTGCGCCAACGGCTGGCCCGGGTGCGCGCGGACGTGGAGGTGGTCGGCATCGAGATCGACCCCGCGCGCGTGCTGGCTGCGCGGCCCCTCGAGCAGACGGGCCTCTCCTTCCGGCTGGGCGGTTTCGAGGTGCCGCTCCAAGGTGGACGGCGCGCCACCGTGGTCCGCGCCTTCAACGTCCTGCGGCAGTACGACGAGGCAGACGTCGCAGGCGCGTGGGCGACGGTGCAGGGCCGGCTCACCGAGGGCGGGGTCCTCGTCGAGGGCACCTGCGACGAGCTCGGCCGGCTCAGTGCCTGGGTCGCCGTCGACCGCGACGGACCCCGCTCGCTCACCCTGTCCTGGCGGCTGCGGGGGCTCGAGCGGCCCTCGGTCGTCGCCGAGCGGCTCCCCAAGGCGCTCATCCACCGCAACGTGCCCGGCGAGCGGGTGCACGCCTACCTCGAGGCGCTCGACCGGGCATGGGCGCACGCCGCCCACCACGGCAGCTTCGGCGTGCGGCAGCGGTTCCTCGCGACCGCCGCAGAGGTGCGCGCCGAGGGCTGGCCACTGCTCGATGGCCCGTCGCGCTGGCGCCTCGGGGAGCTGACAGTGGCCTGGCCGGCCGTCGCGCCTCGCTGCGCGGCGTCGCCTCAGCGGGCGTAGTCGTCCTCGTGCCGCACGATGTCGGCCTCGTCGAACTCGCCGTAGGCGACCTCCAGCAGCCGCCCGGCCCGGTCGCTCTTGTTGGCCATGCGGTGCATCGCGTGCTCCGGCACCCACACCGTGTCGCCCGGTGCCGCCTCCCACGTGCGCTCCCCGACGGTCACCTCGATCGGCACGTCGAGCACCCGCCACATCTCGCCGCGGTTCTCGTGGGTCTGGAGCGAGAGCCGGTGCCCGGGCTCGACGGTGATGATCTTGACGGTCACCCGCTCGTTGGAGACGAGCTGCTCGAACTGCCCCCACGGCCGCTCCATGACGAAGATCTCCTCGCGCGGGTCGCGGCTGTCCCTCATCGGTCCCCTCCCAAGCTCGTGTGCCGTGGCGTCACGTCGTGGCGTTCCTCACCGCGGCTCACCATGGGCCGTAGGGACCGCTCGAGGACCCGCGGCCGCTCACCTGCTGGAGCGCCGGCCGCACGTCGGCGAGGTAGACCGCCGCGGCGACCACGGCGAGGATCCCGAGCAGGTTGAGCGGGGAGAAGAGGAAGACGAACCCGACCAGTGCGGCGAGCCCGGTGACGATCGTCCAGAACTGCTTCGTGCGCTTGCCGGCGGCGACGTAGGCGTCGGGCCGGTGCCGCGCCGCGTCGACGAGCGCGAAGACCTCGAGGCCGAGCGCCACGACCCCGAGCACGAGGACGATGAGGCTCTGCGCCGACGAGATGAGGTGCATGGCACCAGCCTACGGTGTCGGCCCCGCTCGGACGTCGAGCACGAGCGTGACCGGTCCGTCGGCGACCAGGCTGACCTCCATCTCCGCCCCGAACCGACCGGTCGCGACCTCCACGCCCCGCTGCCTGAGGGCCAGCACCACGGCATCGACGAGCGGCTCGGCGACGGCCCGCGGGGCGGCCGCGCTCCACGACGGGCGGCGTCCCTTGCGGGTGTCGGCGTAGAGCGTGAACTGGCTGACGACCAGGACGGGCGCGCCGGCGTCGAGGACGGAGCGCTCGTCGCGCAGGATGCGCAGCTCGCTGATCCGCCGCGCCATGGTGGCGACCTGCAGGGGCCCGTCGTCGTGGGTGACCCCGACGAGCGCCACGAGGCCCGGCCGGTCGATGGCCCCCACGGTCTCACCCTCGACGAGGACGGCCGCCCGGCTGACGCGTTGGAGGACGGCGCGCACCGCTCAGACGCCGACGGCGACGACGGCGCCCACCGGCTCGCCGTGGCCCAGGACGGGAGCCTCGGCCAGCTGCCCGAGGGCGGGCGACTCGACGCCGACCCTCCGCAGCAGCGCCGCCAGGATGACGGGACGCGCACGCTGCCCACCGTCGGCGACCTTCAGGGCCACGCCGCGGCCGTCGGCCAGCCCCACGGCATACACCGCCTCGGCGCCGTCCTTGGCGACCAGCCCGGGGGTGTCACGGACGAGGGTGGTGACGTCGCGGCGGCTGCCGCCGAGGTAGTCGGGGTGGGACCGGATCGCGTCGGCGACCCGCTGCTCGGGGCCGCCGGTGGCCGCGGCGAGCCGCCCGAAGGCCCTGGCGAGCCCGGTGAGCGAGATGGCCATGACCGGGGCGCCGCAGCCGTCCACCGCGGTGGCGGCGACCCGTTCGCCGGCGAGGTCCTCCAGCGTCTCGGCCATCGCCTGCTGCAGCGGGTGTCGCGGGTCGCGGTAGCCCTGGATGTCCCAGCCGCGCACGACGCAGGTGGCGAGCATCGCCGCGTGCTTGCCCGAGCAGTTCTGGGCGATGGAGGAGGGCGAGCGGCCCTCGCGGAGCCACTGCCGGCGGGCCACCTCGTCGTAGGGGTAGTCGGGGGTGTTCTGCAGGTCGCCCGTGCCCAGGCCCGCGCCGGCGAGGATGCGCTCGACCCCCGCGAGGTGGAAGTCCTCGCCCGAGTGGCTCGAGCACGCGAGCGCGAGGAGCTGCGGCTCGAGGTCGAGGCCGTGCCGCACCATGGCGAGCGCCTGTACCGGCTTGTTGGACGACCGTGGGAAGACCGGGCCGGCGGCGTCACCGAGGACCAGCTCCGGTGTGCCGTCAGGGCGCGTCACCACCGCGCTGCCCCGGTGCGCCGACTCGACGAACCCGCCGCGCACGACGTGGGCGAGGACCGGGGCGTCGGCCAGGACTGGCGGGGTGGTGGTCACCGCAGCACCCTAGCCACGGGCGCTGCCGCTGGCGTCGCGGAGGGTCAGTCGCCGACCTTCTCGGCCGCCGTCGTGCTGGCCCTGCCGGCCGCCTTGGCGGTCTTGCGGGCGCTCGTGGTGGCCCGCTTGGTGGCGGTGCGCGTCGCGGTGGCCCGCTTGCGCGTCGTGGTCGCCGTGCGCTTGGCCGCGGTGCGGGTGCGGGCGGCCGACGTGGCGACCGTCGCGGTCGCATCCTTCGCCTCCTGCACAGCCGACTCGACGACGGCGTCGGTGGCGACGGCGGTCTCGCGACGGCCGGTCGTCAGGGTGGCCTTGGCCGAGCGCTCGATGTCGTCGGCCGCGCGCCGCACCGTGGTCACGGCGCCCTTGCCCATCGCGACCGTGGTCTCGACCTGCGCAAGGAGGTCCTTGGTGGCCTTCTGCGTGCGGACGCGCTTCACGAGCTTCTCGCCGCGCGACGCAAGGGCGTCGTAGGACTCCTGGACCCGGCTGGCGGCGACGAGGCTGCTGTTGAGCGCGAGGGCCGGCACCTGCTGCGCCTGCTCCGCGACCTCGGCGACGCGCTGGCTCGCACGGGACTGGAGGGTGTTGACGTCGAGCTCGGCGCGCACCTGGCCGGCGCGTCCGCGTGCATCGCGGATCTTCTCGACGGCGAGGTCGGTCACGCCGACTGCGGCGAGGACCGGCGTGGCGTCGGTGAGGGACTTCCTGAGGTCGGCAACGAGTGCCATGGCGATCTCCCTTGCTGTCATTTCCTGGATGTGGGCTTCTTGGTGGACGCGTTCTCCCGGCCCGCGCCGACGAACGAGTCGTAGATGTCGGTCAGCGCCGCCTTCTGCCGGGCGCTGAGCAACGGGTCCGCGGAGATCGCCTCCCGCGTGCCGGGGACCGGCGCCTCGCCCGTGGGGCGCTCGTCGAGGATCCCGGCCCTGACGAACAGCGACTCCGCGGAGACCTCCAGACCCTTCGCGAGCTGCCGCAGGGTCTCCGCGCTGGGCTTCTTCAGGCCGCGCTCGATCTGCGAGAGGTAGGGGTTGGACACGCCCGCGACCTCCGCCAGCTGCCGCAGCGAGAGCCGGGCGGCCTGGCGCTGCTCGCGCAGGTAGTCGCCGAGGCTGTTGCCGAGGTCGTTGAGCGGGAGGTGCGGCATGCCTCCAGTGTGCTTGCTCCAGTTAGCAGAATGCAAACCGGAGCAAGCGTGAGTCCCCTCACACGACTGCCCTTCCCGCCCGGCTCAGCGGCGGTCACGGACCCCGAGGAGCTCCCGAGCCTCGTCGGTCGACATCGGCGGCCGCTGCACCAGCGTGGCGAGCTCGGCCGCCCGCTCCACGAGCTCCCGGTTGTGCTGCACCTGGCGCCCCCGGGCGTAGACGAGGTTGTCCTCCATGCCGACCCGCACGTGACCGCCGGCGGAGAGCGCGGCGGCCAGGACCGGCAGGTGGCTGCGCCCGATCCCGGTGGCAGACCACGACGTCACCTCCGGCGGCAGGGCGGCCAGGCCGGCGACGAGCGCGGCGGTGGTGCCCGGCATACCTCCGGGCACCCCGGTCACGAAGTCGACGTGGACCTTCCCCCCGAAGGGCAGCCCGTGCGCGTCGAGCAGCCGCGCGAGCGAGGCGAGCTGGCCGAGGTCGAAGACCTCGAACTCCGGCACCACCTCGCGGTCCTGCGCCTGCACGTAGAGCTCCGACATGAAGCCCCAGGGGTTGAGGAACACGTCGTCGCCGAAGTTCACCGTGCCGCACGTGAGGCTGCACGAGTCGGGCTCCGCGTCGAGGACGGTGAGCCGCTGCTCGAGCGGGTCGTGCACGCTTCCCCCGGTGGAGAGCTGGACGACCAGGGACGTCTGCTCCCGCACGGCGTCCACCGCCGCCTTGAGCCGGCCGCCGTCGAGCGTGGGCCGGTGCTGCGCGTCGCGGATGTGCAGGTGGACCACCGCGGCGCCCGCCTCCTCGCACGACCGCGCCGTCTCCACGAGCTCCTCGAGGGTCGTCGGGAGCTGGGGCACGCGTGCCTTGTCGAGCTCGGCGCCGGTCGGCGCGACGGTGATCAGCGTCCTCGGGCTGGCGGCCATGGCGGCATCATCGCAGGTGGGTCAACGGCCCTCGTTTCATGCGGATGAGCCCCTTTGCCCCGTGTGGAACACTGTCGTGCGCCGTGCCCGGGTGTGCCGTGCTCCGTCCGGCCGGGGTCGGGACGCGGCCGGGGCGCAGACCGGGAAAGAGGGACAGTGGACCTGCACGACTACCTGCTCGTGATCCGCAAGCGGTGGCGGGCGATCGCCGCCACGACGCTGGCGACGGTCGCGGTCGCCGTGCTCGTCACGCTGTGGAGCCCACGCGTCTACGAGGCCCGCACGCAGTTGTTCGTCTCGACGTCGGGCGGCTCGGACTCCACCCAGCTCCTCCAGGGGAACACGTTCACGCAGCAGCGCGTGAAGTCCTACTCCGACCTCGTCACGACGCCGACTGTGCTCGATCCCGTCATCGCGCAGCTGGGGCTGACGACGACGGCTGACGCGCTCGGCGAGCGCATCACCGCCAGCGTCCCGCTCGACACGGTCCTCATCGACGTCCTCGTTGACGACCGCGACCCCCAGCAGGCGGCGCGGATCGCCGACGCGGTGGGCAGGCAGTTCACGACGAGTGTGCAGGACCTCGAGCGGGTCTCCGCCACGGCACCCAGCCCGGTCAAGGTGTCCGTGGTGCGCCCAGCCTCGGTGCCGACCACGCCGGTCAGCCCCAAGCCGGTCCGCAACGTCGCGCTCGGCATGGTCCTCGGCCTGCTCGTCGGCATGGGCGTGGCCGTGCTGCGCGACCTGCTCGACACCCGGATCAGGACCGAGCGGGACGTCAAGGACGCCACCGACCAGACCCTGATCGGGGGCATCCTCTACGACCCCGACAGCACCGAGCACCCGCTCAGCGTCCAGGCCGACCCGCACAGCCCACGCTCGGAGGCGTTCCGCACGCTGCGCACGAACCTCCAGTTCGTCGACACGGCCTCCCACCGCCGGTCGCTGACGTTCACCTCGACCCTCCCCGGCGAGGGCAAGTCGACGACGACCGCCAACCTGGCGCTCACCCTGGCCGCGGCCGGCTCCCGGGTCTGCCTCGTCGAGGGTGACCTGCGCCGCCCGCGGCTGCTGAGGTACCTGGGCCTGGAGGGCTCGGTCGGCCTCAGCAACGTCATCATCGGCCAGGCCGAGCTCGCAGACGTCCTCCAGCCGTTCGGCGCCGGCCCGCTGCACGTCCTCGGCGCCGGGCGGATTCCCCCCAACCCCAGCGAGCTGCTCGGCTCCGAGGCGATGCGGAGCGTGGTGCGGCAGCTCGAGGAGATGTTCGACCACGTCATCATCGACGCCCCGCCGCTGCTGCCCGTGACCGACGCGGCCGTCCTGAGCACGGTGACCGGCGGCACGGTCGTCGTCGTCGGCTGTGGCCTGGTGCAGCGGGAGCAGCTCCGTCGCGCCCTGGCCTCACTGGAGACGGTGGGCGCGCCGGTCCTCGGCCTGGTGGCCAACCGGGTGCGCACCAACGGCGCCGACGCCGACACCTCCTACTACTCCGAGCGCTACGCGCCGGAGGTCGAGGACCCCCGTCGGCAGCGCTCCCGCGACCGCCGCGAGACCCCCGCCAACGCCTGAGCGTCGGCGGGCGCCCCGCTCAGGGCGCGACGACGACCGTCTGGGCCGCGGCGACCCCGCCAGCGGTGAGCACCGCCTCGGGCTCGGTGTTGCGCTTGACGAGCGCGAGCGCGATCGGCCCGTCCTCGAAGTGACGCGCCACGGAGGTGAGGTGGCCCACGGGCCGCTCGCCGCCGGCATACAGCTGCTCGCCGACGGCCGGGAGGGTGTGCCCGGAGCCGTCGAGGTGCAGGAACACGAGCCGCCGCGGCGGCCGGCCCAGGTTGTGCACGCGCGCGACCGTCTCCTGCCCGCGGTAGCAGCCCTTGTGCAGGTGCACGGCCGTGCGCAGCCAGTCGGCCTCGTGGGGGATCGTGCGGTGGTCGGTCTCGAAGCCCACCCGCGGGCGCCACGCCGCGACGCGCAGCGCCTCCGCGGCCCAGGTCCCGGCCAGCGCCCGGTCACCGACCGCGTCGTCCAGGGCCGCCCGCGGCACGAGGACCTCGCGCCAGGCGCGTCCCTCGCCGGGGTGCCCCTCCACCGGCCCGTATGCCGTGGTGTCACCGACCAGCCCTGGCCACGGGTCGCGCCACGCCAGCGGCTCCCCGGGGAGCGACTCCGAGGCGGACGGCTCGCCGAGGACCGCCCACTCGCCGGTCACGTCGGCGACGTCCACGCGCAGCAGGAAGCGCATCGAGTCGAGCCAGCCGGCGAGGGCCGGGGCGCGCTGCGGCTCCGTGGTCACCCACGTGGTCTCGCCGTCGTCGACGAGGTGGAGGCCGTGCTCGATGTGTCCCTTCGGGCTGAGCACGAGGGACTCCCTCGACTCGTGGGGTGGCAGGCCCGTCAGCATCTGGGTGGTGATCGAGTGCAGCCACGACAGCCGGTCGGGGCCGGAGACGGTGACGACGCCGCGGTGCGAGAGGTCGACGACGGCCAGGCCTTCGTCGAGGAGCCGCTGCTCGCGCAGCGGGTCGCCGTAGTGGGCGGCGACGCCCGCGTCGGCGCCCTCGCCCTCGACGGCCCCGGCGCGCTCGAGGAGGGGCGAGCGCAGCGCGGGCTGGGCGACCTGGCCGACCTCGATGCCGGGCGCGCTCACCGCTCTCACCGCTGGCCCGCGCACGTGCTGCACCACCCGTGGACGGCCATGTGGGTGAGGTCGGCGACGAAGCCGTGGCTGGACCGGACCTGCTCGACGAAGCTGATGGCGGCCTCCCGTTCGCACTGGTCGACGCGGCCGCAGGCGCGGCACACGAGGTGGATGTGGTCGGCGTGCTCCGCCGGGTGGTAGACGGGGGCCCGGTGGTCGAGGTGCGTGTGGGCCACGGCGCCGAGCGCCTCCAGGGCGTCGAGCGCGCGGTAGACCGTCGAGGGCGACAGCGCGGGGCCGCCGTCGCGGCCCACGGCCCCGACGACGTCCTCGGGTGTCGCGTGCCCGAGCGTGGAGACGGCCTCGAGGACGCGCCGACGTTGCGGGGTCATGCGCCGGCCCTGCGCCCGGAGCCGCTCCCCGATGTCCTGCATGCTCCCCACTGTACGGCGGGCCTCCCGGCCTGCCGCGGCCGTCCACCTACACTGTCCGGATGCTCGACGACCTCCGGTCCCTCGACCGCGCCCGGGAGGGACAGCCCTCACGTGGCCGGCGGGTCCGGCGCGTCCTCGTGGTGGTCGTCGCCCTCGTCCTCGTGCTCGTGGTCGGCGGCGTCGCGGCATACCTGCTGTTCCTCAACCACACGGTGGCCAGCAACGTCAAGCACGAGTCGCTGCTGCCCCCGGTCGCCGACGCGCCGGCCAGGAAGGCCGCGGCCAAGGACGCCAAGAACTTCCTGCTCGTCGGGTCGGACTCGCGCGGCACCGTCGCCAACGGCAGGTCCGACGTCATCGTGCTCGTCCACGTCGACTCCGACCGGGGGCACGTCTACCTCGTTCACTTCCCGCGTGACCTCTACGTCGACGTGCCGGGCCACGGCAAGGACAAGATCAACGCCGCCTACGCCTACGGCGGCGTGCCGCTGCTCGCCTCGACGCTGCAGGAGCTCGTGGGGGTGCCGATCGACCACGTCGGCCTGATCGGCTTCGACGGCTTCCAGAAGATGACCGACGCGGTCGGCGGGGTGAACGTCTACGTCGAGGAGGCCAGCACCTCCGCCGGCTACCACTTCGCCAAGGGCTACCAGCACATGGACGGCGCCCAGGCGCTGGCCTTCGTGCGCGAGCGCAAGCAGCTCAGCGAGGGTGACATCTCCCGCGGTCGCCGTCAGCAGGCGTTCATCAAGGCGCTCATGCTCAAGGGCCTGAGCAAGGACGTGCTGACCAACCCCGTGACGCTCGCACAGTTCGTCGACGCGGGGACGCAGAACCTCACCGTCGACAAGGGGTTCTCGGTGGGCGACATGCGCTCGCTGGCGTTCTCGATGCGCAACCTGCGGGGCAGCGACGTCGCGTTCGTCACCGCGCCGTTCACCGGGTTCGGCACCTCACCGGCCGGCGCCTCGATCGACCTCGTCGACGAGGCCGGGATGCAGCAGCTCGGCCAGGCGCTCCAGAACGACCGGATGGCCGACTACAAGGACGTGACCCGCACCCCCTGACCCGGTGCCGCGGGAAGCGCCGATGCGTCAGCGGCGGCCGAGGTGCGCGGCGACCGCGGGCAGCGCGGCCATGACCTGGGAGGCCATCGTCTCGAAGACGCTGTCGTCGCGCCGGTAGGGGTCCACGACGTCGGCGTCCTGGTCGCTCAGCGGCGGGCGCATCCCCCGCTGGCCTGCAGCGAGCCGGACCACCTCGCGCACCGCCTCACGCGCCGGCCGGGGAGGCGCGTCGGCTCCCGCCGCCACCGGGCCGGGGTCGACGTCACGCAGGAGGTCGGCGAGCTCGCGCAGGGTGAAGACGTAGCGGAGCGCCTTCGGGTGCATGGTGGCGACCTGTCCGCGGTGGCGCCGCGTCGCCGTGAGCACCAGGTCGGCCGATGCCACCAGCTCCGGTGTCAGGGCCCGCGCCCGGAAGCCGTCGGCCGAGTACCCCTTGCCCTGCAGCGCGCGGTGAGCCTGTGCGTCCATGGGCTCGCCGACCAGGGCCCCGGTCCCCGCGCTCTCGACGACCACCTCACCCGAGCCCCGGAGGCGGTCGAGCTCCGCCTGGAGCCCGCGCTCGATGAAGGGCGAGCGGCACACGTTGCCGGTGCACACCACGAGGATGCGCGCGGGGTCCGGGCTCATCGTCGGGGTCAGCCGACCCGCTTGAGCTGCGCCGAGACGTGGCTCTGGAGGGGCTGGTCCATCGCGGCCATGTCCATGACCCACATCAGGTCGCCCTCCACCAGCCCGTACATCCGCGCACCGGCGCGGTAGTCCTTGGCGTAGGGGCTGCGGATGACACTGTCGGTCCGCACGTCGATGCGCGCGGGCTCCGCCTGCCCGTGGTACATCTCGACGACGCCGAAGGGGTGGGTGAGGAAGAACTCGACCTCACCGCCAGCCAGCGGACGCCAGAAGCCCAGCTCCGTCGCGAGCGGACGCACCTTCTCCCCCGCCTCGTCGAGCAGCCAGGTGCGGCTCTGCCACTCGATGAAGGGCCGCCCGTCGTGGCTGGCGACCACCTCCTGGCCGAAGTTCCTCGACTCGATCGTCGGGTAGCCCACCACGCCCGCGCCCTCCCACCGGCCGATGAGCCAAGCCAGGGGTGCCAGCTCTCGCGGCAGGTCGGGGTCGAGCTCGAAGCGCGCCATGTGTCAGCGGGGGTCGCGCAGGAGGCGGTAGACCACGAACCCGGCGAACCACACGACGGCGAGCGCCGTGATGACCAGCAGCGCGAGAAAGTAGGCTTCCACGGGCCCGATCGTAGCGGGCCACCGCCCCCGCCCGGAGGCGGTGGGCCCGGCCGCCCGCCGGTGGCCCCGCCAGGGGCGTCAGGCCAGGGCGAGCCGAGCCACGACGTAGACGAGCGCTCCGCAGACGAGGACCGACGCCGCACCGGAGACGAGCTGGGAGCGGGCGGCCGCCATGCCGGGCAGCACGGCCAGGACCCGCCTGAGCGCGTGTGCCACGGCCGCCACCAGCATGCCGAGCAGCGCGATGGCCGAGACCTCGTGGCGGCCCAGGGCGAGGAACGTGAGGCTCGACGCGCCGCCGCCGAGCACGATGGCGACGGGCAGCGCCCAGGCCCGCAACCGGCCGCGGGTCACCATGAGGTCGGCGAGCACCGACAGGGCGAGTGCCGCCATCGCGGCGGCCAGGGGGTCCGCGCCGTGCCACGTCCGGGGAAGGGCGACGTATGCCGCGCCGCTGGCGATGGTGCCCAGCGCCACGGTCGCCGCGCCGATGCTCTCGGTGAGGCGGGGCCGGCCGTCGCGGCGCAGCAGCTCGTGGAGGAACACGGCGAGGATCGACAGCGCCACGCCGGCAGGCAGCCACCGGAGGAAGGGGTCCTCGGTGGTCGCCGCCACGGAGACGACGCAGCACACCGCGGCGACGGCGAGCGCCCCCGAGGCGCCGCGCCGGCTCGGCAGGCCCAGCAGCGGTGGCCAGCCCCACGCGACGACGAGGCCTCCGAGGGCGACGGCGGACGCCAGCACGAAGGGATGCGCATAGCCACTGAGCGCGACGAGGGCCGCGAGCGCGACCGTCGAGCCGATGAGCAGGGGCCGGGCGCGGGTCAGGCGCACCGAGGGGCGGGCCCGCTGGGGGCCGGCGCCCCGCCTCGCCGCGCCCGGGCCACGAGGCGCCGGAGCCGACGTGCCACGCGCCCGGCGTGCCCGCTCCCGGAGCTCCCGCCGCGTGAGCGGAGCAGGGTCCGCGTCAGGGTCGGTGTCGGGCTCGGCCACAGCGCGCATCCTGCCATCAGCCCCCGGCGAACGGCGGGAGCACCTCGAGCACCGCGGCCGCCGGCAGCTCCGCCTCGCGCCGCACCGGCCGGCCGTCGAGGAGCAGCGTGCTGACCGCCGCCACCGCCGCCAGGGCGGGCCGCATCCGCGTCACCGCCTCGAGCGCGTCGCCCACGGTCGCGCAGCCGGGGACGGCGTCGCTCTCGACGCCGGCTGCTGCGCGCGCGCCGGCCCAGTAGCGCACGGTGACGGTGGCGGCGACGCGTTCCGACGGCATACGGCTGCTCCTCCTCGTGGGGGTCCCCACCATCTCACCATGGGCACGCTGCGGCCCCGTCCGCCGGCCACGACCTATCCTGCCGAGGTATGGCCCACCTCCTGCTGCTGACGAACACTCTGGCGCCGAGCGCCGAGGTGCTCCCGGCGCTGGGGCTGCTCAGCCACCAGGTGCGGGTCCTGCCGGCGGAGCCCACCGCGCTCCTCGACGCGCCGGCCGCCGACGCGGTCCTCGTCGACGCGCGGCGCGAGCTGGCGCCCGCCCGCTCGCTGTGCCGGCTGCTGCGCACCACCGGCCTCTCCTCGCCGCTGCTCGCGGTGCTCACCGAGGGCGGCCTCGCCGCCCTCACACCGGAGTGGGGGGTCGACGACGTCGTGCTCGACACGGCCGGCCCGGCGGAGCTCGAGGCGAGGCTGCGGCTCGCGCTCGGGCGGGTCGCCGCCGCGGAGGAGCCGGAGCAGGCGCCGATCACGGCGGGCGACCTCACCATCGACGAGGTGACCTACGCGGCCCGCCTGCGGGGCCGGCTGCTCGACCTCACCTACAAGGAGTTCGAGCTCCTCAAGTACCTCGCGCAGCACCCCGGCCGGGTCTTCACCCGCGCCCAGCTGCTCCAGGAGGTCTGGGGCTACGACTACTACGGCGGCACGCGCACCGTCGACGTCCACGTGCGCCGGCTCCGGGCCAAGCTCGGCACCGAGCACGAGGTGCTCATCGGCACGGTGCGCAACGTCGGCTACCGGTTCGTGCCCGGCGCCGTCGCGGAGAGCGAGACCCTGACGGACGCGTGAGCGGCGTCCCTCCCGTGGGAGGGACGCCGCCTCACTGCCGGTGTGCCGGGTGGCCGGCCCTCAGCTCCTGGTGATCCTCGTGAGCGCGCCCGGGGTGTAGGGGCTGTTGGCCTCGAGGTGGTTGGCGAAGGCGTCGATGTCGAGCCCGCCGAAGTACTTCTCGGTCGCACCGATGAAGGCCGGGAAGCCGTCTCCGCCGTCGGACAGGAAGTTGTTCGTCACGACCCGGTAGGCGGTCCCGTCCTCCAGGGGAACGCCCCCGAGGAGGACGTCACCGAGGACGCGGGTCCCGCTGGCGTCGCTGTAGCTGTAGCTGAAGCCCTTCGACACCTGGAGGATCTTGGGGCTCGTCACGGTGTTCGGCGAGAACGCCGACCCTCCGCCCCACTGCTCGCGCAGCAGCTCCTTGATCTGCGCGCCGGTCATGGTCATCGAGACGAGGTAGTTGTTGAACGGCTGGACGGTGAAGGCCTCCTCATAGGTCACCACGCCGTCGCCCTCGCCCTTGGTGGAGCTGGCGTAGGTCAGGTCCGCCCGGATGCCGCCAGGGTTCATGAACGCGATCACCGGCGTCTGGCCGCCCGTGACCACGGAGGGATCGGCGAGCTGCGCATCGGCGATGAGGTCGCCGAGGGGCGACTCACCCGCGGAGTTGGCCGCCTTGACCGCGTCGCTCGTGATCGTGCCGAGGGGCCGGTTCGCGATCGGTGCCACGAGGGCCTGGTAGTGGCTCACGAGTGCCGACTCCTGCGCGTCGGGCGTGACGTCGCGGGTGACGACCCGGTTCTGCGACCCGACGGACGGCCGGACGATGTCCTTGGTCCGCCGGTCGTACTTCAGGGTCGTCTCCGTGATGAGCCGTCCGAAGGACGAGGCCGAGGTCACCAGGCGCTGCTGGCCCGCGGGGTCCGGGACGTTGCAGACGTAGGGCTGGTGCGTGTGACCCGAGATCACCATGTCGATCGCCGGGTCGAACCGTGACGCGATGTCGACGACCGGGGAGTCGGCGGGCGCCAGCGGTCCGCTCTCGCACGACCAGTCGTACCGCGGGTTCACGGTGTAGGTCTTGCCGTCCGGTCCGTTCCAGGTCTCCTTCGAGGGCACCGCACCCTGGTGGATGAGGACGACGATCGCGTTGACGCCCTGCTTCTTGAGGGCCGGCACGAGCGCGTTGGCGGTCTGCGCCTCGTCGGTGAACTCCAGGCCCTGGACACCCGACTTGGTGACGATGTTCGGAGTCTCCTTGAGCGTCATGCCGATGAACGCGATCTTGGCGCCGCCGACGTTCTTGACGGTGTAGGGCGGCAGGATCGTGCGGTTCGTCCCCGCGTACTTCACGTTGGCGGCGAGGAACGGGAATTCCGCACCCTGGAACTCGTGGTCAGGGCAGGAGTTCTGGTTGTTCGCGCCGTCGCCGTCGTCGATGCAGCCGCCGGCGGCCATCCGCTGCAGCTCCTTGTAGCCCTCGTCGAACTCGTGGTTGCCCACGGCGGTCGCGTCCAGGCCGAGGGTGTTCATCGCCTCGACCGTCGGCTCGTCGTGGAACGCCGCCGACAGCAGCGGGCTCGCGCCGATGATGTCGCCGGCCGCCACCGTGAGCGTGTTCGGGTGGCCCTTGCGCAGCTCCTTCAGGTGCGTGGCGAGGTAGGCCACGCCCCCGGCGTCGACCGTGTCGTCGATGGCCACGGGGTTCCCCTTGCTGTCCGTGCCGAGGTGGTGGCCCGTCACGATGCGGCCGCTGGAGCCCGACGGGGGCTCGAGGTTGCCGTGGAAGTCGTTGAAGGACAACAGCTGGATGTCGAGGGTCGGCCCCTGGGGCGCGGCGCTCGACGTCCCGCCGACGAGGGCCATGCCGGTCGCCGACATGGCGGCGACGGCAGCGATGGAGGTGAGGCGTCTGATCCGTGGTGAGCTCATCTGGTCCCTTTGCTCATCGTGGGGGCCTGGTCCCGGCCCGGGAGCGAGCAGGCTAGCCTCCGCCCGCTGGGAGGGGAAGCCCTCCCGTGGTGGAATCGGGGGGTGTTCTCCGACCCGGTCGCCGTGTCCGTCCTCGAGCCGCAGCAGGTGGACCAGGTCCGGGTCCTCCACGACGAGGCCCGCGCCGCCGACGGCGTCGCGGCGCTCTCGGAGCAGGCCCTCCTCCACCTGGCCTCCGGCCCCTCCCCGGCCGTGCACCTCCTGACGTATGCCGAGGGCGACCTCGCGGGGTACGCGCAGCTTCCCGGCGGGCCGGGCGACGGGTCGGCCGAGCTCGTGGTCGGGCTCGGGTGGCGACGGGAGGGTGTCGGCTCGGGACTCCTCGACGCGGTCGTCCAGAAGGTGGGTGCCGGAGCGAGGCTCTGGGCGCACGGCAACCTCCCGTCGGCGCGGGCCTTCGCCTCGGCCCGGCACCTCCAACCGGTGCGCGAGCTCCACAAGATGGCGCGGCCGCTCACCGCCTCCGATGCCGAGAGCGAGGTGAGCGCCCTCCTTCCCCAAGGCTTCTCGGCGCGCCCGTTCCTTCCCGGTCGCGACGAGGATGCGTGGCTGGCGACGAACGCCGCGGCCTTCGCGCACCACCCGGAGCAGGGCCGGATGACCCGCGCGGACCTCGAGGACCGGATGGCCCAGGAGTGGTTCGACCCGGGCGGCTTCATCCTGGTCGAGGCCGACGCCTCGCCCGGTGAGGTCGCCGCCTTCCACTGGACGAAGGTCGACCGCGAGCAGCGCGCCACCGCCGACCCGGGCGCGACCGCCGGTGAGGTCTACGTCCTCGGCGTCCACCCGGCGCACCAGGGCCGGGGCCTGGCCAGACCCGTCACCGCCCTGGGCCTCGCCCACCTCGCGCGCCTCGGCCTGCCGGAGGCCGTCCTCTACGTCGACGGAGACAACCGCGCCGCCCTGCGCACCTACGAGTCGATGGGTTTCCGCAGCATCATGGTGGATGTGATGTACGCACCCACGGCGCAGCCGACGCTGTCAGGATGAGGCCATGAGCGCCAGCCCGACGAGCACGCATGCCGGTGAGGAGGTCGAGCCGGAGGTCTCCATCGCCAGCTCGAGCCCCGCCGACAACGCGCGCTTCCAGCCACGCGCGGCCAACGGGCGCTTCATGCGCGTGGTCACGGCGACGGCGGCCGCCGACGCGACCGGGCTGCCCGCCGACCGCTTCCTCGACCGTGAGGTGTCCTGGCTGCAGTTCAACGAGCGCGTGCTCCAGCTCGCCGCGGACGAGAACGTGCCCCTGCTCGAGCGCGCACGGTTCCTGTCGATCTTCACGTCGAACATCGACGAGTTCTTCATGGTCCGGGTGGCCGGCCTCAAGCGCCGCATCGCCACCGGCCTGGCGGTGCGGTCGGCGAGCGGTCTGGAGCCGCGCGAGGTGCTCGAGCAGATCTCCCTCGTCGCCCACGAGCTCCAGGCCATGCAGACCGCCGTCTACAAGGACCACGTCCAGCCGGCCCTCGAGGGCCAGGGCATCTCCGTGCTGCGCTGGGACGAGCTCTCGCCCCAGGAGCAGGAGAGGATCACCCGGCTCTACCGGGAGTTCATCTACCCCGTGCTCACGCCACTGGCCGTGGACCCGGCGCACCCGTTCCCCTACATCTCCGGGCTCTCGCTCAACCTCGCCGTGGTGCTGGTCAACCCCAAGACCGGCAAGGAGCACTTCGCGCGGGTCAAGGTCCCGCCGCTGCTGCCGAGGCTGCTCGAGGTGGAGCCGACCGAGGACTCGCAGACCGCGGAGGCGTTCACGACCCGCTTCGTGCCGCTCGAGGACGTCATGGCCGCCCACATCGACACGCTGTTCCCCGGCATGGAGGTGCAGGAGCACTTCACCTTCCGGGTCACCCGCAACGAGGATCTCGAGGTCGAGGAGGACGACGCCGAGAACCTCCTCACCGCCCTCGAGAAGGAGCTGACGAGGCGCCGGTTCGGGCCGCCGGTGCGGCTCGAGGTCGACGCCGAGATGGACGACCACGTCCTCGACATGCTGGTCCGCGAGCTCGGCGTGAGCGACAGCGAGGTCTACCGGATCCCCGCCCCGCTCGACCTGCGCGGCCTCGACCTCGTCGCGGACCTCGAGCGCTCCGAGCTGCACTACCCGGCGTTCCGCCCGCAGACCCACCCGGACCTCTCGCCGGCCGAGAGCGCCAAGGCCAGCGACGTGCTCGCCGTCGTGCGCGAGAAGGACGTGCTGCTGCAGCATCCCTACGACTCCTTCTCGACCTCGGTGCAGGCCTTCATCGAGCAGGCTGCCGCCGACCCGCACGTGCTCGCGATCAAGCAGACCCTCTACCGCACCAGCGGCGACTCCCCGATCGTCGACGCCCTCATCGACGCGGCCGAGGCGGGCAAGCAGGTCCTTGCGGTCGTGGAGATCAAGGCGCGCTTCGACGAGCAGAACAACATCTCGTGGGCCCGCAAGCTCGAGCACTCGGGGGTCCACGTCGTCTACGGCATCGTGGGCCTGAAGACCCACTGCAAGCTCTCCCTCGTGGTACGTCACGAGGCCGACGGCTCGCTGCGGCGCTACAGCCACATCGGCACCGGCAACTACAACCCCAAGACCGCGCGGCTCTACGAGGACCTCGGCCTGCTCACCTCCGACCCCCAGGTGGGCGAGGACCTCGCCCGGCTGTTCAACCAGCTCTCCGGGTTCGCGCCGCGCAGCAAGTTCCGCCGGCTCCTCGTCGCGCCGCGCTCGGTCCGGGCCGGGCTCGTCGAGCGGATCGAGGCGGAGATCGCCCACGAGAAGGCCGGCCGCGGGGGCCTGGTCCAGCTCAAGGTGAACTCGATCGTCGACGAGCAGGTGATCGACGCCCTCTACCGGGCCTCCCAGGCCGGCGTGAAGGTCGACATCTGGGTGCGCGGCATCTGCGCCGTGCGGCCCGGCGTGCCGGGGCTGAGCGAGACGATCACGGTCCACTCGGTCCTCGGCCGGTTCCTCGAGCACTCGCGGGTCTTCGTCTTCGGCGGCGGCGGCGAGCCGGAGGTCTTCATCGGCAGCGCCGACATGATGCACCGCAACCTCGACCGCCGCGTCGAGACGCTGGTGCGCATCACCGACCCCGGTCACGTCGCGGAGCTGCTCGACCTCATGGCCCGTGGCATGAACCCCCGCTACTCCCACTGGGAGCTCGGCAGCGACGGCCGGTGGACCCGGCACAACCTGGACGCCGACGGTGCGCCGCTGCCCGACCTCCAGGCCGCCCTCATCGAGCTCCACGCCAAGCGGCGGCGCAAGGCCCGTCGCCGGTGATGCTCGCCGCCGGCACGGTCCCCTGGCGCCGCCGGGACGGCCGGCTCGAGGTCGCCCTCGTGCACCGGCCGAAGTACGACGACTGGTCCTGGCCGAAGGGCAAGCTCGACCCCGGCGAGGCGGCGGCCGTCGCGGCCGTGAGGGAGACGGCCGAGGAGACCGGCCTCGCGGTCTCCCTCGGCCTGCCCCTGCCGCCGGCGAGCTACCTCACCGTCGACCGCACCGGGCGACGGGTCACCAAGGAGGTCCACTACTGGGCTGCGCACGCCGGCGGGTCGCCCACCTCGCTGGCCCACGAGGTCGACGAGGTGCGGTGGCTCGGGGTCGCCGAGGCCGCGGCCACCCTCGACTATGCCCGGGACCGCGACCAGCTGCGGGCCCTGGTGCGTGCGGAGACCGCCGGTCATCTCGACACCTGGCCGCTGCTCGTGGTGCGTCACGCCGTCGCGGTGCCGCGGCGCGAGTGGGACGGTGAGGACGCCCTGCGGCCACTCGAACCGGCCGGCACCCAGCGGGCACAGACCCTGGTGCCGCTCCTCACGGCATACGGCGTCGGCACCCTGTTCTCCTCGCCCTCCCTCCGCTGCCGCGACACCATGGTCCCGGCCGCCTGCGCCCTGGGCGTGCGCCTGGTGGAGAAGAAGGGCCTGAGCGAGGAGCGGTATGCCGTGGCGCCCGACCGTGCGCCGCGGCACGTCCGCCGGCTGCTCGAGCAGGGCGCGCCGGCAGCCGTCTGCACCCACGGCGCGGTGGTCCCCGTGGTGCTCGACGAGCTCTCGGCACGCGTCCCGGCCGGGGACGGCGGACGGGCCGCCGCGGAGGCACTCCGCGAGGCGTCGTCGACGCGGATGGCCAAGGGCGAGGCCCTGGTGGCTCACGTCGCCGCGCACGGGGCACGCGCCCACGTGGTGGCGGTGGAGCGGCACCTGCCCTGACGCGGTCAGTGTGCCGTTGCCGTTCACCTGTGGTTCACCTTCACCTCCCCCGGGGGTCATCGGTGCCCCCTAGCGTCCGAGACGTCGGGAAGCCGCCCGCCACAGACACCCCTTGTGGAGGTTGACGAAGTGAAGGCTCAGCGTGCCGGCCTGCTGGCCGGCGTCGCCATGATCGGATCCCTGGCGCTGGCAGCCTGCGGGTCTGACGACAACACGGGCTCGGCCGACGGGGCCCCCGCCGGCTCCTCCTCACCGAGCAGCACGTGCCCGACCGGGACACTGAACGCCGAGGGGTCCTCGGCCCAGAAGAACGCCATCGAGGAGGCGATCGCCTCCTTCCAGGACACCTGCTCCGGGGCCACGGTGAACTACAACCCGACCGGCTCAGGCGCGGGGATCAAGCAGTTCCTCGCAGGCCAGGTCGACTTCGCCGGCTCGGACTCGGCGCTCCGGACCACCCCCAAGGACGGCGCCGTCGAGGCACAGCAGGCACAGCAGTACTGCGGCTCGCCCGCGTGGAACCTCCCCATGGTGACCGGCCCCATCGCGATCTCCTACAACCTCAAGGGCGTGGACAAGCTGGTCCTCACGCCCGAGGTCATCGCCAACATCTTCAACGGCAAGGTCACGACCTGGAACGACCCGTCGATCGCCAAGGTCAACGCCGGGGTCACCCTCCCGTCCGAGCCGATCAAGGTCTTCTTCCGGTCCGACGAGTCGGGCACCACGGAGAACTTCACCAAGTACCTGAACGCCGCAGCGCCCAAGGCCTGGACGGCCCAGCCCGGCAAGGGCTGGACGGGCAAGGGCGAGGGCAAGGAGAAGTCGTCCGGCGTCGCCGGGGCGGTGAAGGACACCGAGGGCGGCATCACCTATGCCGAGTGGTCCTACGCCAAGGACAACAAGCTCGGCATCGCGCAGGTCGACAACGGCGCCGGGCCCGTTGCGCTGAGCGGCGAGTCGGTCGGCAAGGCGGTCGCCGCCGCGAAGCAGGACGGCCAGGGCAACGACCTGCGCCTCAAGCTCGACTACGCCACGAAGGAGGCCGGGGCCTACCCGGTCCTCCTGGTGACCTACGAGGTGGTCTGCTCGCACGGAAAGGACCCGGCCAAGACCGCCCTCACCAAGGCCTTCCTGGAGCACTTCGCCTCGGCGCAGACCCAGAAGTCCCTCGAGGACATCGGCTACGCGCCCCTGCCCGACGAGGTCCGCACGAAGGTCGCTGCAGCCATCGCCGCCCTGACGTGAGCCGACTCCCCGCCGCCGCGTCGGCGGCGACCGACGCGCCGTCCGCACCCGCCCCGTCGCTGTCCGGCGACCGGGCGGGCACCGGACGCTACGGCGACCGCGTCTTCCGGGGGCTGGCGGGCGGCTCCGGCATCCTCGTGGTGGCACTGGTCACCCTCGTCGGCGTCTTCCTGCTGTGGCAGGCGGTCCCCGCCCTGGCGCGCGACGAGGCGAGCTTCCTCACCTCTCGGGAGTGGTCGGTCTCCGGCGCGCACCCCCGGTTCGGGATCCTCGAGCTGCTCTGGACGACGGTCACCGCGTCCGTCATCGCCATGGCGATCGCCCTGCCCGTCGGGGTCTGTGTCGCGCTCTTCATCACCCAGTACGCGCCGCGCTGGCTGGCCAAGCCGGCAGCCGGACTCGTCGACCTGCTCGCCGCGGTGCCGTCGATCATCTACGGCCTGTGGGGGGTCACCGCCTTCCGCCCGGCGGAGCAGCCGCTCGAGGACCTCCTCGCGGACAAGCTGGGGTGGTTCCCGCTCTTCTCCCGGACCGGCATCAGCGGCGGCACGATCTTCTTCATCGGGATCGTGCTGGCGATCATGGTCCTGCCGATCGTCACCGCCCTCTCACGCGAGGTGTTCGCCCAGACTCCGCGCGCCCACGTCGAGGGCGCGCTGGCCCTGGGTGCGACCCACTGGGAGATGATCCGCACCACGGTGCTGCCCTTCGGGCGCCCGGGCGTCATCTCCGCGGCGATGCTCGCACTCGGTCGCGCGCTCGGGGAGACGATCGCCGTGACGTTCATCGTCTCGACGCTCGCTCCGGGCAGCCAGTGGTCGTGGTCGCTGTTCAACGGAGGCGAGACCTTCGCGTCGCGGATCGCCAACAACGCGGCGGAGTTCGACTCGCCGCAGAAGACCGGCGCCTTCATCTCCGCGGGCCTCGTCCTCTTCGTCCTGACGTTCGTGGTCAACGCCGTCGCCCGCGTGGTGATCGAGCGCAGGAAGGCCTTCAGCGAATGACACCACTCCGCGTCGAGACCCCTGCCTCCAAGGCCCCTCCCTCCGGGACCCCTTCCTCTGGGCCCCGGCCCGGCGCCACCGCGCGGGCGCCGCTCGCGTCGGCCCTGGCGCCGCGGGCCAGGGGACGGGTCCTGCGCGACCACGCCGCCCGCGTCGTCATGTGGGCCGCGTTCGCCCTCGCGCTGGCGCCGCTGGTGTGGATCCTGTGGACCGTGGTGTCCAAGGGCTCCCACCTGCTGCTCGAGTCCCAGTGGTGGACGCACAGCCAGCGCGGGATCACCTCGCGGCGCGAGGGCGGCGGAGCGGTCCACGCCATCCAGGGGACCCTCATCCAGGGCGCCGCGACCGCCGCGATCGCCGTCCCGGTCGCCGTCCTGACGGCGGTCTACCTCGTCGAGTACGGGCGCGGAAAACTGGCTCGTGTCGTGTCCTTCATGGTCGACATCCTCACCGGCATCCCGTCGATCGTCGCGGCGCTGTTCGTCTACGCGATCTGGGTGACGACGTTCGGCTTCCAGCGGGTCGGCTTCGCGGTCGTCCTCTCGCTCGTGCTGCTCATGGTCCCGACGGTGGTGCGGTCGACCGAGGAGATGCTCAAGCTCGTACCGAACGAGCTGCGGGAGGCGTCCTACGCGCTCGGCGTGCCGAAGTGGAAGACCATCGTGAAGGTCGTCCTGCCCACCGCGTTCTCGGGCATCGTCACTGGAGTCCTCCTCGGCCTGGCCCGGGTCATGGGCGAGACGGCGCCACTGCTGATCCTCGGTCCCTACACGAAGTCCATCGCGACGGACCTCTTCGCCGGCTACATGCCCACCCTGCCGACGATGATCAACCAGGACCGCAACGAGCTCGCCCAGTCCGCTGCCGCCGACCGGGTGTGGGCCGCCGCCCTCACCCTGATCCTGCTCGTCCTGCTCCTCAACCTCGCCGGGCGCCTCGTGGCGCGCTTCGGCTCCGTGAAGAAGTAGCCGGCCACCCGGCATACCGACTGGAAAGACGAATCCCCCTCATGGCCAAGCGCATCGACGTCAGCGACCTCAACGTCTACTACGGGCCCTTCAAGGCGGTCGAGGACATCACCATGACCATCGAGCCGCGCTCGGTGACCGCCTTCATCGGCCCCTCCGGCTGCGGCAAGTCGACGTTCCTGCGCACCCTCAACCGGATGCACGAGGTGACCCCCGGCGGCCGTGTCGAGGGCAAGGTCATGCTCGACGACCGGGACCTGTATGCCGCCGGCGTCGACCCGGTGGCCGTGCGCCGGACGGTGGGGATGGTGTTCCAGCGGCCCAACCCCTTCCCGACGATGTCCATCTACGACAACGTCGCGGCAGGGCTGCGGCTGAACGGCCAGAAGAACAAGCAGCGCCTCGACGAGGCGGTCGAGCGGTCCCTGCGCGGCGCCAACCTCTGGACCGAGGTGAAGGACCGCCTCGGCAAGCCCGGCGCCGGCCTGTCCGGCGGGCAGCAGCAGCGGCTGTGCATCGCCCGCGCGATCGCGGTCGAGCCGCAGGTGCTGCTCATGGACGAGCCGTGCTCGGCCCTCGACCCGATCTCGACGCTGGCCATCGAGGACCTGATGATCGAGCTGAAGGACAGCTACACGATCGTCATCGTCACCCACAACATGCAGCAGGCCGCGCGCGTCTCCGACACGACGGGCTTCTTCACGATCGACGGCGCGGGCACCCCGGGGCGCCTCGTCGAGATCGACCAGACGGCGAAGATCTTCAGCAACCCCGGGGAGAAG
>JAICIN010000012.1 GCA_025924375.1 Dermatophilaceae bacterium | reverse complement strand
CCGCCGCCGGGTCATGACGGTCGTGCGCGACAAGGGTGTCGTCCACCGCCTCTTCACGGAGATCGCTCCCGACATGGCCGAGCGTCCCGGCGGCTACACCCGGATCACCAAGATCGGTCCCCGCAAGGGCGACAACGCCCCGATGGCGGTCATCGAGCTCGTCCGCGAGCCGATCGCCCGCAAGGCGACCGTCAAGGAGGCCGAGGCGGCCACGAAGCGCGCGGCCAAGGACGCCGAGGCCACGCCGGCCGCGGTCGAGGAGACCAGCCCGGGACCGGTCGAGGAGACCACCCCGGCCCCGGTCGACGAGGCGGCGCCGGCTGACGCCGTCGAGGCAACCGAGGCCACGGAGGGCACCGAGGCCCCGGCCGAGGGCGGCACCGAGGCTCCCGTCGAGGGCGGCACCGAGGCTCCCGTCGAGGGCGGCACCGAGGCTCCCGTCGAGGGCGGCACCGAGGCTCCCGTCGAGGGCGGCACCGAGGCTGCGGTCGAGGGCGGCACCGAGGCTGCGGTCGAGGAGCAGCGCTGACCGCTGCGGACACGCCGGTCGCAGGGCCGCCCACCCCACGGGGGTGGGCGGCCCTGCGCGTTCCGTAGGGTTCGGGTCGTGGAGCCTGCCGGTGACGCCCTGAGGCTGCGGATCGACCTCGCCTATGACGGCACCGACTTCTCGGGCTGGGCAGCCCAGCCCGGCCGGCGCACCGTCGAGGCCGAGCTCTCCGCGGCGCTCACCACGGTGCTCCGGGCGCTCGAGCCCGTCCGGGTGAGCGTCGCGGGCCGGACCGACGCAGGCGTGCACGCCCGGGGCCAGGTCGCCCACGCCGACGTCGAGCGCACGGCCTGGGACGCGCTCCCGGGCCGGTCCACGCGTGACCCGGCGGACGCGGCCGTGACCCGGCTGGCCGGCATACTGCCCGGTGACGTCGTCGTGCGGTCGGTGCGCCCCGCCCCGGAGGGCTTCGACGCCCGGTTCTCGGCGCTGCGGCGCCGCTACCTCTACCGGCTCTGTGACCGGCCGGGCGAGCTCGACCCGCTGCGGCGGCGCGACACGGTCGTCGTCCGCCGACGGCTCGACGTCGTCGCGATGGACGAGGCCGCCGGCCGGCTGCTGGGACTGCACGACTTCGCCGCCTTCTGCCGGCGGCGCGAGGGCGCGACGACCGTGCGCACGCTCCTGGACTACTCGTGGCGGCGGCTCGAGGACGGCACGCTGGCGGCCACGGTCGTCGCCGACGCGTTCTGCCACTCGATGGTGCGCTCGCTGGTCGGGGCCGTCGTCCCCGTGGGCGAGGGGCGGGCGCCGAGCACGTGGCCCGCCGGGGTGATGGCCGCGGGGGTGCGTGACCCCCGTGTGGCCGTCATGCCGCCCCACGGGCTCTCGCTCGAGGAGGTCGTCTACCCGGCCGACGATGAGCTCGCCGCTCGGGCTGCCGAGACGCGGGCGGTGCGGTCCCTGCACGACCACCTTCCGCGGAGCGGCTGAGGCCGGGTCACAGCCAGCGCGGGACGCGCCGCTCGTAGGCCGCGAACTCCTCCGGGAAGCGCTCCCGCAGGTAGGCCTCCTCGGGCTCGACCGCCAGCCGCTGGACCGCGCCGACCGCCAGCGGCAGGCCGAGCAGCGGCCACCAGGACCCTCGCAGCAGCGCTCCTCCGGTGTAGGCCAGCGTGAGGGCTGTGTACATGGGGTTGCGGGTCACCTCGTAGGGGCCGCTCGTGACGAGGGCCGACACCCGGTGGTGGGGGATGACGGTCGTGTGGTGGCCGCGGAACGTCAGGGCGCCGGCGGCCCCGAGCACCCCGCCGGCGCCGAGCAGCACACCGCCGAGGGCCTGGGTCAGGGCGCCGCCCGGGATCCGCAGCGGCCACCTGCTGCCGAGCGCCGACAGCGCGGCGAACGGTGCGGCGAAGAGGAGCGGCGGAGGCACGCGCACGTGGGCGCCGTGGGCCTGCTCGGTGGTGGACGTGGTCATGGCTGCCCTCCGGGTGGGAACGGACCTGCTCCCACCGTGCCACTGCTCAGCTCACGGCGCCATGGCCGCGTAGCCGGTCGAGTCGTGGATCGCCAGGCCCGCGAAGGACGGCGACCCGGCGTAGGCGGCGGTGACGGCCGCCAGCTGCTGCTCCATCTGGCTGCGGGTCTGCCCGTAGAACGTCTGCTTCACGGCGGTGGGGTCGGCGCCGAGGTCGTTGGTCTCCTGGCCGACGCGCACCGGCCGCCCGAGGTCCGCACCGGCCCGCACGGCGGCGGCCGCGAGCGCGACGGTGCCGTCCGGACCGTCGGCGTGGTTGCGGTAGGCCATCACGGTGACGCCCGCGACCCGGCGGATCACCTCGCGGTCGAGGGTGGAGCCGTTGGCCGGCACCTGCTCCAGCCAGAAGGGGATGTCGGCCTCGAGGGGCGAGGAGCCCGCCGCCTTGCGGAGGGTGTCGAGGGTCGCGAGCCACGCCTTGACCACGCTCGAGCGCTTCGTCTGCCAGGCGGTGGTGGAGTAGGGCTCGATGTCCACGTGGACGCCGGTGAACAGCCCGGTGGCGAGGGCGGGCCTGAGCCAGTTGTCGACGACCCACGTCTGGTTGTCGACCCACGTCGGGTCGCCGCCCAGGGCGTCGACCCGGATCCCGGCCGCGGACGCCCGCTGGACGAGCTCACGGAGCTGGGCCAGCTGCGGTGAGCTGCCGACGCGCGGCGGCACCGCGGCATACAGCTGGCCGACCCCCTGCGCGACGGCGAGGTCGACCGTCGCGGCCGGGGTGGAGGTGTCCCACACCCACATGGCGCGCGTCGGGCCGGTGCCGGCCTGCGCGCTGGCGGCGGGCGCGAACGCGAGCGCGCCCGTCGCCACGGCGGCCACGAGGGCGAGGCGCAGGAGCAGGTGGACGGGGGCGCGAAGGGGCACGGGCTTCCTTACCGGGATGGGCGAAGCCCAATCGTTGCAACCGCCAACCAGTGGTCCTCGCCGTCTTGGTGAAGTCTTTACCCTTCGCTCCGCCGAACGGGGGAGGCCGGCCGCCCGGGCGGCCGGGCCTGGTCCGTAAACCGGGTGACGCCGGTGGCGGCCGTGCCTCAGGCTGGTGACTCGTGAGCCACGTCGACGTCAACGCCGTCAGCTACGTCCTGCCCGACGGCAGGCCGCTGCTGCGCGACGTCTCCCTGCGGGTCGGCGACGGCGCACGCATCGCGCTCGTGGGTCCGAACGGAACGGGGAAGACGACCCTCGGCCGGATCATCTCCGGCGACCTCGTGCCCCACGGCGGTGCCGTGACGCGCTCGGGCGAGCTCGGGGTGATGCGCCAGTTCGTCGGGCAGGTCCGCGACGACTCCACGGTCCGAGACCTCCTGCTCACCGTGGCACCCGGCCCCGTCCGGCGGGCTGCCGCGGCGGTCGACCGCACGGAGCTGCTCATGATGGAGCGCGACAGCGAGGCGGACCAGCTCGCCTACGCCCAGGCGCTGGTCGACTGGGGCGACGCGGGCGGCTACGACTGCGAGACCTTCTGGGACGTCTGCACGGTCGCCGCCCTCGGCGTGCCGTTCGAGCGGGCGCAGTGGCGGCGCGTCTCGACGCTCTCCGGCGGCGAGCAGAAGCGGCTCGTCCTCGAGGCCCTGCTGCGCGGCCCCGCCGACGTGCTCCTGCTCGACGAGCCGGACAACTACCTCGACGTGCCCGCGAAGCGCTGGCTCGAGGAGCAGCTCGTCGCCTCGGCGAAGACGGTGCTCCTCGTCAGCCACGACCGGGAGCTGCTCAACCGGGTGGCGACCCGCGTGGCGGCGCTGGAGCCCGGTGGGGCGGGCAGCACGCTGTGGGTCCATCCGGGACCCTTCTCGACCTACCGGCAGGCCCGCGAGGACCGCAACGCCAAGCTCGAGGAGCTCCGGCGCCGCTGGGACGAGGAGCAGGCCAAGCTCAAGGCGCTGGTCGTGATGTACCGGCAGAAGGCCGCCTACAACGCCGACATGGCGGCCCGCCTCCAGGCCGCGGAGACGAGGCTGCGCCGCTTCGAGGAGGCCGGCCCACCCGAGGCCGTGCCGCCGCCGCAGAACGTGCGGATGCGGCTGACCGGGGGACGCACCGCCAAGCGGGCGGTCGTCGCGGAGCGCCTCGAGCTGACCGGCCTCATGCGGCCGTTCGACCTCGAGGTCTGGTACGGCGAGCGGGTCGCGGTCCTGGGCAGCAACGGGTCGGGCAAGTCGCACTTCCTGCGCCTGCTCGCCCGTGGCGGCAGCGACCCCGACGTCGAGCACGAACCCGTGGGCGAGAGCGTGCCGGAGCCCGTGGCGCACACCGGGCGGCTCCGCCTGGGGTCGAGGGTGCGTCCCGGCTGGTTCGCGCAGACGCACGACCAGCCGGCGCTCGCGGGCCGCACGCTGCTCGGCATCCTCCACCGGGGTGACGAGCACCGGGCCGGCCGGCCGCGGGAAGAGGCCTCCCGCGTCCTCGACCGCTACGGCCTCGCGCGGGCCGCCGAGCAGACCTTCGACTCCCTCTCGGGCGGGCAGCAGGCGCGCTTCCAGGTCCTGCTCCTCGAGCTCTCCGGGGCGACCCTGCTGCTGCTCGACGAGCCGACCGACAACCTCGACCTGGAGTCGGCCGAGGCCCTCGAGGACGGGCTGGCGGCGTTCGACGGCACGGTGCTGGCCGTCACGCACGACCGGTGGTTCGCGCGGGGCTTCGACCGCTTCCTCGTGTTCGGTGCCGACGGCCAGGTCTACGAGTCCGCCGAGCCGGTGTGGGACGAGCAACGGGTGCAGCGCACCCGCTGAGCCCGGCCCTGCGGCCGCGCGGAACCTGTGCCGGCGGCTCGTGGGTGGTGGACCGGGTGGGACCCGGGTGGTCACCCCCGCGACGGAGCGACCGCCTCGACCTCGGCACCGGGGACCCGCTGCCTCGCGCGGCGACCGGCCGGGAGGAAGCAGACGAACCCCAGGCTGCTCACCGCACCCGCCACCACCATGGCGGTCGCGATCGAGGTCCGGGCGGCGAGGAGACCGAGCAGGGGGCCGACCACGGCGCCCCCGGCCTGCATGGCCAGTGAGCCCATGGACAGGACCGTGGCGCGGTTCCGGGACGTGGCCTCGCGGTGCATGAGCCCCATGTATGCCGGGCTGGCGGCTCCGTGCAGCGTGTACGTGACGAGGTAGGCCACGACGAGGGCCGCAGGGCCGAAGGCCAGGCCCATGCACAGCGCGCCGAGGCCGTTGAGCACCCGGCCGATGATGGCGGCGCGCACCAGGCCCAGCCGGTCGGCCGCGCGACCCCCGAGCCACGACCCGACGGAGAACAGGGCCCAGCCGCCCGCAGCCGCCGGCCCCATCCAGGCGCCGGCCGTGGACTCGGAGCCCAGCAGCTCGGAGAGCCGCAGCGGCATCAGCGTCTCGTAGGCCGTCATGCCGGTCACCCAGAAGACCTCGACCAGCACCAGCCCTCGCAGCACCCGGTTGTGCGCGAGCAGCCCGATCCCCTCGCGGACCACCGTGGGGGTCTCCCGGACCGACGACGCCAGGCGCCCGCGCAGGCGTCCGTCCGAGCGCGGCGCCTCCCGCAGGAGCGCCATGGTGGCGATCAGGTGGACGCCGCACAGGACGACGAAGACCTGGATCGGCAGCAACAGGGCGCTGGAGTCGTGGAACGGGTGCCAGGCCACGAGGCCACCGGAGACGAGGGCGCCGCCGCCGAGACCGACACCGACGAGCACGCCCTGGGCGGACATCGCGCGGTGCACGTCGGCACCGGGCTCGCGCTCGTGCACCGTGTCGACGTACCACGCCTCGAGCGGCCCCGAGTCCAGGGCACGGTAGACGCCGGTGAGGCCCGCGGCGAGCGCGAACTGCCAGAAGGAGTGGGCGAACAGGTACGCAACGCCGGCGACGATGTTGACCACGCCGGCGACGAGCAGCACGGGCTTGCGACCGAGGGCGTCGGCGAAGCCGCTCGTCGGCAGCTCGAGCAGGAAGACCATGATGCCCTGCGCGGTGACGTAGAGCGTGATCTGCTGGACGGACAGGCCGCGCTCGCGGGCGATGAGGGCGAACAGGCCGACGACGAAGCCGACGGGGAGCCAGCGCGTCGTCGACAGGACCAGGAAGACGCGCTTGGCCGCGGCGGGGGAGAGGTGGGTGGCGGTCATGCGCGCGGCGTCCTGTCGAGGTCGAGCGGGTAGAGGACGTGGTAGACGGCCAGGCGCCGGGCGTTCGGGTTGCCCTGACCCACCCGGCGGTAGCGGGCGATGACCTCGTCGATCTCCGCTCTCATGGCCTCCGTCTGCTCGGGCGTGGTGACGACGAAGGAGTCGCTCATGCCCACCGCGTCGCGCCAGGCGGCCGGCCACGCGGCCTCGACGTCGAGCCAGCGCTCGAACTGCTCCGAGAAGTGGCGCACGTAGTCGCGGACCAGCCAGTTGAGGGCCGTCTCCGAGTCCTCGTCGCCGACGAAGTCGCTGGCCTGCAGCTGGTGGCTCTCCGTGGCCGCCCGCCAGAGCCGGCGCTTGCCCTCGCCCTCGCCGGTGTCGGCGACGAGGCCCACCGACTCGAGCTTGCGGAGGTGGTAGCTCGTGGCGCCGGAGTTCGTGGACAGCTGCGTCGCGAGGTCGGTGGCCGTGGCCGGCCCCCCGACGCGGAGCGTGGAGAGCAGCCGCGAGCGCAGCGGGTGTGCCAGGACCTTGAGCGCGGCCGCGTCGAGGCGGATGCCGGTGAGGTCGGACGGTGAGTCGGGAGCCATGACGTCCACAATACCTTTGCACACTTTGTTTGCACAAGAGTTGTGCAGAAAGACCGTGCATGGTCGTCGTCGCAGGTCAGCGCCGGTATGCCGGGTGCGCGTCGGTGATTTGGGTGCACCGCCGGGAGCCCCTAGACTGGGTGACTGTTGTGCCGTGCGCCCTCCGAGGCGACGACCGGCGCCCTCGTGCGCACACGGCATACGGACTCAGCCGACCAAGTAAGGGCAAGACTTTGCGCACCTACACCCCCAAGCCGGGCGAGGTCACCCGCTCCTGGCACGTCATCGACGCGACCGACGTCGTGCTCGGCCGCCTCGCGAGCCAGACCGCGATCCTCCTGCGCGGCAAGCACAAGCCGACCTTCGCGCCGCACGTCGACGGTGGCGACTTCGTCATCATCGTCAACGCCGACAAGGTGGCCCTCACCGGCGCCAAGCTCGAGCAGAAGAAGGCCTACCGCCACTCCGGGTTCCCGGGCGGCCTGAAGAGCCAGTCCTACCAGGAGCTGCTCGCCAAGGACCCCACGAAGGCGGTCGAGAAGGCCGTCCGCGGCATGCTGCCCAAGACCACCCTGGGCCGCCAGCAGCTGACCAAGCTCAAGGTCTACGCCGGCTCGGAGCACCCGCACGCCGCCCAGAAGCCCGTCCCGTTCGAGATCTCCCAGGTCTCCCAGTAAGGAACGCCCGTGACTGACACGACCAACACCGACGTCCTCGACACCGACGAGCCGGAGCTGACCGAGTACACCTCCGAGTCGCAGACCTCCGTCTCCGGCGAGGCCCCGCGGCGCCCGAGCGCCTCCGCGCCCGGGTCGGCCACCGGCCGCCGCAAGCAGGCGATCGCCCGCGTGCGCATCGTCCCCGGCACCGGCGAGTGGAAGATCAACGGGCGCTCGCTCGAGGAGTACTTCCCGAACAAGGTGCACCAGCAGATGGTCAACGAGCCGCTCAAGGTGCTCGAGCTCGACGGCGCCTACGACGTGCTCGTGCGCGTCCACGGTGGTGGCCCCTCCGGCCAGGCCGGCGCCGTCCGCCTGGGCGTCGCGCGCTCGCTCAACGGCGTCGATGCCGAGCTCAACCGCCCGGCGCTGAAGAAGGCCGGCTTCCTCACCCGCGACGCCCGCGTCCCGGAGCGCAAGAAGGCCGGCCTCAAGAAGGCCCGCAAGGCCCCGCAGTACTCCAAGCGCTGACCCCAGCGCTGCCCCGTCGACGGCGGCACCCCGGTCCCTGGGTGCCGCCGTCGGCCGTGTCCGGCCCCACCACCCGGGGGCGATGGACGTTCGTCGAAAGGTACCCCTGAGATGGCTCGACTGTTCGGCACCGACGGTGTCCGCGGCCTCGCCAACGGCGACATCACCGCCGAGCTGGCGCTCAGCCTGTCCGTCGCCGCCGCCCACGTGCTGGGGGAGCAGGCCCGCGGCCGGGGCAGCCGGCCCAAGGCGGTCGTCGGCCGCGACCCGAGGGCGTCCGGTGAGTTCCTCGAGGCCGCCGTCGTCGCCGGCCTGGCCTCCGCGGGCGTCGACGTCTACGACGCCGGCGTCCTGCCCACCCCGGCGGTCGCCTACCTCACCGCCGACACCCACGCCGACTTCGGCGTCATGCTCTCGGCGTCCCACAACGCCATGCCGGACAACGGGATCAAGTTCTTCGCCGAGGGCGGCCACAAGCTCCCCGACGAGGTCGAGGACGACATCGCGCAGCGGCTGAGCCAGCAGTGGGACCGGCCGACCGGGCCAGACGTCGGGCGCATCCAGCGCATGCGCGACAGCCACACCCGCTACCTCGCCCACCTGCTCACGGTGCTCCCGAACCGCCTCGACGGGCTGCGCATCGTCATCGACGGCGCGAACGGCGCGGCGAGCCGGGTCTCGCCCGAGGTGTTCCGGCTCGCCGGTGCCACGGTCCACCAGATCGGCACGGAGCCGGACGGGCTCAACATCAACGACGGCTACGGCTCCACGCACCTCGGCCACCTCAAGGAGACGGTCATCGCCCGTGGCGCGGACCTCGGCATCGCGCACGACGGCGACGCCGACCGCTGCCTCGCGGTGGACGCCGACGGCAACGAGGTCGACGGCGACCAGATCATGGCGATCCTGGCCCTGGCGATGAAGCAGCGCGGCACCCTCGCGCAGGACACCCTCGTGGCCACGGTGATGAGCAACCTGGGCCTGCTGCAGGCCATGGAGCGCGAGGGCATCACGGTGCGGCAGACCGCGGTGGGCGACCGCTACGTCCTCGAGGAGATGCGGCGCTCCCGGCTCTCGCTCGGGGGCGAGCAGTCCGGCCACGTCATCTTCCTCGACCACGGCACGACGGGCGACGGTGTCCTCACGGGCCTCATGCTCGCGGCCCGGCTCGCCCAGACCGGGCGCTCGCTCGCCGAGCTCGCCGGGGTGTTGCGGCGGCTGCCCCAGGTGCGCATCAACGTCAAGGGTGTCGACAAGTCACGGGTCGAGACCGACGACGAGCTGCGGCGCGCCGTGGAGGCCGAGGAGAAGCTCCTCGACGGCTCGGGCCGGGTCCTCCTGCGCAAGTCCGGCACCGAGCCGGTGGTCCGCGTCATGGTCGAGGCCGGCGAGCAGGCCGAGGCGCAGGCCGTGGCCGAGCGCCTCGTGGGCGTCGTGCGGGAGCGCCTCTCACTCTGAGTGGGCCTGTCCCTCCGAGCGGGCCTGTCCCTCTGAGTGGACCCGCTCGGCGGGCAGTCGCGCACCTGCGGCAGGGTGGGGCCGTCGGACGACGCCCGAGTGAGAGGAGGGCCGGCATGGCCCCGGACAACATCAAGAAGGTCGGCTACACCACCTCCGCCACCGCCGAGGGCGGACGCGAGGGGCGGGTCCACAGCGCCGACGGCGTGGTCGAGCTCGAGCTCGCCCGCCCCGACGGACCGGGCGACCCCGTCGTCACGCCGGAGACGCTCTTCGCCGCGGCCTGGGCCGGATGCTTCAACGGTGCCGTCCTCGCCAACGCGAGCCGCATGGGCCTCGACGCGACGGGCTCGACCGTCACGGTGACCATCTCCCACGGCAAGACGGAGAACGGCTTCGGCATCGCCGCCGACATCGTGGCCGACCTGCCGGACTCGATCGGCCGCGAGCAGGCGGAGCAGGTCGTGGCCAAGGCCCACGAGGGCTGCCCCTACTCGAAGGCGACCCGCGGCAACATCCCGGTCACCGTCCGCTGCGCGTAGCGACGCGGGGCCCCTCGCTGGGCCACCGCGCCTCTCGTGGGTCGACCCGCTGGGGTGATGGCAACAGCAGACCTACCCACGACCGTGCGGAGGTGTGCGCGCCGCTGGACGCCCGGGTGCCGCTGGATGCTCGGGCGCCCCGGGATGCTCGGGCGTTGCCGGACTAGACGACCCGGCGGAGCAGGCCGCTGTCGACGTCGTACATGAAGCCGCCGACCAGCACCTCCGCGGGGATGAGCGGGTGCGAGCGCACCATCGCGACGTCCTGGCGCAGGGCCTCTTCCTGGTCGCGAACGACGTGGAAGAACTGCCAGTGCGCGTCCCTGCCGGCGCTGGCGCCCACCTTCTCGCGCAGCTCCTCCTCGGTGCTCGACGCCATGGCGCAACGGGTGTGCGGGATGACGAGCACCCGGTTGACGTTGAGCAGGTGCACGCCGAGGACGAGCGCCTCGAGCCCGGACTCGGTGACCCGCCCACCGGGGTTGCGGAAGATCTTCGCGTCGCCGGGATGCAGGCCGAGCATGCCGAGCGGGTCGATGCGCGAGTCCATGCACGTCACGATGGCCACGCCGGCCCTGGCGATGCCGTCGAACCCGCTCAGCGTGAAGGATTCGGCGAAACGCTGGTTCGCCTCGATGAGGTCGTCGAAGTCACCCATGGCAGTTGCTCCTGTCAGATCAGTCCGGGACGGGTCGGGATGGTCGTGGCGAGCGGCGTGGAGGTCTCCGCGAAGAAGTCGTTGCCCTTGTCGTCCACGACGATGAAGGCCGGGAAGTCCTCGACCTCGATGCGCCAGACGGCCTCCATGCCGAGCTCGGGGTACTCGAGGACCTCGACGGACCGGATGCAGTCCTGCGCGAGCCGCGCCGCGGGCCCGCCGATCGAGCCGAGGTAGAAGCCGCCGTGGGCGCGGCAGGCATCGGTGACCTGCCGAGAGCGGTTTCCCTTGGCCAGCATCACCATCGAGCCGCCCGCCGCCTGGAACTGCTCGACGTAGGAGTCCATGCGTCCCGCAGTGGTCGGGCCGAACGAGCCGCTGGCGTAGCCCTCCGGGGTCTTGGCGGGACCGGCGTAGTAGACGGCGTGGTCCTTGAGGTACTGCGGCATCTCCTCGCCGGCGTCGAGCCGCTCCTTGACCTTCGCGTGGGCGAGGTCGCGCGCGACGACGAGCGGCCCGGTCAGCGACAGCCGGGTCCTGACCGGGTACCTGCCCAGCTCGGCACGGATCGCGTCCATGGGCTGGTTGAGGTCGACCCGCACGACGTCGTCCTCGCCCTCGAGGTGCTCCTCCGTCGTCTCGGGCAGGAAGCGGGCGGGGTCGCGCTCGAGCACCTCCAGGAAGACCCCCTCCGGCGTGATCCTGCCGAGCGCCTGGCGGTCGGCGGAGCAGGAGACCGCGATGGCGACGGGCAGCGACGCGCCGTGCCGGGGGAGCCGGACGACGCGGACGTCGTGGCAGAAGTACTTGCCACCGAACTGCGCGCCGATGCCAAAGCCGCGCGTGAGCTCGAGGACGCGCTCCTCGAGCTCGGTGTCACGAAAGCCGTGCGCCGTCATGGAGCCCGAGGTGGGGAGGGTGTCGAGGTACTTCGCCGACGCGTACTTGGCGGTCTTGAGCGCGAACTCGGCACTCGTGCCGCCGATGACGACCGCGAGGTGGTAGGGCGGGCAGGCCGCCGTGCCGAGGGAGCGCAGCTTCTCGTCGAGGAAGGCCAGCATGCGCTCGGGGTTCAGGACGGCCTTGGTCTCCTGGTAGAGGAAGGACTTGTTGGCGCTGCCCCCACCCTTGGCCATGAAGAGGAACTTGTAGGCCGTCTCGTGGCCCGGCGCGGTGTCGGCGTAGAGCTCGATCTGCGCGGGGAGGTTGGAGCCGGTGTTGCGCTCCTCCCACGTCGTGAGCGGAGCCATCTGGGAGTAGCGCAGGTTGAGCCGGGTGTAGGCGTCGAAGACCCCACGGGCGAGGTCGCGCTCGTCGGTGCCGGCGGTGAGCACGTGCTGCCCACGCTTCCCCATGACGATCGCCGTGCCGGTGTCCTGGCACATCGGCAGGACGCCGCCGGCGGCGATGTTGGCGTTCTTGAGGAGGTCGAGGGCCACGAACTTGTCGTTGTTCGACGCGTCCGGGTCGTCGATGATGCGGCGGAGCTGCGCCAGGTGGGCCGGGCGCAGGTAGTGGGCGATGTCGTGCATCGCCGTCTCGGTGAGCAGCCGCAGCGCCTCCGGCGAGACCTCGAGGAACGTGCGTCCACCGGGGCCCTCGACGGACCTCACGCCCTCGGTGGTGAGGAGGCGGTACTCCGTGGGGTCCTCGCCAATCGGCAGCAGGTCCTCGTAGGCGAACTCCGGCAACGTCGCTCCTCCACAGACGGTGGCGCCCAAGGGAACTGGGCCGCTCCTCAGGCTCTCACACGCGCCGGCGTGTCCTGCGTCACAGGTCGAGCTCGGCCAGCACCGGGGCGTAGGCGCCGGCTCGTGACACCGTGGCGGCCCCGCACCGCACGGCGCGGTGGACCGACGGACGGACCTCGGCGAGGGCGGCCCCCCCGAGCCGCTCACGGGCGGCCGGGGAGCCGAGCAGGCCGGCGTCGAGCAGGCCCGAGACCAGACCCGCCATGAAGGAGTCACCGGCGCCGACCGTGTCGACCACCTCCGCCGGCCCGGCCGGCTCGGAGGCCACCTCCCCGCGGCCGGTCACCCCGAAGACGGCGCCCTCGCCGCCGCGCGTGACCACGACCAGACGCGGACCCAGCCGCCCCCACAGGCGCAGGACCTCGGGGACCGGCGTCCCGGCATACAGGAAGGACAGGTCCTCGTCGCTCGCCTTGACGACGTCGGCGAGCGCGACGAGCGCCTCGACCCGGGGCCGGACCTCGTCGGGCGCGCCCATGAGCATCGGCCGCACGTTGGGGTCGAAGGAGACGGTCGCGTGCGGGCGCGCGGCCCTGAGGGTGGCGCGCACGGACGTCGCGCCGGGCTCGAGCACGGCACCGATGGAGCCCACGTGGACGTGGCCCACGCCGGCCGCCACCTCCACCGGCGGCAGGTCCCACTCGATGGAGAAGGCGTACTCGGCCGAGCCGTCCGCCCGCAGCACGGCCTCGGCCACGGACGTGCGTGCCGCGCCAGCGCTGGACCCGTGGACGGTGACGCCGTGCGCGCCGAGGTGCGAGGCGATGCGGCGGCCCCGCTCGTCGGGGCCGAAGCGGGTCGCGAAGTCGACCGGTACACCGAGCCGGGCCAGGCCCATCGCGACGTTGGCCGGGCTGCCGCCGACGTGCTCGGCGACCGAGCCCTCGGCCGACTGCACGCGGTCGACGAGCGACTCCCCGAGGACGAGGGTCCGGGGCACCCGAGGGGCGGCCGCGTCGGGGGCGGCGTCAGGCACCGTGGGCCCCGCTCGTGGCGCCCTCGAAGTCGACCGAGCTGTAGGCGCGCAGCTTGGCGAGCTGGTGGTGGCTCTCGATGAGGCGGATCGTTCCCGACTTGGAACGCATGACGAGCGAGTGGGTCGTGGCGCCGCCCGCGCGGTAGCGGACGCCGCGCAGCAGCTCGCCGTCGGTGATCCCGGTGGCGACGAAGAAGCAGTTCTCGCCCCGCACCAGGTCGTCGGTGCACAGCACGGCGTCGAGGTCGTGACCCGCCTCGAGTGCGCGCTGGCGCTCCTCGTCGTCCTTGGGCCACAGCCGTCCCTGGATGACGCCCCCGAGGCACTTGATCGCACAGGCGGTGATGATGCCCTCGGGGGTGCCGCCGACCCCGAGGAGGAGGTCGATGCCGGTGTCCTCGCGGGCCGCCATGATCGCGCCCGCCACGTCGCCGTCGGAGATGAACCGCAGCCGGGCGCCCGCCTCCCGGACCTCGGCGGCGAGCTTGGCGTGGCGTGGCCGGTCGAGCATGACGACCGTGACGTCCTCGGGGCGCTCGCGCTTGGCCTTGGCGACGCGGCGGATGTTCTCCTTGACGGGCAGGCGGATGTCGACCGCGTCGGCCGCCTCCGGCCCGGTGACGAGCTTGTCCATGTAGAAGACCGCGCTCGGGTCGTACATCGATCCCCGGTCCGCCACGGCCATCACGGACACGGCGCTCGGCTGGCCCTTGGCCGTGAGCGTCGTGCCGTCGATCGGGTCGACGGCCACGTCGCAGTCGGGCCCGTTGCCGTCGCCGACCTCCTCGCCGTTGAAGAGCATGGGGGCGTCGTCCTTCTCCCCCTCGCCGATGACGACGACGCCCTTCATCGAGACGGTGGAGATCAGCGCGCGCATGGCCTCGACGGCTGCACCGTCCGCGCCGTTCTTGTCGCCGCGGCCGACCCAGCGCCCGCCGGCCATCGCGGCCGCCTCGGTCACGCGCACGAGCTCGAGCGCGAGGTTGCGGTCGGGGGCCTCGACGCCGACCCGGAGGACGCTCGGCAGGTTCTGCTCGGACATCGGGACCCTTCCGTCGGCGGCTGACGGCGCCGACTCTATCGGGGCCCCGCGGAACGGGACGGGCACCGGTTTGGGCGCGGGCCCGTCGTCGGGGACGATGGTGGGGTGAGCACGCCGCAGCCCCGCAGCTCCTACGCCAACGGGTCCGTCGCCAACATGGCGCGGTCCATGCTCGTCGTGGCCGCGATCGTGGCGGCGCTGATCCTCATCGTCCCCCGCGTCAACGGCATCACCCAGCCACCGGTCGACATCGAGGCCGCCGCCGTGGGCGTGGCCCAGGAGAGCGGCTGGCCGGTGTCGCGGGCGCGCGGCCTGCCCGACGGCTGGAGGGCGACCACCGTGCGTTACGTCCGCAGCACCGACGGGCTCATGACGTGGCACGCCGGCTACCAGACGCCCGACGGCAACTACGTCGCCGTCGAGCAGACCAAGGACGCGACGAGCGGCTGGGTCGCCGCCGAGACCAACCGGGCCGCGCAGGTCGGGGAGGTCCGGGCTGCCGGCCGGACGTGGCTGAAGTACGAGCGCTCCCCGAAGGTGCAGCGCAGCCTGGTGTGGCGCGCGCCCAGCGGTACGGAGCTCACCACGGTGGTCACGGGCACGGGCACGTTCCAGGAGCTCGAGGCCTTCGCCGAGCACCTGCAGCCGGTCACGACGGGCTGAGTCAGCCCGCGTCGCTCCTGCCGGGCGCCTGGGTGAGGGTCGCCTCCGCCTCGTCCAGCCAGCCGCTGCAGTGCGCGGCCAGCGCCTCGCCGCGTCGCCAGAGGGCCATGCTCTCCTCGAGCGGTACCTGGCCGCCCTCGAGCGTGGACACGATCCCGATGAGCTCGTCGCGGGCGTGCTCGTAGGACAGGTGGGCGATGTCGGGGAACTCCTCACCTGCGCTCGACTGACCGGCGCCCGGCTCGGCGGCGCCCGGCTCGGCGGCGCCCGGCTCGCTCGTGTGCACGCTCTCGGCCATGCCCGCCACCCTACGGGAGCCCGACCACCCGGACGGCGAAGTCTCCCTGCGCCACCCGCACCCGCAGCAGCTCGTCGGGGCTCAGCTCGTCCTGGTCCATCACGACCCGCCCGTCACGGTGCTGGACCACGGCGTAGCCACGCTCGAGCGTGGACAGCGGAGAGAGCGTGCGCACCTGTGCGGTGAGGTGCTCGACCTGGTCGGCGGCGCGGTGGACCTGGGCGAGGACCCGCTGCCGGGCCCGCGCGGTGAGGGCCGCGAGCTCCTCGCGCCGGGCGGTGACCATCGCCTGCGGGCGGGCCAGGACCGGTCGGGACCGCAGGGCGACGAGGTGCCGCCGCTCCTGGCCCATGCGGCCCCCGAGCGCGCGGCGGGCACGCTCCCGTGCCTCCCGTATGCCGGCGCGCTCCTCGGCCGCGTCGGGCACCACCCGCCGGCCGGCATCGGTGGGGGTGGAGGCGCGCCAGTCCGCGACGTGGTCGAGCAGCGGGGTGTCCACGTCGTGGCCGATGGCCGACACCACCGGCGTCCGGGCCGCCGCGACGGCGCGGAGCAGCGCCTCGTTGCTGAACGGCAGGAGGTCCTCGACCGAGCCGCCGCCGCGGGCGATGACGATGACCTCGACCGGCGCGAGGGCGTCGAGCTCCTCGAGCGCCCGGGTCACCTCGGTGACGGCGGTCGGCCCCTGGACCGCCACCTCGCGGACCTCGAAGCGCACCGTGGGCCAGCGCCGCCGGGCGTTCTCCACGACGTCCTTCTCCGCCGCGCTCGCCCGGCCACACACCAGCCCGACGGTGTGCGGGAGGAACGGCAGGGGCCTCTTCCGCTCGGCGTCGAACAGCCCCTCCGAGGCGAGGGTGCGCTTGAGGTGCTCGATCCGCGCGAGCAGCTCACCGACACCGACCGGCCGGATCTGCCTGGCGTCGAGCATGAGCGAGCCGCGCTGCGTCCAGAACACCGGCTTCGCCTGGAGCACGACCCGGGCGCCCTGGGTGAGCGGCGCGGCCATGGCATCCAGGGCGTTCACCTGGATCGCGACCGACAGCGACATGTCGACGTCCGGGTCGCGCAGCGTCAGGTAGGCGGTGCGGGCGCCGGGCCGGCGGCTGAGCTGGACGACCTGCCCCTCCACCCACAGGACCGACATCTTGTCGACGTACTCGCCGATCTTCATGCTGAGCAGCCGCACCGGCCACGGCTGCTCGGCCGAGGTGTCGACGGCGCGCTCCGGCAGCGTCCGGGGCTGGGGCGCCGTGCTCACGCCGCTCACTCTAGGAGGTCCTGCCACGGGGAAACTGCGGTTGCCCGGCGAGCCCGCCAGCAGTTTCCGGACGGTCCGCGGCGCACCCTGCGTTCCGTGAGCGGTCCGACCGGATTAGGGCGGCATCCCGGCCCCACCTACGATGGAGGACATGGGTGACCCGACCAGACGCGTGCTGCTGGCCGCCCCGCGAGGCTACTGCGCGGGCGTCGACCGGGCCGTCGTCACGGTCGAGAAGGCGCTCGAGCTCTACGGTCCGCCGGTCTACGTGCGCAAGCAGATCGTGCACAACAAGCACGTCGTCAGCACCCTCGAGAAGCGGGGTGCGGTGTTCGTCGAGGAGACCGACGAGGTCCCCGAGGGCGCCACCGTCATATTCTCGGCTCACGGCGTCGCGCCGGTCGTCCACGAGGAGGCCGAGAAGCTGAGCCTGCGCACCATCGACGCGACCTGTCCACTCGTGACCAAGGTCCACCGTGAGGCCGTCCGCTTCGCCGCCGACGACTACGACATCCTCCTCATCGGCCACGAGGGTCACGAGGAGGTCGTCGGCACCTCCGGTGAGGCGCCCGAGCACATCGTCCTCGTGCAGGGCCCCGACGACGTCGACCACATCCAGGTGCGCGACCCCGACAAGGTCGTGTGGCTCTCCCAGACGACACTGTCGGTCGACGAGACGATGGAGACGGTTCGCCGGCTCCGTGAGCGCTTCCCCGGCCTGCAGGACCCGCCGAGCGACGACATCTGCTACGCCACGCAGAACCGCCAGCTCGCGGTGAAGAGGATGGCGCAGGAGACCGACCTCATGATCGTCGTCGGCTCCCGCAACTCCTCGAACTCCGTCCGCCTGGTCGAGGTGGCCATCGAGCACGGCGCCCGCGACGGCCACCTGGTCGACTACGCCGAGGAGATCGACGAGGCGTGGCTCGACGGGGTCGGCACCGTGGGGGTGACCTCCGGCGCCTCGGTCCCGGAGGTGCTCGTCCGCGACGTCCTGTCCTGGCTCGCCGAGCGCGGGTTCGGTGACGTGCAGCCGGTCGCGGCCGCCGAGGAGAGCCTCCTGTTCGCCCTGCCCCCGGAGATCCGCCGCGACCTCAAGGAGCGCGGTCTGCCGGACACGGTGCGCCACGACGCGAGCTTCGAGGAGGCCGGGTCGCTCCACTGAGCGGCTCGCCGGGCCCGCCCGGCTCGCCCGGCCCGCCCGGCTCGCCCGGCTCGCCCGGCCCGTCACCCCGGCCGAGCAGCCCGCCGGGTCGCTCACGAGTCGGCGCCAGCCGGGCCTCCAGGTCCCTGGTGGAGTGGGCGGCGGTGCGCAGCCTCTCTCCGTGGTAGCGCACCCCGCCGCGCAACCGGCTGCCCAGCGCCAGCCACACCGACACGCCACGCTCCAGCGCCCAGAGCGGCGCCCACAGGGGCACGTCGGCGGGCACCCTGTCGGCACCGGCGAGCCGGCGGCCCCGCGCGGCGAGCGCCACCAGCGCGCCCCCCGCGGCGAGGAGGGCAGCCGGCCGGCGCCACGCGGCATACAGGACAACCGGCAGGACCGCCGCCTCCAGGGCGAGCCGGCCCGGCTGGGCGAGGTCGTCGTAGGCCTGCCGCACCCGCTGCCCGACGAAGTGGTCGACCCCGGGCGGCTCGCGGGGCACGACGACCCAGGGGGCGCGCCGGACGGTTCCCCCCGCCGCGGCGACCGTCCGCGCCAGCTCGAGGTTCTCGAAGAGCACGCCGGGGTCCCAGCCGCCCGCCCGGCGGACGAGCCCGGCGCGCAGGGCCACGGTGCCGGGCCAGTCGGTGGCGACGGCGACGTTGAGCAGCGTGCGCGCGCCGTCCCACCGGGCCTGCCACGGCCAGGCCGAGGAGATGTTGAGCGGGAGCACGAGGTCGGCGCGGTCGAGCTCCTCGAGCATCGCGGCCAGGGTGGCTCGGCTGTGGCGCACGTCGTCGTCGGCCAGGACGACGGCGTCGTGACGGGCGGCCAGCACTCCGGCCATCGCGCCGAGGACCTTGCCGTTGGCCGGGCCGTGGAGGGGCGCAGGGAGCGGCTGCAGGACCCGGGCCCACGACGACCAGGCCTCGACGTGTGCCCGGCGAAGGGGCTCGGGCGAGCCGTCGACGACCGTGACGTCCGCCCACTCGGCCAGCAGTGCGAGGTGCGCGGCGAGGGCCCGGCTCGCCGCCTCGTCCCGGTCGGTGCGGGTCCACCGGACGGGGACCACCACCTCGAGGGGGAGGCGGTCGGATGCGCTGGTCATGGCGGGTTCTTCCCCCTGCCGCGGCCCCGCACTCCCCGCGTTTGCGGACCACTGCACCGGGGCACCTGCTCACCGGGTCAAACCATGGCCCGAGACGCCCGTGCCGACCGGCCCCGCGCACCAGGAGCCCGCATGTCCGCGCCGACCAGTGACGTCCCGCTCGAGGACCGCCTCGCCCAGCTGGGGGACTCCGACCTCGCCGAGCTCCCGCACCACGACGTCGTCGGCGCCCTGGAGGAGATGGTGACGCACGACGACTACCCCTGCCTCGGCGCCCGCTCGGTGTTCCGCCGCCACAACGCCGTCGTCACGGTGCTCGACGACCTCTCCGACCCCGGCAACGCCTCGGTGCTGCTGGAGCGGCTCGCCGAGTTCGCCGCCGGCGTGGAGCCGGAGGCAGGGTTCGCGTCGTTCGTGGCCGTGTTCCGCGGGCCGCAGCTCGAGGGCGAGCGGCACTTCGAGCACCTGCTCTGGCAGCTGCTCCAGCGTCTGCACGACGCCGACCCGATGCCCTGGGCGGACGGCGTGGCGGCGGACCCGGGCGACCCCCACTTCGCGTTCAGCGCGGCCGGCACCGCGTACTTCGTGGTGGGCATGCACCCCCGCGCCTCCAGGATCGCCCGCCGCGCACCGCTGCCCACGCTCGTGTTCAACCTCCACGAGCAGTTCGAGGCACTGCGCGCGTCGGGCCGTTTCGAGCGCATGCGCGACACCATCCGCCGTCGCGACGAGGAGCTCCAGGGCAGCCTGAACCCCATGGTGGGTGACCACGGGGGCCTCACGGAGGCCAGGCAGTATGCCGGTCGGCGGGTCGGCGCCCGGTGGCGGTCACCGCTCGTGGTCCACGAGGAGCGGGCGGTCGACGGCCCGGTCCTCGTGGACGGAGAGCCGGCATGACGCCGGCCGACGGGACGACGGACGCACCGACAGACGAACCGGCGGGGACAGCGGCGGCGACAGCGGCCGCACGGGCGGGCGGGACGCGACCCGTGGAGGACGGCTTCACGCGGCTCGAGCCGCAGACCGGCACCGGGCTGACGCTGCTGGCCGGCCAGACGCTCACGGTGCTCGACCCGACGGGTGGACAGGTCAGTGACCTTTTCTGCCTGGCTGCGGACGACCACGGCGAGTGGCTCTCCAGCGGGCGGAGCATCGACTACGGCAACACGGTGTACTTCACGGCCGGCCACACCCTGTGGAGCAACCGGAGCCGGCCGATGCTGACGATCACGCAGGACAGCTGCGGCCGGCACGACTTCCTCCTCACCCCCTGCAGCCAGCAGACCTTCGACCTGCTCTACCCGCAGCTCGGGGGCGCACCGCACCCGAGCTGCTTCGAGAACCTCTGCCGCGCACTGGCGCCCTTGGGCGTTGCCCCGGACCAGATCGGCACGACGCTCAACGTCTTCATGAACGTGTGGACCGAGCCCTCGGGCGAGCTCCACATCGACCCACCCACCTCCGTGGCCGGCGACCGGTTCGCTGTGCGGGCCGAGATGGACCTGCACGTCGGCGTGACGGCCTGCTCAGCCGAGAAGTCCAACGGGGGCGTCTGCAAGCCGATCGACTATGCCGTCTCCTGACGGTCCTCCGAGCGGGTGCGGTGCTCGGGTCGCACGCCGAGGTCCAGCTCGGCCCGCGCGTCCTGAGCCGTGGCGGCCTCGATCAGCTCGAGGGCAGTGAGGACCCGTGGACCGGCCTCGACCGGTGTGAGGGCGGGCAGGTCGCCCTCGACCACGTCGAGGTCGCGCATGCGCCGCGCCGACACCAGCACGCGCGACTCCAGGGCGCCCACCATCTGGTTGTAGGCCTCGACCGACCGCTGGAGCGCCGAGCCCATCTTGGCGGTGTGCGACCCGAGGGTGCCGAGCCGGTCGTAGAGCTCCCGCCCGAGCCGCATGAGCTCGCGCGCGCTCGAGGTGAGCGCGTCCTGCTGCCAGGTGAACGCCACGGTGCGCAGCAGCGCCATGAGCGAGCCCGGCCCGACCAGCACGACCCGCCGGGCGAGGGCCAGCTCGTGGAGCCCGGGGTCGGCGGCGAGGGCTGCCGAGAGCATGGCGTCGCTGGGGACGAAGCACACGACCATCTCCGGTGAGGTCTCGAACGCCGACCAGTAGTCCTTGGCGGCCAGGGCCAGCGCGTGCGTCCGCAGCGCGTCGGCGTGCTCCCGGAGCAGCGCAGCGCGCTCGGGCGCGGGGAGGTCGTCGGCCTGCGCCTTGAGGAACGCGACCATCGGGGCCTTGGCGTCGACGACGAGGACCTTCTCTCCCGGCAGCCGGACCACGACGTCGGGCCGGACCTGGCGGTCGTGCCGGCTCACCCGGCACACCTGCTCGTCGAAGTCGCACCGCGCCAGCAGCCCGGCGTGCTCCAGGACTCGCCGGAGCTGCACCTCGCCCCAGGCCCCGCGGACCGTCGAGGCGTTGAGCGAACCCGCGAGGCTCCGGGTCTCACGGCCGAGGGCCGCCGTCGTGGCCTGCACCTGCCCGATGGTCGCCTCGAGGCTCGCGAACTGCCGGGTGCGGTCGCGCTCCAGCGTGCCGACCTGCGCCTCCACCCGGCGGAGCGCCTCGCCGAGCGGGGCGAGGGCAGCCACAGCCTGGCCGCCCTCGGCGAGGCTGGCCTCGAGGTCGACGACCCGCTCGCGCAGCAGGTCGCGCTCCGCGAGCACGCCCGCGAGCCGCACGGCACCGAGCTGCCGGGCACCGAGCCAGGCGAGCAGCGCGCCGAGCGCCGCTCCGAGGACGAGGGCAACCACGAGGTCCATGTCGCAGACCCTGCCAGCCGTCACCGACAGCGCCACGCCGCCGCACCGTAGGGTTGCTCCATGCCGAGCGCCGAGCAGCCCGTCCTGCGCGACGGCGACCTCGAGGTGGAGGCGCTCGACGACCCCGAGGACGGCGTGCGGGCCTTCGCGTGCCGCTGGCAGGGCGGCCAGGTGGGCCGGGTGGAGCTGCTCGAGGACGACAGCGGCGGGGCCGAGGTCCTGTGGACGGTCCTGCCCGAGCCCGCCGGCCAGGGCCTCGCGTCGCGGGCGTTGCGGCTCGTCGCCTCCCACGCCTTCGACGCCCTCGGGCTCCAGAGGCTCGAGGCGCACCTCGACGCCGACGACGACCGCGCCATCCACAGCGCGCTGCGCGCGGGCCTCCGGCGCGAGGGCCGACTGCGGTCCCAGCCGTCCGTGCTCGGCGGCCGGCGCGACGAGGTCGTCCTCGGCCGGCTCCGCGACGACCCCTCGCCCGAGAGCCACGAGGGCTTCATCGGCATGCTGGACTCCACGCTGCCGACGAAGCGCACCATCGCCCAGGGCCTGTTGCGCAACCCCGGCGGCGAGGTGCTGCTCTGCGAGCTCACCTACAAGCAGGAGTGGGACCTGCCCGGGGGCGTGGTCGACCCGGGTGAGTCGCCGGCCCGGTGCCTCACCCGTGAGGTGAGCGAGGAGCTCGGGCTCGAGGTGCAGCCGACCGAGCTGCTGGCGGTCAACTGGCTCGTCCCCTGGCGCGGCTGGTCCGACGCGATGCTCCACGTCTTCGACCTCGGCGTCGTCGGCTCGGACGTCGTCGACCGGGCCACCCTGCAGCGGCGCGAGATCCGGGCGCTGCACTGGTGCGGCGAGGAGGACCTCGCCGCCCACGTCGCTCCCTACAACCAGCGCCTCATCGCCTACCTGTCCACCCACGTCTGCGGCACCGCCTACCTCGAGGACGGGCTGCCGGCGCTGTGACCACCGCCGTCCGTATGCCGTGCGGTCACGTCCAGAAGGAGAGCCCATGACCCAGCGTGCCGAGTTCGACGAGGCGATCGCGCTCGAGCCGCGCCCGGGCACGCCGGGCACCTACGACGCCTGTCTCGGCGAGGGCTGGCGCATCGGCGCCGGCGTCAACGGCGGGCTCCTGCTCGCCCTCGCCGGCCACGCACTCGGGCTGGAGCTCGCGGGCAGCCGGCCCGACGGCATACCGGGTCACCGCGACCCGCTCGCGATCAGCGCCTACTACCTCTCACCGGGCGCGCCCGGGCCGGCCACGGTCACGGCGCAGGCGCTGCGCCGCGGCCGCGCCGTCTCGACGGGACAGGCCTCGGTGACGCAGGATGACGGCGCCGGCACGGAGGTGGAACGGCTGCGGGCACTGGCCAGCTTCGGTGACCTCTCGGCCCTGGACCAGGGCGCGACGACGTCGGCGGCACCACCGCCCCTCCCGCCGCCGGAGGAGTGCCTCTCCGCGAGCGAGGCGCCCCCGCACTTCCTTGCGCACGCGTCCCTGCTCGAGCGCCTCGACCTGCGGCTCGACCCGGCCACCACGGGGTGGGCGGTGGGCCGCCCCTCCGGCAACGGCGTCATCCGCGGCTGGCTGCGCATGGCCGACGGACGCGAGCCGGACCCCCTGCTGCTCCTGCTCGCCGTCGACGCGCTGCCGCCGGTGGCCTTCGACCTCGGGCACGCCGGCTGGACGCCGACGCTCGAGCTGACGGCGCACGTGCGCGCCCGCCCGGCGCCCGGGTGGCTGCGGGTGGCGCTGCGGAGCCGGACCGACTCCGGCGGCTACCACGAGGAGGACGCCGAGGTCTGGGACTCCGCGGGCCGGCTCGTGGCGCTGTCGCGCCAGCTCGCCCGGGCGGTCGCGCCGAGCCCGCCGCGGCTGAGCGGTAGCGACGCGGACGGAGGCGCCTCGGCCAGCCACTAGACTGCTGACCCCGTGGCTCTCACTATCGGAATCGTCGGCCTGCCCAACGTAGGCAAGTCCACCCTCTTCAACGCGCTGACCAAGAACTCCGTGCTCGCCGCGAACTACCCCTTCGCGACGATCGAGCCCAACATCGGCGTCGTGCCGCTCCCCGACCCGCGCCTGGCAACCCTCGCCGAGGTGTTCCACTCCGAGCGCGTGGTGCCGGCGACGGTGTCCTTCGTCGACATCGCGGGCATCGTGCGGGGCGCGTCGGAGGGGGAGGGGCTCGGCAACAAGTTCCTCGCCAACATCCGCGAGGCCGACGCCATCTGCCAGGTGATCCGCGCCTTCGACGACGCCGACGTCGTGCACGTCGACGGCAAGGTCTCGCCCAAGGACGACATCGAGACCATCAACACCGAGCTCATCCTCGCCGACCTCCAGACGCTCGAGAAGGCCGTGCCGCGCCTCGACAAGGAGGTCAAGGGCAAGAAGACCGACAAGGCGGTGCTCGACGCCGCGCTCGGGGCGCAGAAGGTCCTCGAGGAGGGCCAGACCCTGTATGCCGGGGGGCCGGGTGCCGGGGTGGACCTCGAGCTGGCGTCGGGCCTGGGACTGCTCACGACGAAGCCGTTCGTCTACGTCTTCAACGTCGACGAGGAGCAGCTCGACGACGAGGCGGTCCAGCAGGAGCTCGCCGCCCTCGTGGCGCCGGCCGACGCGATCATCCTCAACGCCAAGCTCGAGTCGGACCTCGCCGAGCTCGATGACGACGAGGCGCGGGAGCTGCTCGAGTCGGTCGGCGTCACCGAGCCCGGGCTGCACCAGCTGGCCCGCAAGGGCTTCCACACGCTCGGGCTGCAGACGTACCTCACGGCCGGGCCGAAGGAGTCACGCGCCTGGACGATCCACACGGGCTGGACCGCGCCGCAGGCGGCCGGGGTCATCCACACCGACTTCCAGCGCGGCTTCATCAAGGCCGAGGTGGTCTCCTTCGAGGACCTCGTGGCGGCCGGCTCCCTGGCGTCCGCGCGGGCGGCCGGCAAGGTCCGCATCGAGGGCAAGGACTACGTCATGCAGGACGGCGACGTCGTGGAGTTCCGCTTCAACGTCTAGCCGACCCGGGCTGTTGGTGCGCAGCCACGGGCAGCCGCACGACGAACGTGGCCCCGCGGCCGGGGCCCGCGCTGGCGGCCGAGACGCTGCCGCTGTGTGCCTCGACGAGGGCACTGATGGTCAGGCCGATTCCGCTTCCCCCACGGGTGCGGCCGCGCGCCGGATCGGCTCGGTAGAAGCCCTCGAACAGGTGCGGCAGGTGCTCCGCGGCGATCCCGGTACCGGTGTCGCGCACGAGCAGCTCGACCCAGCCCGGATCGACCTGGCGCAGCTGGAGACGGACGGACCGCCGGCCGGCGTGTGGCGCAAGGCGTTGCCCAACAGGTTGCCGAGCACCTGGGCCATCCGCCGGGGGTCGACGAGGACAGAGCTCGCAACGGTGCCGACCTCGAGCGAGAGCTGAACGCCCTGCGCGTCGAACGCATCCTGTGCCGCAGCGGCCGCTGACTCCAGCAGGTCTCCCGCTGGGGTGGGGGTCGATCGCGTCTCAAGTCGTCCCTCCTCGGCCCGTGAGACCGCGTTGATGTCCTCCGCCCCATGAGCCGCGCCATGGCGACCCCGTCCTCCACGACGAGGGCCCGCAGGCCAGTCGCCACGCCACCTGCAGAAGCGGTAGGTCGCGAGAGCGGACCCGGGCTCGAGGACGTGGCCACGGCCCCATCGTGTCGGCCACCAGGTGTCGCGGTCGCCCTCTTGCGTGGGACGCGCGAAGGCGCCGCTCCCGGGCGGCGCAGCCCCGGCCCGGAACCACGGCGCATTCTCGACGAGCGCTTCGCCCGTGGCGAGATCGACGCAGAGGAGTACCGGTTGCGGATGCAGGTCCTCCACGGCCCCCGTTGAGGAGACTCGTCGAGCGGCACGGACCGGAGCCCGGATGACGTCCTCGCGCATCGCGCGAGGAATACCCTATGGGGGTATCTTGGTTGGGTCAGGCAGCGAGCACACTCCTCGGAGCGAAGCGAGACGATCATGAGCCGGACCACCGCCGTTCTCCACGTGGGGGGCCTGCACTGGGCCACGAGTGGACGAGCCGTCGAGCAAGCCCTGCTGGGGCGACCCGGAGTGCACGCAGTGGAGGCCAACGCCGCGAACCAGACGGCGTCGGTCACCTTCGACCCGGACGCCACCTCCCCGTCGGAGCTGGCGGGGTGGGTCCGCGACTGCGGCTACCACTGCGCCGGACGGTCCGTGCCCTCGCACATCTGCCGCCCCGTGGAAGCGCGCGCTCAGGCACAGCAGGACGACGCGCCCGTCGTCCACACCACGCCGCGGCGAGGCGCACGGCATACCGCGTCAGCCCCTGCCGACGAGCATGGCCACGAGCACCACACCGCCCAGGAGACGATGGGCCACGGTGGTCACGCGGGCATGTCGATGGACGGCATGGTGCGCGACATGCGCAACCGCTTCGTCGTTGCGGCGGTGCTGACCGCCGGGATCGCGCTCTGGTCGCCGGTGGGCCGGGACATGCTCGGCTTCACCGCCGCGGCGCCGTTCGGCCTGCGGGACGACGTCTTCGGGCTGCTCCTCAGCCTGCCGGTGGTGTTCTACTCCGCCTGGATCTTCTTCGACGGCGCCTACCGCGCGCTGCGCAACCGCACGCTCGACATGATGGTGCTCGTCGCGGTCGCCGTCGCTGCCGGCTGGGTGTTCAGCGTGGGCGTCACCCTCACCGGTGGGGGAGAGGTGTTCTACGAGGCGGGGGCGATGCTGACGACCTTCGTGCTCCTCGGGCACTGGTTCGAGATGCGGGCCCGTGGGGGCGCCAACGACGCCATCCGGGCGCTGATGGACCTCGCCCCGCCCATGGCAACCGTCCTGCGGGAGGGCGGGCCGGTCGAGGTCCCGACCGCCGAGGTGCAGGTGGGAGAGCTCGTCCTGGTCCGGCCCGGCGGGAAGGT
>JAICIN010000011.1 GCA_025924375.1 Dermatophilaceae bacterium | reverse complement strand
TCGCCCCGACCGCAGCGGGTCCGGTCGCTCCGACCGCAGCGCGTCCGGTCGCCCCGAGCGCACCGGGTCCGGCCGCCCGCGGAGCGGCGGGCAGGGCCGTCCGCAGCCGGGCCGGTCCGGCCGTCCCCAGCGCGCCGGGTCCGGCACCACGAAGCGGAGCCAGCCGACCGGCATACCGGCCAGGTCGCCCTCGCCGGCGCCCGTCGACGTCCACGACCCGGACGGCGTGCGGCTGCAGAAGCTCCTCGCCGCGGCCGGCGTCGGGTCGCGCCGGGTCTGCGAGAACCTCATCACCGACGGCCGGGTCGAGGTCGACGGGCACGTGGTCACCGAGCTCGGCGTCCGGATCCGTCCGACGCAGGTCGTCCACGTCGACGGCGTGCGCGTCCAGCTCGACGAGGACCGGGTCTACTTCGCGTTCAACAAGCCGCTCGGGGTGGTCACCACGATGAGCGACGAGCTGGGCCGGGTGAGCATCGGCGACTACGTCGCGAACCGGTCCGAACGCCTCTTCCACGTCGGGCGTCTCGACGCCGACACCGAGGGCCTGCTCATCCTGACCAACGACGGCGAGCTGGCCCACCGGCTGCAGCACCCGCAGTACGGCGTCCTGAAGACCTACGTGGCCCAGATCCCCGGCCCGGTGCCCCGTGACCTCGGGAAACGGCTGCGTGACGGCGTGGAGCTGGAGGACGGGCCGGCCTCGGTCGACTCCTTCCGGATCCTCGACTCCCAGCCCGGCAGGGCGCTCGTCGAGGTCGTCCTCCACGAGGGGCGCAAGCACATCGTGCGGCGGCTGCTCGCGGCGGTCGAGCACCCCGTGATCACGCTGGTGCGCACCCAGGTCGGCCCGATCCGGCTCGGCGACACCAAGCCGGGCAAGCTCCGCAAGCTGAGCCGCGGCGAGGTCGGGGAGCTCTACGCCGCCGCGGGGCTGTGACGTGGGACGCCGCGTACGCATCGTGGGCACCGGGCTCATCGGCACGAGCCTCGGGATCGCGCTGACCCGTGCGGGCTGCGAGGTCTCGCTCGTGGACACCTCGCCCACGGCGGTCGCGCTGGCCCGCGACCTCGGCGCGGGCTCCATCGCATCGTCGGGCGGCGCAGCGCCGGACGTCGTCGTGGTCGCCGCCCCGCCGGACGTGGCCGGCGATGTCGTCGCCGCGCAGCTGGGCGAGTGGCCGGAGGCCGTCGTCACGGACGTGGCGTCGGTCAAGGTGGCCGTGCTCGAACGCGTCCGTGCGCTCGGCGCGGACGACACCCGGTATGCCGGGTCGCACCCCATGGCGGGTCGCGAGCGCTCCGGGACCGTGGCCGCGCGAGGAGACCTCTTCGACGGCCGGGCCTGGGTCGTCGTGCCCCACGAGGGGTCCGCCGACGCCACCGTGGAGGCGGTCCGCCAGCTGGCCCTCGCGGCCGGTGGCACGGTCAGCGTGATGAGCCCCGCGGACCACGACGCCGCGGTCGCGGTGGTCTCGCACGTGCCCCAGCTGGCCGCCAGCCTGGTCGCCAGCCGGCTGCGGGACGTCGGCGAGCCCGCGGTCGCGCTCGCCGGCCCGGGGCTGCGCGACGTCACCCGCATTGCGGCCAGCGACCCCCAGCTGTGGACCCAGATCCTCTCCGGGAACCCCGGCGCCGTCCGCGACGTGCTGACCGAGCTCCAGGCCGAGCTGGCTGCGGTGGTCCAGGCCCTCGACGCGCTGGCGACGACGGGTGGCGTCGGAGCGCGCGAGGTCATCGCGCGGGTCATCGCCCACGGCAACGCCGGCCACGCCCGCATCCCGGGCAAGCACGGCGCCGCGCCCACCTCCTACGCCACCGTCGTCGTGCTCGTGCCCGACGAGGCGGGGAAGCTGGCGCGCCTCCTGCACGACGTCGGGGACGCCGGGGTCAACCTCGAGGACCTCCACCTCGAGCACGGGCTGGGGCAGCCCTTCGGCCTCGCCGAGCTCGCGGTGCTCCCCGCCGCAGCGGAGCGGCTCGCGGCGGAGCTGCAGACCAGGGGCTGGCGCCTCCACGGCTGAGCGCACCGTGGAGCGCTGGCCGCGCCCCCGGCATACCGTCGTGGGCATGGAGGAGGCGACCGCACGGCGGCTCTTCGCGCAGGCCCGGGTCGGCCGGCTCGCGACGGTGACCCCGGGCGGCGAGCCGCACCTCGTGCCGGTGACCTTCGTCCTCGTCGACGACACCGTCTGGACCGCCGTGGACGGCAAGCCCAAACGGACGCGCCGTCTCCAGCGGCTCCGCAACATCGCGGCGAACCCGCGGGCCAGCGTGCTGGTGGACCACTACGCGGAGGACTGGTCGCAGCTGTGGTGGGTCCGGGCGGACGGCTCGGCGCGAGTCCCCGCGGCAGGCGACGAGGTGGCGCCGGCCCTCGGGGCCCTGGCGGCGAAGTACGAGGTGTACCGAACGGACCCGCCCGGGGGGCCGTTCATCGCCATCGACGTCCACCGGTGGCGCTGGTGGGCCGCCTCCGGCCCCGGCCCATCCGCTGACGACGGGCCGTCCCGTTAGGCTCTCGGGGTGAGCACCGAGCACCTTGTCATCGCCATCGACGGTCCTTCGGGCTCCGGGAAGTCCAGCGTGTCCAAGGCCGCCGCGAGAACGCTCGGCTTCGGGTTCCTCGACACCGGCGCGATGTACCGTGCCGTGGCCTGGTGGTGCCTGCAGCGCGGGACCGACCTCGACGACCTGGCAGCCGTGGCCCGGGCGGCACGCGAGCTGCCTCTGGAGATGGGCACCGACCCCTCCGCGCCGGCGGTCTGGGTCGCCGGCCGCGAGATCGACGCCGACATCCGCACCACCCGTGTCTCGGAGGTCGTCTCCAAGGTCGCCACGAACACGCAGGTCCGGCCGGTGCTGCAGCAGCGCCAGCGCGAGCTGATCCGCGAGCTCGCCGAGCGTGACGGGGGAGTGGTCGCCGAGGGCCGCGACATCACCACGGTGGTCGCGCCCGACGCCGACGTGCGGATCCTCCTCACGGCGAGCGTCGAGGCGCGGCTGCGCCGGCGCTCCAAGGAGCTCCACGGCACCGCTGCGTCCGCGGCGATCGACGCGACCAGGGACCAGATCGTGCGGCGAGACCGCGACGACTCCACGGTCTCGGACTTCATGGAGGCGGCCGCGGGCGTCACCCTGGTGGACACCTCCGACCTGGACTTCGAGGGGAGCGTGCAGGCGGTGCTGGACGTCGTGCGTGCGAGGCGCCAGCAGCTCGCGCCCTCGCAGGGCTGATCGCGGCGGGAGCTCCGCTCCGCCTCGTGGCCGGGGCGGCTGACCTCGGCGCCCGAAACGTGCGCGACAATGGGACCCGGCCACCCGGCACACCCGCGCCGAGGTGGCCTCTCCACGACCAGACGAGGACTCCCGTGAGCGACCACCTGACCGACGACACGAGTGTCGAGCGTGCGCTGCGCGCTGGCCTGGAGGACTTCGACCTCACCGAGGAGGACCGCTCGCTCCTCGAGGGGCAGGGGGGCGGGGACGCGTATGCCGACGCGGCCGGCCCGGTGCCGGTCGTGGCGGTCGTCGGGCGGCCGAACGTGGGCAAGTCCACCCTCGTCAACCGGATCCTGGGGCGGCGTGAGGCCGTCGTCGAGGACGTGCCCGGCGTGACCCGCGACCGCGTCGCCTACGACGCCGAGTGGTCCGGGCGGCGGTTCACGCTCGTCGACACCGGCGGCTGGGAGGTCGACGCCACGGGCATCCACCTGCGGGTCGCGGAGCAGGCCGAGGTCGCGGTCGACCTGGCCGACGTGGTGATGCTGGTGGTCGACGCCACCGTCGGCGCCACGGACGACGACGAGGCAGTGGTCCGGCTGCTCCGCCGCTCGGGCAAGCCCGTCGTCCTCGTGGCCAACAAGGTGGACGACCAGCGGACGGAGGCCGACGCCGCCGCGCTCTGGAACCTCGGGCTCGGGCAGCCGTGGCCGGTCTCGGCGCTGCACGGCCGGGGCAGTGGCGACGTCCTCGACGCGGTCCTCGACGTGCTGCCGGACGTCTCCGCGGCCGGCGGCGCCTACGCACGAGGCGGCCCTAGGCGGGTCGCCCTCGTCGGCCGGCCGAACGTCGGGAAGTCCTCGCTCCTCAACAAGCTCGCGGGGGAGGACCGGGTCGTCGTCGACAACGTCGCCGGCACCACTCGCGACCCGGTCGACGAGCTGATCGAGCTCGCCGGGACGACGTGGCGGTTCGTCGACACCGCGGGGATCCGCCGCCGGGTGCACCAGACGCGCGGCGCGGACTTCTACGCCTCCCTGCGGACCCAGACGGCGCTCGAGAAGGCGGAGGTGGCGGTCGTGCTGGTCGACGCCGAGGACCCCATCGCCGAGCAGGACGTCCGGGTGGTGCAGCAGGTCATCGACGCCGGCCGGGCGCTCGTCATCGCCTTCAACAAGTGGGACCTGCTCGACGAGGAGCGGCGCTACTACCTGGAGAAGGAGATCGAGCGCGAGCTCGTGCAGGTCACGTGGGCGCCGCGGGTCAACATCTCGGCGAGGACGGGTCGCCACGTGGAGAAGCTGGTGCCGGCCCTCGAGCTGGCGCTGGAGTCGTGGGACAGCCGCGTGCCCACCGGCCGGCTCAACGCCTTCCTCGGCGAGATCGTGGCGGCGCACCCGCACCCGGTCCGCGGGGGCAAGCAGCCGCGGATCCTCTTCGCCACCCAGGCCGGGACCCGGCCGCCGCGGTTCGTCGTGTTCGCCTCCGGGTTCCTCGAGGCCGGATACCGCCGCTTCCTCGAGCGACGGCTGCGTGAGGAGTTCGGCTTCGAGGGCACGCCGATCGAGGTCTCGGTGCGCGTCCGCGAGAAGCGCCGCCGGTCCAGGTGACCCGGGTGCGGGACGGTTCCGGGCGGTAGCCCGGATTGGGTCGGCGCCGAGTCCGTGCGATAAGGTTTCGTCGCTCTCGACGCCGGGAGAAGCCACGGGCTGTGGCGCAGCTTGGTAGCGCACTTGACTGGGGGTCAAGGGGTCGCAGGTTCAAATCCTGTCAGCCCGACAGTCCGGCCCCTGACCTGTCGACGCAGGTCAGGGGCCGTTCTCATTTCCTGACCGTGTGGTCGCCCGCTGGCCCTTTCCCCCTGCCCCGGCCTGGCTCCCGCCGGCGCCGGCGCCGACGCCGGCTCGGGCGACGATCTCCTGGAGAGCGGCGGCGTGCTGGGCGAACGCCAGCCGGCCGGCAGGCGTCAGTCGGGCGGAGGTGCGGGCACGCCGTCCGACGGCGGTCTTGCGGACCTCGAGGTAACCCGCCTCCTCCAGCGTGGTCAGCTGCTTGGACAGCGCAGAGTCGGAGAGCCCGGCGCTGTCGCGCAGGAACCGGAACTCCGCCCAGGCGGTCGCCGCCAGCAGGGAGACGAGGGTCAGCCGGGTCGGGGCGTGGATGAGCTCGTCGAACTCGGGCTTGACCACGCCTACGCCCCGGGGGCGTGCCGGGACATGATGCCGTGCAGGGTCCGCATCAGGATCGGGCCACCGGCGATCAGCACCAGACCGCCGAACAGGGTCCCCAGAGTGGCGGGCAGGGGAGCGTGGGCGGCGCGCAGGAGGAAGGCGCTCCCCAAGGCCACCGCGATCACGCAGGCGACCAGACCGAGGATGGCGGGCACGCCGGTGACTCCGAGAAGGTCCGGTCGCAGCTGCACGCGCAGGGCCGACCGGGTCACCCACGCCGTTGCAGCGAGCACGCCGGCAACGAAGACGACGACGCCGACGCCGATCGGGAAGGACGCTCGGGCGTCGACTGCCGCCCCGAGCTCCAGCATGAGGGCGGCCAGCGCCCACCAGTACCAGCCCGGGATCATCACGCTGCCGATGACCTGTGCATGGCGTCCGCGGATCTCGGCCAGCGCCCGCTCTGCGTCCCCGGGTTCGAACCGACCGCTCATGGCCTGCTCCCGTCTCATCGAGGCCAACAGGGGGAGCCTAGCAAGTCACTTTCCTTCTAGGCAAGTAGTTTCCTATCGGCCACCGCGGATGGGATCGACCTGCTGGTCGACGCCGCGCGACGACCGGCAGCTTTCGGCAGCTTCCTAGTACTGAGGCCCCTTGCGCCACGCCATCTCCTGCAGCTCGAACGTGTTGCCGTCAGGGTCAGCGAAGTTCGCACCTCGTACTCCGCCCCCGAAGTCATGGATCTCGCTGACCTCCACGCCACGCGCAACGAGCTCGGCACGGGCCTCGGCGATGTCCTCCACCACCAGGTGCAGTCCTCTGACACTGCCCGGCTCTCCCGCGTAGACGTCCAGCCCCGTGCCGAAACCGACCGAGCAACCCGAGCCCTCCGCTGTCAGCTGGACGACCCGGACGCCGTCGGTCGGCCGCACGTCGACGTCCTTGGTGAAACCGAGCTTGTCCGCATAGAAGTCGATGGCTCGGTCCACGTCCGACACCGGTAGCGGGATCAGTTCCAGCTTCATCTGCATCGGATTCGGGCTCCCTCGGCTCGTTCTCGTCGGAGACGTCATTCCACCACCACAGGTCCGGACGCGCGAGGAGGGTCGCGCGCATAGAGTTTCCGTCATGCGTCTGGACGACGTGCGGAGGGTCGACCTGGGAACATTCGTGCGGCCTGCCGAGGAGACGGGGACCGGCAGTGCCCGGGTCGAGACGGTGCTGGGGTACGTGGCGCGCACACCGGCTGGCATGCTGCTCCTCGACACCGGGCTGGGCGAGGCGGACGAGGAGACCGAAGCCTGGTACCGGCCGAGACGGATCCGGCTCGGCGAGGCCCTCGGCACCCTCGGCCTCGGCGTCGAGGACATCGACCTCGTCGTCAACTGCCACCTCCATTTCGACCACATCGGCGGCAACCCGTCGTTCGCAGGCCGCCCGATCCTCTGTCAGCGTCAGGAGCTGCACACCGCGCGCGGCGGGGGGTACACGTCGGCCGCCCTGGTCGACTTCTCGGGCGCCCGGTACGAGCTGCTCGACGGAGAGGCCGAGATCGCCCCCGGCGTCCACGTCATCCCCACGCCCGGGCACGTCGACGGGCACCAGTCGGTGGTTCTCCAGTGCGAGGACGGGTCGGTGGTGCTTGCCGGTCAGGCGCGCGACACCGCCTCGGAATGGTCGGCCGATGTCCTGGCCGCACGCGCACCCGCCCTGGGCCACGAGCCGCCCCTGCCCACGCCGAGCCCGTGGATCGAGAGGCTCCTCGAGTTCGATCCCCGACAGGTGGTCTTCGCACACGACCATGCCGTCTGGGTCCCCTGACCGACGAGCGGTTCTACGCTGTCCCCGTGGCCCCTCCCGACCTCGCGGACCTCGCGCGGCTCAGGCGAGCGCGCGACCTCATGGACCGCGCCTACGCCGAGCCCCTGGACGTGCCGACGATGGCCGCGGCGGCGTTCATGTCGCCAGCGCACTTCTCCCGCCAGTTTCGCGCGGCCTACGGCGAGACGCCCTACAGCTACCTCATGACCCGTCGGGTCGAGCGCGCCAAAGCTCTTCTGCGACAAGGCGACATGACGGTCACGGACGTCTGCGTCGCCGTCGGCTGCACCTCCCTCGGCTCCTTCAGCTCCCGGTTCACGGAGATCGTGGGGGAGACGCCGAGCGCCTACCGCGACCGCGACCACTCGGACCACGCGTCCATCCCGGCCTGCGTCTCCAAGCGCGACACCAGGCCGAGCAGGAACGGAGAAGCGCGCCGTCTTTCGATGCCCGTAGCGTGAACGCCATGGACATCAAACTCACCACCTGCTTCGTCCTCGTCCTCGACCCTGAGGAGGCGCTCACCTTCTACCGTGACGCGCTCGGGCTGGAGGTGCGCAACGACGTCGCCAAGGACGGCCTTCGCTGGGTCACCGTCAGCTCACCGTCGCAGCCCGACGTGCAGGTCGTGCTCACGGACTTCCACTCCGGCAGCCCCCAGGACGGCGAGGCCCTCAAGGCGTTGATCGCCAAGGGCGCCATGCCGGGCGTGCTCTTCAGCAGCAGCGACCTCGACACGACCTTCGAGAAGGTGCGCTCCTCCGGTGCGGAGGTCCTCCAGGAACCGATGGACCAGTTCTGGGGGGCCCGCGACTGCGCCTTCCGCGACCCGTCGGGCAACCTCGTGCGCATCTCCCAGGCCTGAGGTCCGGGCGCGGCGGCCCGTGGTCAGGGTCCGGGCGCGGCGGCCCGTGGTCAGACTTGGTCGACCGCTCGGCGCATCCGTTCGACCGCCTGCTCGATGACGGTCGGGGAGGTCGCCAGGTTGAGCCGCGCATGGCCCTCGCCGCCGCTCCCGAACGGCGGGCCGGCAGACAGCGCCACCCTGCCGCGCTCGAGGAACACCGCCGCCGGGTCGTCCCCCAGGTCCAGGCCACGACAGTCCAGCCACGCGAGGTAGGTGCCCTGGGGCGGCCGGTACGCGACCTCGGGCAGGGCCTCGGCGAGGAGGCGGCCGAGCAGGCGCCGGTTCTCGTCGAGCCCGGCGAGGACGGCCTCCAGCCAGGCGTCCCCGTCGCGCAGCGCCGCTGCCTGGGCCAGGACCCCGAGGTGGGTCGCGCCGTGACCGACCTCCTCCGGCATACGGCTCAGCTCGGGCACCGCCTCCGGCCCGGCCACGGCGAGCGCCGCCTTCATCCCCGCGAGGTTGAACGCCTTGCTGGCCGAGAGCAGGGCGAAGGCGCCTGCGCCGACCGGCAGGCTCAGGAACGGTGTGAAGCTGGCGCCCTCGTGGACGATCGGTGCATGGATCTCGTCGACGACCACGCGGGCACCGTGCCGCTCCGCCGCCTCGCCGGCCGCCGTGAGCTCCGCGGGCGTGTGCACCGTGCCGGTGGGGTTGTGCGGGTTGCACAGCAGGTATGCCGTGCGGCCGCCGCTGCGCGCCGCCTCTGCGAGGGTCCGGTCCAGGACCGTGAGGTCGAGCCGCCCGTCGCCACCGAGCGGCGCCTCCACCACGCGACGCCCCAGGTGGCCCACGAACTGTGCGAAGGGCGGGTACACCGGCGGGTTGACCACGACTGTGTCCCCCGGGCCGGTGACGAGCTTGAGCACCTCGACGATGCCGAGCATGACGTCCGGCACGAGCCGGGCCGTCCGCGGGTCGAGGGCCCACGCCCAGCGCCGCTGGGCGAAGGCGGCCATCGCCTCGGCGTAGTCCTGCGCGAAGGGGTAGCCGGTGTCGCCCAGGTCCAGGGCCTCCACGACGGCCGCACGCACCGCGTCAGGCGGCAGGACGTCCATCTCCGCCACCCACAAGGGGAGCACGTCCGGGTCGTAGAGCCGCCACTTCAGGCTCCGGCGGCGGCGCAGCTGCGGCAGGTCGAGCGCGAGGAACGGGTTGTCCATGTGCCGACGGTACGGCCGCGCGGCGCATTCGGAGGGTGGGCCGGCCACCGCTTAGTCTTCTGGCGTGGCGGGCGTGGGCAGTGAGAGCGTCGGACCGGGGGCTGCGGCTGTCTCGGACCGCGTGTGGACGCTGCCCAACATCCTGTCCGCGTCACGGCTCGTCGGCGTCCCGGTCTTCCTGTGGGCGATCCTGGCGCACCACGACGCCGTCGCCCTGGTGACGCTCGCCCTGTCCGGGGTCACGGACTACCTCGACGGCAAGATCGCCCGGCACTACGGGCTCGTCTCCCGGCTCGGCGCGCTGCTCGACCCGGTGGCGGACCGGCTCTACATCGCCACGACCCTCTTCGGCCTGGCCTGGCGGGAGATCATCCCGTGGTGGCTCGTCGCCGCGCTGCTCGGCCGGGAGGTGGTCGTCGGGCTCGGCCTGCTCGCCATCCGGCGCTACGGCCAGGTGGGGCTGCCCGTCCACTTCATCGGCAAGGCCGCGACCTTCAGCCTGCTCTACGCGTTCCCGCTGCTCCTCCTCGGAGACGGCACGAGCACGTTCGCCCACATCGCCCTGCCCATGGGCTGGGGCTTCGCGTGGTGGGGAACCGTCCTCTACTGGGTCGCCGGGGTGATGTACCTGGTCCAGGCGCGCCGCTTCGCAGTGCAGGCGCGAGCGGCCCTCGTGGGGGCGTGATGGGACCGAGCACCTCGCACCGCTCCTCGGGGCAGCCGACCACCGCGTCGGGCCGCCGTCCCGACGCCTCCATGTCGCTCCTCACGGCCCTCATGGAGCACCCTGAGGACCCGGGGTACGCCGCCGCTGCCCAGCGCCGGTCGGCCGCGGGGCTCCCACCCTCGACGGGTACCCGCACGCCGGTGGTCCTGGTGACGGCCCTCGCGGTCGGCGCGCTGCTCGCGGTCGGCGCGCTGTCGCTGCGCGCGCCGACGACCGCCGCGACCAAGGCGAAGGCCGACCTCGTGCGCCAGATCGAGAGCCGCCGGAAGGTGGCTGACGACCGCACCAAGGAGATCCGGGCGCTCCAGGAGCAGGTCAACACCCTCCAGGCCGCCGCACTCGGTGGGCCGCAGACCCGGCTCGCCCAGGAGCTGCAGTCCCTCTCGGTCGTCGCGGGCGCGCAGCCCCTGACCGGGCCGGGCGTCACGGTGACGCTCGACGACGCCCCGAGCACCGACGGCGGCAGCGCCGACGGCAACCCGCGCACCCAGGCGAAGCCCGCCGACGGGAAGGTCATCGCCAAGGACCTGCAGATCGTCACCAACGGCCTGTGGGAGGCGGGAGCGGAGGCGGTCTCGGTCAACGGCCAGCGCCTCACCTCGCGCAGCGCCATCCGCTTCGCGGGGGAGGCGATCCTGGTCAGCTACCGGCCGCTGACCCGGCCCTACGTCATCACGGCGCTCGGCGACCCGGACAGCCTCGCCGTCGACTTCGCCGAGAACGACGGGGGGTCCTACCTCCGGGCGCTCCACGACAACTACGGGATCCGCACCGGCGTCGACACGGCGGCGCGGCTCACCGTGCCGGCCGCGAACTCCCTGACCGTGCGCAACGCCGAGGTGCCCCCCGCCACACCCCCGAACCCGACCACGTCCGCCCACCCGACGGAGACACCACAGTGATCCCCTTCATCGGCCTCGTCGGCGGGATCATCGTCGGCCTCCTCGTCCATCCCGACGTGCCGCTCGGGCTGCAGCCCTACCTGCCCATTGCCATCATCGCGGCCCTCGACGCCGTCTTCGGCGCCGTGCGGGCCGTGCTCGACGGCAACTTCAACGACAAGGTGTTCGTCGTCTCGTTCCTGGCCAACGTCGTCGTCGCGGCGTTCATCGTCTACCTCGGCGACCAGCTCGGCGTCGGGGCCCAGCTGTCGACCGGCGTCGTGGTCGTCCTCGGCGTCCGGATCTTCTCCAACGTCGCCTCGATCCGCCGGCACCTCTTCCGCGCATGACCGACACCCGCGACGACGCGACCCCGGACCACCCCAGCGGAGCGGCACCGCGGCCGGACGGCAGCGCGTCCTCCGCCTGGCGCACCATGGCACGGATGGCCCGGCCCCGGCCGACCCGGGCGAACGTCTTCGCTGCCCTGCTCGCGCTGGCCCTCGGCTTCGCCCTCGCCACCCAGGTCCGCCAGACGAACCAGCAGGGGCTGGAGCAGCTGCGCGAGGACGAGCTCGTCCGGATCCTCGACGACGTGACCCAGGACTCGGCGCGGCTCGGCAACGACGCCCGCGCGCTCGAGGTGACCCGCGACCGGCTCCTCAGCGGCGCGGACACCAGCCAGGAGGCGCTCAAGGCGGCGCAGGACCGCGTCGACACCCTGGGGATCCTGGCCGGAACCGTCCCGGCCCAGGGCCCGGGGATCATCGTCACGATCCAGGACCCGGGCCACAAGGTCACCTCGGCCCTGCTCCTCGACACCCTCCAGGAGCTGCGGGACGCGGGGGCCGAGGCGGTGCAGATCGGCAACGTCCGAGTCGTCGCGAGCACCTACTTCACCGACGTCTCCGGCGGGGTGGAGGTGAGCGGTGTGCGAGTCGACCAGCCCTACGTGATCCGGGCGATCGGCGACAGCGACACCATGGCGTCGGCGATGGACATCCCCGGCGGCGTGACGGAGTCGGTGCGCCAGCTGGGCGCGAGCTCGGTCGTCGAGAATAAGAACGTGGTGGCCATCCCCGCATTGCACCCGCTCGACCAGCCTCGTTACGCTCGGCCCGTGCCGAGCCCGACGACGTCGTCGCGCTGAGCGCCCAGCCACCACTGACTCGACGAGGAGCAGCATGAGCGACCTGGAGTACCCGGAGGACCTGCGCTACACCGCCGAGCACGAGTGGGTGCGCTCGCAGGGGAACGGCGCGGTCCGCATCGGGATCACGTCCTACGCCCAGGACGCCCTCGGCGACGTCGTCTACGTCAGCCTTCCGACGGTGGGCGACACGGTGGCCGCCGGCGACGCGTGCGGCGAGGTGGAGTCGACCAAGTCGGTCAGCGACCTCTACGCGCCGCTGGCCGGCGAGATCAGCGCCGTCAACGACGCCCTTGACGCCACCCCCGAGCTGGTCAACTCGGATCCCTACGGCGACGGCTGGATGTACGAGCTGCGGCTCGAGGACGACTCGGCCCTCGACGGGCTCATGGACCGGGCGGCCTACCAGTCACAGCTCGGCTGAGCCCCGAGATCGGAGGGCCTCCCGCAGGCTCACCGGAACGCTCGGTACGGGCACCGCGTTGGTGCGGTATCACCCGCTCAGGGCCCCCTGGCGTGACCTAGGCTTGGTGCCCTGCCGGAGGGTGCAGGAACGACACGGAGACGAGGACGGCGATGAACGGCAGCGAGCACGAGGACCAGTCCTCGCGCGCCCACGAGCCCACGACGATGAGGCTCCCCGGCATCGGGGACCTCGAGCAGATCGACACCGGCGCCGAGAGCGAGGTGTCGCTCAGCAAGGCCGACCAGGCGACGGTCGACGCCCTGCGCCCCGGCACCGCACTGCTCGTCGTCCTGCGTGGTCCCAACACCGGTGCCCGGTTCCTGCTCGACGACGACGAGGTCAGCTCGGGGCGCCACCCCGACAGCGACATCTTCCTCGACGACGTCACGGTGTCGCGCAAGCACGCCGTCTTCCGCCGGGAGGGCGGCCGGTACCACGTCTCGGACGTCGGCTCCCTCAACGGCACCTACGTCAACCGCGAGCGCATCGACGAGGTCGCCCTGCAGACGGGCGACGAGGTGCAGATCGGCAAGTTCCGCCTGGTCTTCTATGCCGGCAAGTCCTAGGCGCACGATGACGATCGGGGCCGTCCTGACGGCCCTGCGGGCGGAGTTCCCCGACATCACCATCTCGAAGATCCGGTTCCTCGAGGCCGAGGGGCTGGTGACCCCGCAGCGCACCCCGTCGGGCTACCGCACGTTCTCCCAGCACGACGTCGACCGGCTGCGCTACATCCTCAGCGCGCAGCGTGACCGGTTCTGGCCCCTGAAGGTCATCCGCGACAACCTCGACGCCCTCGACCGCGGGCTCACGACGCCGGACGACGGCGGCACCGCCCGCGCACAGCCGCCCAAGCCCCGGCCCGACGCCGACGTCCCGACCGCCACGGACCTCCTCGCCGTCTCCTCCCTGCGGCTCACCCGCGACGAGCTGGGGGAGGCCACGGGCCTCGACGATGCCACCCTCACGGCCCTGGAGACGTTCGGGCTGCTGCGCGCCGACGCGTCCGGACACTTCGGCGAGGCGGCACTGACGGTCGGCCACGCGGCAGCCGGCCTCGCGGCATACGGCATCGAGGCGCGTCACCTGCGCCCGTTCCGCACCGCTGCCGACCGGGAGATCGGTCTCGTCCAGCAGGCGGTCTCACCGCACCGAGGCCGCAGGTCGGGGGAGGGCGCCGACCCCACCGGCGAGGTGCTGCGGCTGTGCATCAGCCTGCACACCGCGCTCGTGAAGTCCGGCCTCGGCCAGCGCTGACCATCCCGCAGGCCTGGCCCGCGGGGGCCGGATGGGGCTGGCGCTGTGGCGCCCGATCTCGACGGGGACGGCCTCGGCGGTGCAGGGTACGGTGGAGCGGTGAAGGTTCTTGACGTCCTCGGCGTCCGCGTCGAGATGCCGACCAACCACCCCATCGTGCTCCTGCGGGAGCGCGACGGGGACCGCTACCTTCCGATCTGGATCGGCGCGGCCGAGGCGACCGCCATCGCCTACGCCCAGCAGGGCATCCAGCCGCCCCGTCCGCTGACCCACGACCTGCTCAAGAACGTCATCGAGGGCCTGGGCCACCAGCTCACCGAGGTCCGCATCGTCGCCCTCAAGGAGGGCGTCTTCCACGCGGCCCTGGTGTTCGACAACGCCACCGAGATCTCCTCGCGCTCCTCCGACGCGATCGCGCTGGCCCTGCGCACCGGCACGGAGATCCTCGCGGGGGAAGGCCTCCTCGAGGAGGCCGGCGTCGCGATGGCCCCCGAGGAGGACGACGAGGTGGAGAAGTTCAAGGAGTTCCTCGACCACGTGTCAGCGGAGGACTTCGAGCAGCCGGGGGAGGCGGGGCCCGGGGAAGCATGAGCACGAAGGCTCACCCTCAAGTGAACCTTCAAGGTATGCCGTCGCGGCGCGACACGCCGAAGGGCGAACCTCAAGCGGTCGTTGACCTCGGATATCCCGACCTCTAGCGTCAGTCGCCTGAACAGAAGTACGATCGTGTAGTTACACAGGAGGTGAGTGTCGTGGCGTCGAGTGGCGAGGCGAAGCACAGCAGCACGACGGTGCCGGCAGCGGCGCAGGGCCTGCTTTTCAGCGACGACCTGCCGGAGCTGAGCGACGACATCGGCTACCGCGGTCCCACCGCGTGCCGGGCCGCCGGCATCACCTACCGACAGCTGGACTACTGGGCGCGCACCGGGCTCGTCGAGCCGTCCGTGCGCGGCGCCACCGGCTCGGGCACCCAGCGGCTCTACGGCTTCCGCGACATCCTCGTGCTCAAGGTCGTCAAGCGGCTGCTCGACACGGGCGTCTCCCTCCAGCAGATCCGTGTGGCGATCCAGCACCTGCGCGAGCGCGGTGTCGAGGACCTCGCACAGATCACCCTCATGAGCGACGGCGCGTCGGTCTACGAGTGCACCTCCGCCGACGAGGTCATCGACCTGGTCCAGGGCGGCCAGGGCGTCTTCGGGATCGCGGTCGGGCGCGTCTGGCGGGAGGTCGAGGGTGAGCTCGCCGAGCTGCCGAGCGAGCGGGCCGAGGACGAGGGCGTCGCCGCCCACGCCGGCGACGAGCTGTCGGCCCGACGCCAGGCCCGGATGGCGTAACGGGGCCGGCACCGGCGTGCGCTAGATTGGTCGCGCTGACCACCCCGTGTGGGAGAGTCCTCGCGCCATCCGGCGACGGGGCGCCGAAGGGGCAAACTCCCCGGAACCTCTCAGGCGCAAGGACCACACGGGTCAGGCACCTCTGGAGCAGCTGCCGTCCTGCCGGACGTCCGTGGCGACAGAAGGGGAGGCGTCCCGTGCCGTCCCTTGCGTAGGAGCCTCATGACCACGCCAGCGCCCTCCGAGCCCTCCCAGCTCACCGACTTCGTCTCCCGCCACGTCGGCCCGACCGAGGCCGACGTCGCCGCCATGCTCGAGGTGGTCGGCCAGCCCAGCATCGAGGCCCTGCTCGACACCGCGGTGCCCGGCGGCATCCGCTCCGCCGGTCGTCTCGACCTCGCCGCCGCGCCGTCCGAGACCGCGGTCCTCGAGGAGCTGCGCGACCTCGCGCGCCGCAACCGGGTCCTCACCTCCATGATCGGCCTGGGCTACTACGGCACGGTCACGCCCGCCGTCGTCCAGCGCAACGTCCTGGAGAACCCGGCCTGGTACACCGCCTACACGCCCTACCAACCGGAGATCTCGCAGGGCCGGCTCGAGGCCCTCCTCAACTTCCAGACCGTCGTCAGCGACCTGACCGGCCTGCCGACCGCCGGCGCTTCGCTGCTCGACGAGAGCACGGCCGCCGCCGAGGCCATGACGCTGATGCGCCGGGCCAGCAAGGCGGCCGCCGACGCGGTGCTCCTCGTCGACCGGCACGTGTTCCCCCAGACGCTCGCCGTCATGCAGACGCGGGCGACCCCGCTCGGACTCGAGCTGGTCGTGGCCGACCTCGACGCACTCGACTCGGCCCAGGCGCTGCGCGACGCCGCCGCCGGCCGGGAGGTGTTCGGCGTCCTCGTCCAGTACCCGGGGGCCGACGGCGAGCTGCGCGACTGGCGTGCGCTGGCGCAGGCCGCGCACGAGGCCGGCGCGCTGGTCACCGCCGCCGCGGACCTCCTCGCGCTCACGCTCGCCACCCCGCCGGGGGAGTGGGGTGCCGACATCGCGGTCGGCACGACGCAGCGGTTCGGCGTCCCCATGGGCTTCGGCGGCCCGCACGCCGGCTACATGAGCGTCCGCGCCGGCCTCGAGCGCACCCTGCCGGGACGCCTCGTCGGCGTCTCCGTCGACTCGGCCGGCCACCCGGCATACCGGCTGGCCCTCCAGACCCGCGAGCAGCACATCCGCCGGGAGAAGGCGACCTCCAACATCTGCACCGCCCAGGTGCTCCTGGCCGTCATGGCGTCCATGTATGCCGTGTACCACGGGCCCGAGGGGCTGGCCCGGATCGCGCGGCGCACCCATGCCCACGCGCGTGCCCTGGCCTCGGGCCTGCTCGCGGCGGGCATCGAGGTGGTGACGCAGACCTACTTCGACACGATCACGGCCCACGTGCCGGGCCGCGCCGCGACCGTGGTCGCGGAGGCGGCCGCCCGCGGTGTCAACCTGTGGCAGGTCGATGGCGACCACGTGTCCATGAGCACCGACGAGACGACCGACCTCGCCGACCTCGACGCGGTGTGGGCGGCGTTCGGCGTGCACGCCGGCGCCGAGGTCAAGGAGACTGCACCGCAGTGGCCGGCGGCCCTGGTCCGCACCAGCGGCTACCTCGCCCACCCGGTGTTCCACGCGCACCACAGCGAGACGTCGATGCTGCGCTACCTGCGCCGGCTCGCCGACCGTGACTTCGCGCTGGACCGCGGCATGATCCCGCTCGGCTCGTGCACCATGAAGCTCAACGCGACCACCGAGATGGAGTCGATCACCTGGCCTGAGTTCGCCAACCTGCACCCGTTCGCCCCGGCGCAGCAAAGCGAGGGGATCCGGGACCTGATCGGCGACCTGGCGGCGTGGCTCTGTGCGATCACCGGCTACGACGCGGTCTCCCTCCAGCCCAACGCCGGCTCGCAGGGTGAGCTCTCGGGCCTGCTCGCGATCCACGCCTACCACCAGGCCCAGGGCCAGGACCAGCGCCGGGTGTGCCTCATCCCGGCCAGCGCGCACGGCACCAACGCGGCCAGCGCGGTGATGGCGGGCATGAGGGTCGTCGTCGTGAAGACCGACGCCGAGAACGGCAACATCGACATGGCCGACCTGCGGGCCAAGGTCGCGCAGCACCACGACGAGCTCGCCGCGATCATGGTGACCTACCCCTCGACGCACGGCGTCTTCGAGGACACCATCACCGAGCTGTGCGGCCTCGTCCACGAGGCGGGTGGGCAGGTCTACGTCGACGGTGCCAACCTCAACGCGCTGGTCGGCCTCGCGCAGCCCGGCAAGTTCGGCGCGGACGTCTCGCACCTCAACCTGCACAAGACGTTCTGCATCCCGCACGGCGGCGGCGGCCCCGGTGTCGGCCCCGTGGCGGTCCGCTCCCACCTCACGCCCTACCTGCCGAACCACCCGCTCGCTCCGGAGGCCGGTCCCAGCACCGGCGTCGGCCCGGTGTCGGCAGCGCCCTACGGGTCTGCGAGCATCCTGCCGATCTCGTGGGCCTACATCCGGCTCATGGGCGGCGCCGGGCTGACCCGCGCCACCCAGGTGGCGGTGCTCAGCGCCAACTACATCGCGGCACGGCTGCGCGACCACTACCCGGTGCTCTACTCCGGGCACGAGGGCATCGTGGCCCACGAGTGCATCCTCGACCTGGGCGACCTCACCAAGCGCAGTGGCGTGAGCGTCGACGACGTCGCCAAGCGGCTCATCGACTACGGCTTCCACGCGCCGACGATGTCCTTCCCCGTGGCGGGGACCCTGATGGTGGAGCCGACGGAGTCCGAGGACCTCGACGAGCTCGACCGCTTCTGCGACGCCATGGTGGCGATCCGCGCGGAGATCGCGGTTGTCGAGGCGGGCGAGGTCACCGTGGCCGACAGCATGCTGCGCAACGCCCCGCACACGGCCGCGGCGCTCGCGGGCAAGTGGGAGTACCCCTACGACAGGGAGTCCGCGGTGTTCCCGGTGGGCGTGGAGCCGGGCGACAAGTACTGGCCCCCGGTCGGCAGGATCGACGGCGCCTACGGCGACCGGCACCTCGTGTGCTCCTGCCCGCCCCCGGAGTCCTTCGAGGACGACCGCGGGGAGTAGGACCGACAGGCCCCATCTGCGAAGGACCGCCGGGCCCCACCTCCGGAGGACCGCCAGGCCCTCCGGAGGTCGGGCCACCGGTCGCTGCGGAGGCAGGGCCTCAGGCCGCGGACGGCTCGCCGGTGACGACCCGCACGGTGGAGCCGTCCTCGGCCTTCAGCACCCGCAGCTGGCTCGGGATGCGACACCGCAGCTCGGCGACGTGGCTGACCACGCCGACGGCGCGTCCGCCTTCCCGCAGGCCGTCGAGGACGCCGAGGACCTGCTCAAGGGCCTCCTCGTCGAGGGTGCCGAAACCCTCGTCGATGAACAGGGTCTGCAGGTCGAAGCCGCCGGCCTCCTCGCGCACCGCGTCGGCGAGCCCGAGCGCCAGCGCGAGGGACGCGAGGAACGCCTCCCCGCCGGAGAGGGTGGCGGTGTCGCGGACCTGACCGGTCCACTGGTCGAGCACGGCCAGGCCCAGGCCACTCCGGGCGCCGCGGCGGGCGAGGTCGTCGGAGTGCTGGAGGAGGTAGCGGCCGGCAGCCATCACCGCCAGCCGCTCGTTGGCCAGCTCGGCGACGCGCTCGAGCCGGGCGGCGAGCACGAAGGACGTGAGCCGCATCCGCAGGGTGTTGCCGCCGCCGGTGCCCGCGCACGCGTCGGCGAGCTCGCGCACCAGGCGCGCACGCTCGGACAGCGGCCCGAGCTCCTCGCACTGGCGGAGGAGGTCGGCCTCAAGCCGCTCGACGGCACGCAGGGTGCGCCGCGCGAGGGTCTCGGCGTCCTTTGCCTGCAGCAACTCGGACCGCGCCTGCTCGGAGGCGTCGCGGAACGTCGCGAGGTCGGGCTCCGGCGCCGCCAGCGCCCCCGCGACCGCCTCGTCGGCGAGGACGGCCTGCGCCTGGGCCGTGGTGCGGGCACACTCGGCCAGGAGGGACTCGAGCCGCTGGCGCTCCTCGTCGGGCAGGGTCGCCGCGGCGGCGTCCTCGGCGTCGTCGAACCCCTGTGCCCGGAGGGCAGCGCGCAGCCCCTCCGTGGCCTCGGCGGAGGTGGCGCGCGCCAGACCGTGGGCCCGGAGCGCCTCGACGAGGCGCTCGGCCGACGCGACGGCTGCCCGGTGGAGCGAGGGAGTGTCGCCGGGCCGGTCGGCCGTCGCCACGCACGGGCACTGCTCGGCGTGGGTGGCCGTGAGACGCGCGAGCCGTGCGACCTCCTCGTCGGCGGTGCGCGCCAGCTCGGCGAGCGCGGCACGCGCCGACGCGGCTACCTCCGACTGGGCCGCCGCCCGCCGCGTCAGCTCCTCGGCCATGGACCCGGCCGTGTCCCACCTGAGCTGGGCCTGCGCCCTGCCGGCGGCGAGCTCCCGGGCGCTGCGGGCCTGGGCACTGGCCAGCTCGGCCGCCGCCCGCAGGCTGTCGACGTCGGCCGGATCGGCGCCGAGCAGCTCCGTCCGCGCCCGGGACGCGCTCTGCAGCGCGACCTCCTCCCGCTGGAGTGCCTCACGCGCCTCCCGGACGCGACTCCAGCCGGCCTCGGCCTCGTCGACGTCGGCGGCCGTGACCTCGGTGGACCGGCGCGCGGGTGAGGGGTGCTCGGCGGAGCCGCACACGGGACACGGCGCGCCCACCTCGAGGTGCTCGGCCAGCTCACCGGCGAGGCCCGCCAGGCGTGACTCGCGCAGGTCGAGGAGCTCCTGGCGCGCGTCCTGCTCGACCTCGACGGCCCGCAGGATGCGCTCACGGAGCGCCGCCTCCGCCCGCTCACCCTGGGCGTGCTCGAGCCGGACGCGCAGCAGGGTCTGGGCCTGGCGGAGGCGTCCCTCGGTCGCCTCGAGGCCTGCCGCCGCCGCCACGGCCTCGGCCAGGTCTCGCTGCAGCGCCTCGAGGGAGGTGCGGGCGGTGTCCGCCCGCTCACGCAGCGCCTCGGCCGCCGACTGCGCCGCCTCGACCTCCTCCTCAAGCTCCGCGCTCCGCGCCTGCCGCTGGGCCCCGCTCTCGGCGAGTCGGCCCACCTCGGCGACGACCGGGTCGTGGGACCGCAGCGAGCGCAGGAGGTCCTCGGCGTGGTCCAGCCCCGGCGGCTGGCCCTCGGTGTGGACGAGGCCGCCGTCAGCGGGAGCGAGGTGGGCGGTGCAGTCCGTCCACGCCTCGGTGACAGCCTGGTGGGCGCGGGCGACCGCGTCCGCAGCCCGGCGGGAGGCGCCCAGCTCGCCGGTGACGGCGGCTGCGCGCCGGGCCGCGTCGAGGGCGGACTGGGCGGCCACCCTCAGCGCGGCGCCCGCCTCGAGCTCCGCGAGCTGCTGACGCGCGCGGGCACCTCGGGCACGGTCGGCGGTGAGCTGCTCCGCCGCGGCGAGCCGCGTCGTGGCGGCGGCTGCGGCGGAGCTCGCGCCGTCCAGCGTCACGAGGGCCGAGGCAGCGGCCGCCTCGAGGGCCTGCCGCAGGGCGGGGCAGTGCCGTGCGACGTCATGGGGCTCCAGGGCGGACCACTCCGGCACCTCCCCGAGGACCTCCACCGGCGCGTCGGCGACGGCGTCGCCCAGCCGGGCGAGGGCCGTCGCGAGCCGGCTGCGGCGCTCGGCGAGATCGTCGGCCGTCCGGCGGCGCTCGGCCGCGAGCCACTCCTCGACGCCGGCGTAGGAGGAGACGTCGAAGAGCCGCTCGAGCACCTCGCGCCGCTCCTCGGGAGTCGCGCGCAGGAAGGCGGCGAACTCGCCCTGCGGCAGGAGCACGACGCGGCTGAACTGCTCGAGGCCCATGCCGAGCACCTCGCGCAGGACGGCAGCGACGTCGTCGTGGCGGGTGTCGGTGCCGACCCAGGAGCCGCCGCGGCGCTCGTGGAGCACGACGCTCGCCGGCTCCTTCGTGGTGCCGGTGCCCCGCTTCTTGGGCCGGAGGAACTCCGGCGAGCGGCGCACCCGGAACCGTCGGCCACCTGCGGTGAACTCGAGCGTCACGCAGGGAGCGGTGCCGGGCTCGGCGTGGTGGCTGCGCAGCGACGCGCCGGCGGGTCGGGCGCCGGGGACGTCGGCGTAGAGCGCGAAGCAGATGGCGTCGAGGATGCTCGTCTTGCCGGCGCCCGTCGGCCCGTGGACGAGGAAGAGACCGGCCCCGCTGAGCGCGTCGAAGTCGACCTCGACCGTGCCGGAGAACGGGCCGAAGGCCGTGGCCGTCAGGCGGTGCAGCCTCACGCGGCACCCACTGCCCGGGCCTCGCCCACGACGGTGCCCTCGTCGTCGTGCTCGGCCCGCGACAGGCGCGAGCGCTCCGCCGCCAGGGCCAGCAGCTCCTGCTCCGGGCCGCTGGCGGCGGCGCCTCCCCGGACGTGGGCGAGGAAGTCACAGCAGACCTCGGCCTCGCTCCGCTGTGCCACCCGGGCGGCGTAGGAGCGTGGGGCTCGGCCGGCGCCCTCGGGGTCGAACTGCAGCACCAGGGTGTGGGGGAACCGGCGCCGGAGGGTCTCCATCGCCCCGGGCGGGCGGACCGCGTCGGTGAGCGTCACCTGGCACCAGGCCTGCTCGGCGTCGCGGTGGGCGGGGTCGTCGAGGAGGGCGCTCAGGTCACCGCGCAGCAGGGCGAGTGGCCGGTCGACAGGGGCCTCGACCGGCGCACAGCGGACCTCGCCCGCGCCGACCTCGACCAACCAGGACCCCTTGGTGTGGTGGGCCTCGCTGAACGACATGGCCACCGGCGAGCCGGAGTAGCGCACGGTGTCGGAGATGCGCTGCCGCCCGTGGAGGTGGCCCAGGGCGACGTAGTCGACACCGTCGAAGACGCCGGGCGGGACCGCCGCAACGCCTCCGACGGTGATGTCCCGCTCCGACTCGCTCGCCGCTCCGCCGCTGACGAAGGCGTGCGACATCACCACGGACGGACCGGGGCGAACGGCGAGGTCGGCCCGCACCCTCCCCATGGCCGCGCCCAGGACACCGGCGTGCGTGCCCTCAGCTGCCCCCAGCGGCTCCCCGGCGACGGAGGGCTCGAGGTAGGGCAGGGCGTGGACCGCGACGCCCCCGACCATGACCGGCCGGCCGATGGAGGAGAGCGACGAGCGGATGTGCAGGCCGGCGCGCTCGAGCAGGTCGGAGGCGAAGCCGAGCCGGATCGCGGAGTCGTGGTTGCCGCTGGAGAGGACGACCGTCGCTCCCGCGTCGATGAGCCTGGTCACGGCCTCGGACAGCAGGGCGACGGTGTCGGGGGCCGGCATGGCCCGGTCGTAGACGTCGCCGGAGACGAGCACCGCGTCGACGCGCTCCGCCCGCACCGTCTCCACGAGGTGGTCGACGAAGCGCGCCTGGGCGCCGAGCAGACCCACCTGGTGGAACGAGCGGCCCAGGTGCCAGTCGGAGGTGTGGATGAGGCGCACACCGGCAGGCTAGGAGCGCCCGCCGACAGTCGGTGGCAGGCGCGCCCGACGTGTGGTTGGGTCAGGAGCACCAGGGGAGCACCCGGCATACGCACCGCACCTCGGAGGAGGTCCCGTGGGCGACGAGGTCACCGCTCAGAGCTACACGCGCGAGCAGCGGCAGCGCTACCGCGAGAAGGTCCGCCAGGACCTCGACGTGTTCGAGCGGATGCTCACCCAGAGCGTCTTCGAGTTCGAGCGGCCCATGACGGGCATGGAGATCGAGCTGAACCTCGTCGACCAGGAGTTCCAGCCGAAGTTCGCCAACGCCGAGGTCCTCGAGGAGATCGCCGACCCCGGCTACCAGACCGAGCTGGCGCGCTACAACATCGAGCTCAACGTCCCACCGCGGCCGCTGCCCGGTGACGCGGCTCTCGAGCTCGAGCAGGAGATGCGCGACTCGCTGAACAAGGCGGATGCCGCCGCCCGCAACCGTGGCGCCCGGATCGTCGCCGTCGGGATCCTGCCGACGATCATGCCGGAGCACTTCGAGGGCGAGTGGATCAGCGCCAACAACCGCTACACCGCGCTCAACGACTCCATCTTCATCGCCCGCGGCGAGGACATCTACCTCGACATCGAGGGCCCGACGGGGGAGCGCGTCGCGACCTACTGCGACACGATCGCCCCGGAGTCCGCGTGCACCAGCGTCCAGCTGCACCTCCAGGTGGCACCCCAGGAGTTCGCGGCGCACTGGAACGCCGCCCAGGCGCTCGTGGCGCCGCAGCTCGCGCTGGCCGCGAACTCGCCGTTCTTCTTCGGCCGGCGGCTGCACGCCGAGACGCGGATCGAGCTGTTCTCCCAGGCGACCGACACGCGCAGCATCGAGCTGAAGAACCAGGGAGTCCGGCCGCGGGTCTTCTTCGGCGACCGCTGGATCACCTCGATCTTCGACCTCTTCGAGGAGAACTCCCGCTACTTCCCGGCCCTCCTCGCCGAGGTCACCGACGAGGACCCCGTGGCCCGGCTCGAGGCGGGCGAGGCACCGGCGCTGGCCGAGCTGCGGCTCCACAACGGCACGGTGTACCGCTGGAACCGGCCCATCTACGACATCGTCCAGGGCACGCCGCACCTGCGTGTCGAGAACCGCGTCCTGCCGGCCGGCCCGACGCTGGTCGACGTGCTCGCCAACGCGGCCTTCTACTACGGCGTCATCCGCAAGCTCGCCTCCGACGACCGCCCGGTGTGGACCAAGATGAGCTTCGCGGCGGCGGAGGAGAACTTCCGCACGGCTGCGCGCGACGGCATCGACGCCCGGCTCTACTGGCCCGGCTTCGGCGAGGTCCGCGCCGAGGAGCTCGTCCTGCGCCACCTGCTGCCGATGGCCCACGAGGGCCTGAGTGACTGGGGCGTGTCCAGCGCCGTCTGCGACCGCTACCTGTCCGTCATCGAGGGCCGGTGCAAGACGACCAGCAACGGCGCGACCTGGCAGACCGATGCGGTCAGCCGCCTGGAGGCCACGGGCATGGACCGGCCCACCGCCCTGCGGGAGATGCTGCAGCTCTACCTCGAGCACATGCACAGCAACGACCCTGTGCACACCTGGCCGCTGCCGTAGCGCGGCGGCCGGGCGGCGTCGTCCGCGCGGAGGGCGTCACCCCGGTCGGCTATCCTGCTCCTTGACGCCCTTGACTGCCGTGACGACCGAGGAGGCACCCATGGCCCGGCAGACCGCACGACCGCCCCGGCTCGCGGGGACAGCCGTCGACGAGCTCGTCGACGCCGTCCGCTCGGGGATCGCGGCCCGCGCTGCGCAGCTCGCGGAGCAGGGCCGGCGGCTCGACCTCGGCGACCCCGAGGCCCTGGCCGAGCGGATGCTCGCAGCCCTCCCGACGGTCCACCCCGCTGACCAGCCTCTCGGGCCCTTCTACGACACCGCCGGCCTCGTCTCCTGGCTCGGCATCAGCCGCCAGGCGCTCTTCGACCGCGTGCGCCGGGGGACGGTCCTGGCGTGCCGCACCTCCGACGGCCACCTCCTCTACCCGTCGCTGCAGTTCTCGCGGCAGGGCGTGGTGCGCCCGGGCATCCAGGAGGCGGTCGGCGCGTTCGTGCGCCGCGGCGCCGACGGCTGGGCGGTCGGCGCCTGGCTCACGACACCGAGCGAGGTCTTCGACGGGCACAGCGCCGTCGACTACCTGGTCGTCCACCGCTCCTCGGCCACCGCCGTCGAGCGAGTGGTCACCGCAGCCGTCGCGGACGCGGCGGCCTGGGCCGCATGACGGCACGGGACCAGCCCGCCCAGAAGGCGCCGGCCGGCGACCTCGCCGGCTTCCCGGCATACCGGCTCGAGGAGGGGACCACCCTCTTCCGTGCGCATCGGGCAGGTCTCGGCCCGTGGTGGTTCTCCAGCACCGGCGAGGGCCGCTTCGACCTCCCCACGCCCCGGGGCACGTGCTACACGGCCCTCGACGCCCTCAGTGCGCTGCGGGAGCGGCTGGGACCGGTGCTGGGCACTGCGGCCGCGGTGCCGGAGTCGCTGCTCACGGGGACGGTGGTGTCGCGCCTCCGCGTCCCCGAGGGGCGTGACGTGGCCGACCTCCAGACCCGCCGGGCGGCGTCCTTCGGCGCCACCCGGGAGCTCGAGACCATGGTCCCGTATGCCGTGCCGCAGGCCTGGGCCCGCGCGCTCGCCGGCGCGGGGCTCGAGGGGGTGCGCTACGGCCCGAGGTTCACGCCGGGGGAGTGCAGCGCGGTCGCGCTCTTCGGCGACTCGGGCGCCCGTGACTGGCCGGGGGACCCCGAGCCGCTCCCCGGGGACACGGTGCCGGGCAGTCCCACGGCGGTGCCGCCCCCGCGCCGAGCCGACCTCACGGTGGTCCGCCCGCCGAGGACGCGGGCGGCTCGCGGTCAGTGACCGGCGGTCAGCTCGGGGGCACGGTTCCACGTGCGGATCGAGGGCTGCGCGTGCTCGAACTCCAGGACGCACACCGCACCCGCGTCGAGGAGGAGCTGTGCACCGAGCCGCGGCTCCTGGCGGAGGAACACCGTCGTGAGCACGCGCAGGCAGTGACCGTGCCCGACGAGGGCGACGTCGCCGTCCTCCATCGCGGGCAGCGCGCGCTGGAGGACCCGGGAGGCCCGGGCGGCAACCTCCTCGACGGTCTCGCCGGGGGTGTCCCCGCGCGGGACGCCGTGCTCGAAGACCGTCCAGTCGTAGCCCAGCTGCGCCCGGATCTCGGGCGTGGTGAGGCCCTCGTAGCCGCCGTAGTCCCACTCGAGGAGGTCCTTGTCGACCTCGGGCTCGAGGCCCGCGAGCTCGGCCGTGCGCAGAGCCCGCTGGAGCGGTGAGGACAGCACGAGGGAGAGCTCGAACCGCTGCAGCACCGGCGCCAGCTCGCGGGCCAGCTGCTCCCCGCGAGGGGTCAGGGGCACGTCGGTGAGGCCGGTGTGCCGGCCGGTGCGCGACCACTCCGTCTCACCGTGCCGGAGGAGCACGAGCCTGCCGCCGGGGACCGCTGGTCGCCGCCGGCTCGCGCTGCTCACGGTGACCACTGTAGGAGCCGGGTTCGGTCCCCGCGTGTCGGCGGGCTCTGCCAGAGTGTGAGGCGTGAGGCTGTCGTACCGGCTGCTCAACGTGTTCGCCAGGGAGGGCGACCCCTTCTCGGGCAACCCGCTGTGCGTGTTCGAGGACGCCAGCGGGCTCGACGAGGTGGGGATGCAGGGGCTGGCCCGCCAGTTCAACCTCTCGGAGACGACCTTCATCACCTCCCGGTCGGGTGACGGGTGCGACGCGACGGTCCGGATCTTCACGCCGAGCTACGAGATGGCCTTCGCCGGCCACCCCACGCTGGGCACTGCCGCCGTGGTCGCCGACCTCCTCGGGCTGGGGGAGCAGGTCCGGCTGTCGATGCCGGCCGGGGTGGTCCCCGTGTCCCGTCGCGAGGACACCTGG
>JAICIN010000010.1 GCA_025924375.1 Dermatophilaceae bacterium | reverse complement strand
TCGCGCAGAACGCCGGGCTCGAAGGGCGCGTCGCCGTCAACCGGATCCGCGAGGCCGGCGCCGGCGGCGACCTCCGGCAGGGCCTGAACGCGGCGACCGGCGAGTACGTCGACCTCGTCAAGGCCGGCGTCATCGACCCGGTCAAGGTGACCCGTTCGGCGCTGCGCAACGCCGCCTCGATCGCGTCGATGGTCCTGACCACCGACACGCTCGTCGTGGAGAAGAAGGAAGACGAGGACGCCGGCGCAGGGTCCTCGCACGGGCACGGGCACGGCCACTGAGCCGACCCGCTCCGGGCGCGAAGGCCCGTTCCCCTCGGGGGGACGGGCCTTCGTCGTCGCGTGCGGGTGGCGCGGAGGAGGGGAGCGGTCCCTCAGGGACCGCCGACGACGCGGATGGACTGGCCGGCATACTGCACGACCATCCCCGGCCGCACCTGCTTCCCCCGGCGCGACCACACCTCCCCGTCGACGGTGACCTCGCCGTTCTCGATCACCATGCGCGCCATGGAGCCGTCATCGACGACCCCGGCGAGCTTGAGCAGCTGCCCGAGCCGGATCGACTCGTCACGGATGGGCACCTCGATGGTGTTGCTCACCCCACCAGCGTAGGGATCAGCTCGCGACGGCGACCGTCCTGCCGGCGTAGAAGGCCTCGCGCTCGTCCTCGGTCATGCCGCCCCAAACCCCGTAGGGCTCGCGGACGGTGAGGGCATGCGCACGGCACTGGGTCAGGACGGGGCAGGCGAGGCAGACCTCCTTGGCCGCCGAGTCACGAGAGCGGCGCGCCGGCCCCCGCTCACCCTCCGGGTGGAAGAACACCTCCGGGTTGACCTGGCGGCACGAGCCGTCCAGCTGCCAGTCCCACAGGTCGGCCACGGGGCCAGGAAGTCGTGACAGCTCGGCCATGTCCTCGCCACCTCTCCTGCGGCACCGTGCCGCAACTGATCCGGACGCTACCCCTGCCCCACCAGCGCAAACACCTCCCGGAGAGTCAAGACTTGTTCAAGTCTCGAGCGCCGGACGGTGGTCTCCGGGCGGTCCCGGGGCGGTCCCGGGCGGTCCCGGAGGGCCGTTCGCGCTGCCGTACCATGGGCGCATGAGCAACGGACCGTCCGACGAGCCCGCTCCGTTCGCCGCGATCGGCCTCACCTACGACGACGTCCTCCTGCTCCCCGGGCTGAGCGACGTCGTCCCCTCGGAGGTCGACACCACGGCCCGGCTCACCCGCACGGTGAGCCTTCGGGTCCCGCTGCTCTCGGCCGCCATGGACACCGTGACGGAGGCCCGCATGGCGATCGCCATGGCCCGTCAGGGCGGCATGGGTGTCCTCCACCGCAACCTCTCGATCGAGGACCAGGCCTACCAGGTCGACCTCGTGAAGCGCACCCAGACCGGCCGCATCTCCAACCCCGTCACGATCGGTCCCGACGCGACGCTGGAGCAGCTCGACCAGGTCTGCGGCGAGTACCGCGTCTCCGGCCTGCCGGTGGTCGACGCCGACGACACCCTCCTCGGCATCATCACCAACCGCGACCTGCGCTTCACGCCGGTCGCGCAGTGGGCGACCACCCGGGTGCGCGACGTCATGACACCGATGCCGCTGGTCACCGCGCCGGTCGACACCGACCGGGAGACGGCCACCCGGCTGCTGCGCCAGCACAAGCGCGAGCGGCTCCCGCTCGTCGACGACGAGGGCCGGCTCCGGGGCCTCATCACCGTCAAGGACTTCGTCAAGTCGGAGCAGTTCCCCCACGCCAGCAAGGACGAGCACGGCAGGCTCCTCGTCGGTGCGGCCGTGGGGTTCTTCGGTGACGCCTGGAAGCGCGCGACCACGCTCGTCGAGGCCGGTGTCGACGTCCTCGTCGTCGACACCGCCCACGGCCACGCGACCCTGCTGCTCGAGATGGTCCGGCGGCTGAAGGCCGACTCGGCGACGTCCCACGTGCAGGTCGTCGGCGGCAACGTCGCGACGCGGGCCGGCGCGCAGGCCCTCGTCGACGCGGGCGTCGACGCGGTCAAGGTGGGTGTCGGGCCGGGCTCGATCTGCACCACGCGGGTGGTGGCCGGGGTCGGGGTGCCGCAGGTCACGGCGATCCACGAGGCGGCCCGGGCGTGCAAGCCCGCCGGGGTGCCGGTGATCGGCGACGGCGGCCTGCAGTACTCCGGCGACATCGCCAAGGCGCTCGTGGCCGGTGCCGACACGGTGATGCTCGGCTCGCTGCTCGCCGGCTGCGAGGAGAGCCCGGGCGACCTCGTCTTCGTCAACGGCAAGCAGTTCAAGTCCTACCGCGGCATGGGGTCCCTCGGCGCGATGTCGTCGCGGGGCAAGACGTCGTACTCCAAGGACCGCTACTTCCAGGCCGACGTCACCAGTGACGACAAGATCGTGCCGGAGGGCATCGAGGGCCAGGTCCCCTACCGCGGGCCCCTCGGCGCGGTCGTCCACCAGCTCATCGGCGGGCTCCACCAGTCCATGTTCTACGTCGGCGCCGGCACGGTGCCCGAGCTCCAGGAGCGCGGCGAGTTCGTCCGGATCACGCCGGCGGGGCTCAAGGAGAGCCACCCCCACGACATCCAGATGACGGTCGAGGCCCCGAACTACAGCGGGCACTGACCGGTCCCGGCGGCGCCGGCATACGCCTTCCGCCCGATACCAACCGGCGCACGCTCCTCTACCGTGATGCCAGCGGCCCGGCCAGGGCCCGCGATGGCACGGAACGGGACGAGGACACAGACCTCGCCGGGGTGGACACGTGGCTTCCGCCGGCGATCCCCTGGCGCCTCGCCGCAGGCGACCCCCTCAGCCGGCGGCGGGGCGCCAGCGGGGACGCCGCGCCGTCCCACCCCCAGGTGCGTCGCGACGCAGACCGGCTGCCCGGCCCTGCCGCCGGCTCCGCTGCGGCGCCGCTCCGCTGGGGTCACCGATACGATCCCCGGGTGACTGAGATCGAGATCGGCCGGGGCAAGCGGGGCCGCCGTGCCTACTCCTTCGACGACATCGCGGTGGTCCCGTCGCGGCGCACCCGCGACCCGGAGGAGGTGTCGGTCGCCTGGCAGATCGACGCCTACCACTTCGACATCCCGGTCATCGCGGCACCGATGGACTCCGTCGTGTCGCCCGAGAGCGCCATCGCGCTGGGTCGCCTGGGCGGCCTGCCCGTCCTCGACCTCGAGGGGCTCTGGACCCGCTACGAGGACCCGAGCGCCCTGCTCGCCGAGATCGCCGACCTCGAGCCGGGCTCCGCCACGACGGCGCGGATGCAGCAGATCTACGCCGCCGACATCCAGCCCGAGCTCATCGCCGAGCGGCTGCGCCAGGTGCGCGACGCGGGCGTCACCGTCGCCGGCGCGCTCAGCCCGCAGCGCACCCAGCAGTACTCGAAGTTCGTCGTCGACGCGGGCGTGGACCTCTTCGTCATCCGAGGCACGACGGTCTCGGCGGAGCACGTCTCGGGGCGCGCCGAGCCGCTCAACCTCAAGCGGTTCATCTACGAGCTCGACGTCCCCGTGATCGTCGGCGGCGCCGCCTCCTACACCGCCGCCCTCCACCTCATGCGCACCGGCGCGGCCGGCGTGCTGGTCGGGTTCGGGGGCGGAGCGGCGCACACGACGCGGCGCACCCTGGGCATCCACGCGCCGATGGCCAGCGCCATCGCCGACGTCGCCGCGGCACGTCGCGACTACCTCGACGAGTCCGGGGGCCGCTACGTCCACGTCATCGCCGACGGAGGTGTCGGGACCAGCGGCGACGTCGTCAAGGCGGTCGCGTGCGGCGCCGACGCGGTGATGCTCGGGGCCGCGCTCGCCCGCGCGAGCGACGCACCGGGACGCGGATTCCACTGGGGGTCCGAGGCCCACCACCCCCAGCTGCCCCGTGGCGAGCGCGTCGAGGTCGGCGCGGTGGCACCGCTCGAGGAGATCCTCTTCGGCCCCGGCCGGATGGCCGACGGCACGACCAACATCGTGGGCGCGCTGCGGCGTGCGATGGCGACCACCGGCTACTCCGACCTCAAGGAGTTCCAGCGGGTGGAGGTCGTGGTGGCGCCCTACGAGCGGAGCTGACGTGCTCGCCGACCCCGAGACGGAGCCCACCGCGACGTATGCCGTGGACCCGGCCCGGGTGCGCTCGCTCACCCGGCGGGTCGTCGCCGCTCCGAGGCCGGAGCACCACCTCACCCGGACGCCGATGACCGGCGCGCCGCTCGCCTCGCTCCCGCTCTCCACGCCCGCCGACGTGACCGTCGCCGTCGAGGCCGCGAGGTCGGCCCAGCGCTCGTGGACGCGCACGCCGTTCGAGCTGCGCGAGAAGGTCATGCTGCGCTTCCACGACCTCGTCCTCGAGCGCCAGGCCGAGCTCCTCGACCTCGTGCAGCTCGAGTCGGGCAAGGCCAGGCGGCACGCCTTCGAGGAGGTCGCCGACACGGCGATCGTGGCCCGCCACTACGGACGGCGCGCCCGCGGCTACCTCCGGCCGCGGCGGCGTCTCGGGCTGTATCCCCTTCTCTCGCAACCGGTGGAGCTGCACCACCCCATGGGCGTGGTCGGCATCGTCGCGCCGTGGAACTACCCGCTGAGCCTGGCGCTCACCGACGCGGTCCCGGCCCTCATGGCCGGCAACGCGGTCGTGCTGCGACCCGACCTCCAGGCCTCGCTGACGGCGCTCCAGGGCGTGGCGCTGCTCGTGGAGGCCGGCCTGCCCGAGGGCGTGCTCCAGGTCGTCCTCGGCGACGGGCCCACCGTCGGGCAGGCGGTGCTCGAGCAGGCCGACTACGTCTGCTTCACCGGGTCGACGGCGACCGGCCGGCGCGTCGCCGAGACGGTGGCGCCGCGGCTCGTCGGGATGAGCCTCGAGCTCGGCGGCAAGAACAGCATGTACGTCGCTGACGACGCGAACCTCGGCCGGGCGGTCGAGGGCGGGGTCCGGGGGTGCTTCTCCTCGGCCGGCCAGCTCTGCATCTCGACGGAGCGGCTGCTCGTCCACGAGTCGGTGGCGGACGAGTTCACGCAGCGGTTCGTCGACGCGGTCGGCCGCATGCGGCTCGGCACGGACCTCGCCTACGGCGCCGACATGGGGAGCCTCGTGTCCGCCGAGCAGCTCGCGCGGGTGCGCTCGCACGTCGAGGACGCGCGTGCGAAGGGCGCCACCGTGCTCGCGGGCGGGCGGGCGCGCCCCGATGTGGGCCCCCTCGTCCACGAGCCCACCGTCCTCACCGGGGTCACACGGGAGATGGCGTGCCGCGACGGCGAGACCTTCGGGCCGGTCGTCGCGCTCTACCGGGTGCGGTCGGACGACGAGGCGGTCCGCCTCGCCAACGACACCGAGTACGGCCTCAACGCCTCCGTCTACACCCGTGACGTCGCACGCGGCCGGCGGGTCGCGTCTGCCATCCGTGCCGGCACCGTGAACATCAACGAGGCGTATGCCGCGGCCTGGGGCAGCGTCGCGGCCCCCATGGGCGGGATGCGGGCCTCCGGCCTCTCCCGCCGGCACGGCTCCGAGGGGATCCTGAAGTACACCGAGTCCCAGAACGTCACCGCCCAGCACCTCCTGGGCCTCGGCACCCCGCGCGGCCTGTCGGACGAGCGCTTCGCGCGGGCGCTGACGACCGCACTGCGCGTGATGAAGCAGCTCGGGGTGCGGTGAGCGAGCACTACGACGTGGTCGTCGTCGGCTCCGGCTTCGGTGGCTCGGTGGCGGCCCTGAGGCTGTCGGAGAAGGGCTACCGCGTCCACGTCTACGAGGCCGGACGCCGGTTCGCCGACGCGGACTTCGCCCGCACCTCGTGGGACGTCCGCCGCTACCTGTGGGCGCCACGGCTGAAATGCTTTGGGGTGCAACGGATCCACCGGCTCCCCGACGTGCTCGTCCTCGCGGGGGCCGGCGTCGGTGGTGGGTCGCTCAACTACGCCAACACGCTCTACACACCGCCGCGGGAGTTCTTCGAGGACCCGCAGTGGCGCGACGTCACGGACTGGGAGGCGGAGCTGCGCCCCCACTACGCCACCGCCTCCCGCATGCTCGGCGTCGTCACCAACCCGTGCGAGGGGCCGGTGGAGCAGGTCATGCGCCAGGCGGCCGAGGACCTCGGGGTCGGCGCGACGTTCCAGAAGACGCCGGTCGGGGTGTGGTTCGGCACCCCGGGCGAGACCGTCCCCGACCCCTACTTCGGCGGGGCCGGTCCGGACCGCACCGGCTGCACCCTCTGCGGGAACTGCATGGTCGGCTGTCGTGTCGGTGCCAAGAACACCCTCGTCAAGAACTACCTCGCGCTCGCGGAGCGCGCGGGCGCGACCATCGAGCCCCTGCGCACCGTCGTCGACGTGCGGGCCGCCCCCGGCCGGCCGGCATACGTCGTCACCACGGAGGCGACCGGCGCGTGGGTCCGCAAGGAGGCCAGGGCCGTCACCGCCGACCAGGTCGTCTTCGCCGCCGGGGCGTGGGGCACGCAGCAGCTGCTGCACCGGCTGCGGGACTCCGGCGCGCTGCCGGGGCTGTCCGCGCGCCTGGGCCACCTCACGAGGACGAACTCGGAGGCACTCGGGGGAGTGATGCTCGAGCGCGTGCCCGAAGGTGTCGACCTCACGCGCGGGGTGGCGATCACGTCGTCGTTCCACCCCGACGTCGACACGCACGTGGAGAACGTGCGCTACGGCCGCGGCTCCAACGCGATGGGGCTCCTCGCCACCGTCCTCGTCGACGGCGGGGGGCGCGTGCCCCGGCCGGTGAGGTTCCTGGCCGAGGTGGTGGCGCACCCGGTGACGTTCGCCCGCTCGCTGTCGGTGCGCCGGTGGAGCGAGCGGACCGTGATCGGCCTCGTGATGCAGAGCCGTGACAACTCGCTCGTGGTGAGCAGCCGGCGGGGCGTCTTCGGCGGCCGGCGCCTGACGTCCCGGCAGGGGCACGGCGAGCCGAACCCCTCGTGGATCCCCGCGGGTCACCGCTCCCTGCGGGTGCTCGCGCGACGGCTCCAGGAGGCGACCGGGCTGCGGGCGTTCCCCGGCGGCTCCCTCGGCGAGGTGGTCGACGTGCCGATGACCGCGCACTTCCTCGGCGGGGCGGTGATCGGCGCCGACCCCTCCCGTGGCGTCGTCGACCCCTACCACCGGGTGTGGGGCCACCCCGGCCTGCACGTCGTCGACGGGTCGGCCGTGTCGGCCAACCTCGGCGTGAACCCCTCGCTCACGATCACCGCCCAGGCGGAGCGGGCGTTCTCGATGTGGCCGCGCCGCGGCGAGCCGGACCGCCGCCCCACGCAGGGCGAGGGCTACCGGCGGCTCGAGGTGGAGGTGCCCGTCGCTGCTCGGCCGTCCGGAGGCGGCGGCTGACGGGGGCTCGTACCCTCGCCCGGCGCGGCTGACGTGGGCCGGTGGCGTCCCCTGCCCGCCACCGACCCGGCCCCTCGGGCTGGTGGGGGGGGGGGCGAGCCGGGGGGGGGGCCGGCCGCCCCCCCACCCGGCCATTCGCGATGCATGGTCGTGAGCGGCGCGGTGTGGTGTGCTCCACCGAGCAGGAGCGTGCACAACGTGCCACCGGGGGTGGGGTTACGGGTGGGCGCCGTGCCCACCTCGACGCCCGGTTCGAGGTGTCAGCGGGCCCCCTCGTGGTCCGCTAACACCTCGAACCGGTGGCACCGGTGGAGGTCGTCGCCGTGGCGGGGCCGCTGCCCTCGTCGCGCCACGACCGCCAGAGGGCGGCGTAGGAGCCGCCGGCGCCCAGCAGCTCCTCGTGCGTGCCGAGCTCTGTGACGAGCCCGTCCTCGACAACGGCCACCCGGTCGGCGTCGTGGGCGGTGTGGAGCCGGTGCGCGATGGCGACGACGGTCCTGCCGCGCACCACCGCGGCGAGGGACCGTTCGAGGTGCCGCGCGGCCCGCGGGTCGAGCAGCGAGGTGGCCTCGTCGAGCACCAGCGTGTGCGGGTCGGCGAGGACCAGTCGCGCGAGCGCGAGCTGCTGCGACTGCGCCTCGCTGAGGACGTGGCCGCCGCTGCCGACGACGGTGTCGAGCCCCGCGGGGAGCGCGAGCGCCCACGGGAGGGCGTCGACGGCGTGCAGCGCACTCGTCAGCTCCTCCGTCCCGGCCCCCGGCCGCGCGAGCCGCAGGTTGTCGGCGACGGTCCCGACGAACACGTGGTGCTCCTGGGTCACGAGCGCGACCTGTCCCCGAAGCTCGGCGAGCTCGAGGTCGACGAGCGGCACGCCGCCCACGTCGACCCTTCCCGAGCGAGGCCCGTCGACGCCGGCCCGCAGCCGGCCGAGCGTCGACTTGCCCGCCCCCGACGGACCAACCACCGCCAGCCGCTCGCCGGGCTGCAGGTCGAGGGACACCCCGCGCAGCACGTCGTGACCGGGGCGGTAGGCGTAGCGCGCGTCCTCGACTTCGATCGACGCGTCGGCGGGCGTCGCCCCGGTCGCCGTGCGGTCGGGCGGCACCTCGCCGACGCCGATGACGCGCGCCAGGGACGTCGCACCCACCTGCACCTCGTCGAGCCACATGAGCACGTCGTCGAGCGGCTCGATGAGCTGGTGGACGTAGAGCGTGACGGCTGTGGCCGCGCCGACGCCGACGTGGCCGTTCATCGCGAGCCAGCCGCCCCACAGCACCGCACCCGCCACCGGCAGGAAGTAGCCGAACTCGACGTACGGGAACCAGCGCAGGCGGAGGCCGAGCGTATACCTCTCCGCCTCGTAGCAGTCGACGACGGCCCGGCGGAAGGCCTGCTGCCGGGCCGGCCGCAGGGAGAGGGCGTCGACCGTCCGGGCGCCGTCCACCGTCTCCGAGACGACGCCGTTCAGCCGGGCGTAGGTGGCGCGCTCCCAGAGGTAGCCGTCACCGGCATACCGCAGGTAGCGCCGCGTCGAGAACCAGAACAGCGGCAGCCCGAGGAGGATCGGCAGCGTCGCTAGCGGCGAGGTCAGCACCGCGGCGGCGCCGGTCAGGACCACCGTCACCGAGGCGACGAACAACGACGGGATGCCGAAGCGGACGACGTGCGAGAGCGCCTCGACGTCGTTGGTGGTGCGGGCCACGAGGTCGCCCGTCCCGGCGCGCTCGACGGTCGACAGCGGCAGCCCGACCGCCCGCGTGACGAACTCCTCGCGCAGCTGCGCGAACACCGTCTCCCCGAGGACGATCGACGCCCGCCGCGCCGCCCACGTCAGCACGGTCTGGGCCACGACCGCGGCCGCAAGACCGAGGGCGATCCGGTCGACGGTGGACGGCGACCCGTGGCCGCCCACCGTGTCGACGAGGCGGCCGACCAGCCAGGGGCCGGTGAGCCCGGCGAGTGCGGCGAGGGCGTGGAGGGTGAGCACGCGGCCGAGGAACCCGCGGTGCTCGCGCACGAGCGCCCGCGCCTGCCGCGTGACGGCCGGACGGTCCGCGACCGGCAGCGTGCGCCGCGCGTGGTCCGTGATCATGCCCATGCCTCCTCCTCTCCGCGGATGACGACGCTGCGGTATGTCGGGTGGCCGGCCAGGAGCTCGCGGTGACCTCCCTCGGCGGTCACCACGCCGTCCTCGAGGAGGACGACGTGGTCGGCGCGGTCCAGGAGCAGCGGGCTCGCCGTGGTCACGACGGTGGTGCGCCCGCGGCGCGCCTCGGCCAGCCGGGCGGCGATGCGCGCCTCGGTGTGCGCGTCGACCGCGCTCGTGGGCTCGACGAGGACGAGCACCTCGGGGTCGGCCAGCAGGACGCGTGCGAGCGCCAGGCGCTGGCGCTGGCCGCCGGAGTACGACCGGCCGCGCTCCTCCACGAGGCTGTCGAGGCCGTCGGGCAGCACGTCGAGCACGTCCACGGCGCTGGCGACCTCGAGCACGCGGTACACCTGCTCGTCCCCGGGCCCCTCCGAGGCCTCCGGCGCGTCACTGCCGGCTCCGTGGGCCGCGAGGAGCTGCTCGCGCAGCGTGCCGGTGAACAGCCGCGGGTCCGCCTCGCTGACGACGATGCGACGGCGCACCTCCGTGAGGTCGACCTCCTCCAGCGGCGTGCCACCCCACAGCGTCCGGGCACCGGGACCGTGCCGTCCGAGGCGGTCCGCGACCGCCGCGCTGTCCTCGGGTCGGCGCGAGACGACCGCCGTGAGCATGCCGGGGCGCACCCGCAGGCCGCTCACCGGGTCGTGGAGGTCGGCGCCGGGCGGCGGTGCCGGCGCGCCGGTCGGAGCGTCCTCCTGGTCGGGTGGGACCCCGAGGATGCGCAGGACCTTGCCGGCGCCGATGTGGGCCCGGATCGCGCGGTCGACGAACTCCGTCGCCGTGCGCAGCGGCATGGTGAGGAACGTGGTGTAGCCGTAGAAGGCCACGAGCTGGCCCGCGCTGATGCGCCCCTCCAGGGCGAAGCGCGCGCCCAGCCAGGTGACGAGCACGACGAAGATCCCGGGCAGCAGGACCTGCGAGGAGTCGAGGGCCGCCTGGACCCCTGCGACCCGCACCCCGACCCGTCGGACCCGCTGGGACTGCTCCGAGTACCGGGCCAGGAAGGTCTCCTCGCCGCCGATGCCGCGCAGCACGCGCAGCCCGGCCACGGTGTCGGCGCCCAGCGTCGTGAGGCGGCCGGCCTCCTCGCGCTGCTGCGCCTGGCGGCGCTGGAGCGGCCGCACCACCAGCGAGAGGCTCGCCAGCAGCACCGGACCGCCGAGCAGGACGAGCCAGCCGAGGGCCGGCGAGGCGGACAGCAGGATCGTCCCGACGACGACATAGCTGACGACGGCACCCGCCAGCCTCCCGGAGACGTCGTAGAGGCCGCCGATCCGCATGACGTCGTTGGCGAACACGGCGACGACGTCCCCCGTGGGGATGGCGCGCGTCAGCGCCGGGCCGGCGTCGCCGACGCCACGCTCGGCGAGCTGTGCGCTCCGGTACGAGGCGATGAGCCAGTTCCGCACCGCGAGCAGGTGCCGCAGCGCACCCGTGACCGCCGCCACGGCACCGAGCCCGAGCAGGGCCAGCGACCAGCGGAGCAGACCACCGCCGTCTCCGGCGACGATGCCGTCGTCGATGCCCTTGCCGACCGCGGCCGGCACCAGCGCGATCGAGACCATCCACACCATCCCGCTCACGAGGCCGAGCACCTGGGTCGGCCACTGCTTCGCCGCCGTCCAGAGCAGGAACCGGCCCGGGCTGCGGGTGTCCGGCCGGCCGGGGTCGTCGAGGGGGAGCGTCTGCATGGGACCCCCACGCTACGGGCCGTCCGTCCAGCGGCGACACCGGTTTTCGGGGCCGCCACCACGCGCACCCCGCGCGACGAGCCCTCGCCCCGGCGCCATCCTCGTCGTCGAGTGGCTCGGGGCGTCCCGTAGCCTGACGAGGTGCTGCGAACCGCCCTCAAGCCCCGGTGGCTGGGCCTGCTGGCACTGCTCCTCGTGATCCTCGTCAGCTTCACGCTGCTCGGTCTCTGGCAGCTCTCGGTCGCGCGTGACAAGGGCCACGCCGACGCCCTCGCGCGCATCGCCCGGGAGCCGGTCGCCGACGTCACGACCGTCCTGCAGCCGCACGGCGCGTTCCCCGGGGAGGGCTCCGGGCGACTGGTCCGGGCGACCGGCACGTATGCCGGTGCGCGCCAGGTCCTCGTCGCCCCTCGCCGCCTCGACGGCCGCGACGGAGCGTGGGTGGTGACCCCCCTGCTCGTGTCGCGCAGCGGCGCGACGCTGCCGGTCGTCCGCGGCTTCGTCACCGACCTCTCGTCGGTCCCGCCTGCCCCGAGCGGCGAGGTGAGCGTGCAGGGCAGCCTGGCGCCGGGGGAGTCGCCCGCCGACGCGCCCGCGACCTCGGGCAGCAGCACTCCTGTCCTCGGCGCCCTCGACCTCAGCGTGCTGGTCAACCGCTGGCCCGGCGACCTCTACAACGGGTTCGTCTTCGCGGTCCAGGAGCGCGCCGGCTCGGCCCAGGGGGCGGCCGTCGCGCCGTCGAGCCTGGAGCGGGTGCCGCCGCCACCGGTGGCGGCGGGCGGGTTGAAGTGGCGCAACGCGGCATACGCCCTGCAGTGGTGGGTCTTCGCGGCCTTCGCCGCGTACATGTGGTTCAGGATGGTGCGCGATGATGCGCAGCAGCAGGAGCAGGAGCAGCAGCAGCCGGAGCAGCGCCGTGCCGACGCGGCGCCAGAGGAGAGAGCAGTCCATGAGTGACATCCGCGACCCGGGGGCGACCGCCAGGGCCCTGGCCTTCTTCAAGGTGATGGCGGTGATGTCGGGTCTCGCGCTGTTCGTGCTGATCGCGATCATCATCGTCAACGGTGGCTTCGGGAAGGGCGGCGCCTCGGCCGTCTGGAGCCCCATCCACGGCCTGATCTACTTCACCTACGTCCTCTCCATCGCCAACCTCGGCTTCAAGGTCGGCTGGAGCCTGCTGAAGATGGTCGGCATCATGCTCACCGGCTTCGTCCCGCTGCTGCCGTTCTGGGCCGAGCGCCGGGTGGCCCGGGAGATCGAGAGCCGGCTCGCCGGTAGCCTTGTGGGGTGACTGACGCCGCCGCCTCGGACGTGACCCAGGCCCCCGACGACGACCGTGTGGAGGCCACGACGGGCGACCGTGTCGAGGCGCCGGCGACCGAGCTGCAGGCCCGGCCGGTCCTCGTCGTCGACTACGGCGCCCAGTACGCCCAGCTCATCGCCCGCCGGGTCCGCGAGGCCAACGTCTACAGCGAGGTGGTGCCCCACACCGCCTCCGTCGAGGAGATCCTCTCCCGGCACCCGGCCGCCGTGATCCTCTCGGGCGGCCCGGCGTCGGTCTACGAGGAGGGCGCGCCCTCCCTCGACGCCCGCCTGCTCGAGGCGGGCGTGCCGGTGTTCGGCATGTGCTACGGCTTCCAGTCCATGGTGAACGCCCTCGGGGGCACCGTGGCGCGGACGGGTCTGGGGGAGTACGGCGCGACGCCGGCCGACATCAGCCCCGAGGGGTCGGTGCTCTTCCACGGGCAGCCCGCGCAGCAGTCGGTGTGGATGAGCCACGGCGACTCGGCCACCGAGGCGCCGGAGGGCGTGCGCGTGACCGCCTCCACCGCCGGTGCGCCGGTCGCCGCCTTCGAGGACGAGCAGCGCCGGCTCTACGGCGTGCAGTGGCACCCGGAGGTCGTGCACTCGACGTTCGGCCAGCGGGTGCTCGAGAACTTCCTGCTCCGCGGCGCGGGCCTCGCGGCCGACTGGACCGCCGCCCACGTCGTCGACGAGCTGGTCGACACGATCCGCGAGCAGGTCGGCAGCTCCCGTGTCCTGTGCGCGCTCTCGGGCGGCGTCGACTCCTCCGTCGCCGCCGCGCTCGTGCAGCGCGCGGTCGGTGACCAGCTCACCTGCGTCTTCGTCGACCACGGCCTGCTCCGCGCCGGTGAGGCCGAGCAGGTGGAGAAGGACTTCGTGGCGGCGACCGGCGTGGACCTCGTCGTCGTCGACGCCAGGGAGCGGTTCCTGGCGGCCCTCGAGGGCGTGTCCGACCCCGAGGAGAAGCGCAAGGTCATCGGCCGCGAGTTCATCCGCGTCTTCGAGCAGGCCGCCCGCGACGTGGTCGGCTCGCGCGGCGACGACGAGCACCCGGTCGAGTTCCTCGTCCAGGGCACGCTCTACCCGGACGTCGTCGAGTCGGGCGGCGGCACCGGCGCGGCCAACATCAAGTCCCACCACAACGTCGGCGGGCTCCCCGACGACCTGCAGTTCAGGCTCGTCGAGCCCCTGCGGTCGCTGTTCAAGGACGAGGTGCGCCAGGTCGGGCTGGAGCTCGGCGTCCCGGAGGCCATCGTGTGGCGGCAGCCCTTCCCCGGCCCGGGGCTCGGGATCCGCATCGTCGGCGCGGTGACCGCGGAACGTCTCGCAGTGCTCCGCGCGGCGGACGCCATCGCGCGCGAGGAGCTCACCGCGGCCGGCCTCGACCGCGACATCTGGCAGTGCCCGGTGGTCCTGCTGGCCGACGTCCGCTCCGTCGGGGTGCAGGGTGACGGCCGCACCTACGGCCACCCCGTCGTGCTGCGGCCCGTCTCCTCCGAGGACGCCATGACGGCCGACTGGTCGCGCGTGCCCTACGACGTCCTCGCGAAGATCTCGACCCGGATCACCAACGAGGTGCCCGAGGTGAACCGCGTCGTGCTCGACGTGACGAGCAAGCCTCCGGGCACGATCGAGTGGGAGTAGCCGGGCCGGCGACGCCGCCGGCCCCGGGCGCGCGCCACCCGGGACGCGGCCCGGGACGCCGGCCGTGGGTGGAGCCGGCGGCCATGGCCGGTGCCGGGCTCACGGTCCTGGCCGTCACGGCATACGTCGCCCTGCGGACGGTGGGCGGGCAGCTGCTCGACGACGCCGCCATGGAGGCCGTCACCGCGAGCGGCCAGGCCCAGCAGCGTCTCCTCCGGCTCCTATCGACCGTCTCCATCACCTCCGTCGCGCTGGGGCTCCTCGCCTGCGTGGTCGTCGCGCTCGCGCGGCGGCAGGTGCGGGCGGCGGTCGCCGCGGCGCTGCTCGTCGGCGGAGCCAACCTGACGACGCAGGTCCTGAAGTACTCCGTGCTCAGCCGCTCCCCGGACGTGCTCGACTCCCCGCAGAGCCTGCCCAGCGGCCACACGACCGTGACCCTGTCGCTCGGGATGGCGGCCGTGCTCGTCGCCCCGCCGGCCTGGCGGCGCGTCATCGTGCCGCTCGCCGCGCTGGCGGGCACGGTCGTGGGACCCGGCACGGTCGTCGGCCGCTGGCACCGGCCGGGCGACGTCATCGCGGCCGTCGGGGTCTGCCTAGTGTGGACGGGGCTCTCCCTCCTGGTGGCCCCGCTCGTGCGTCGCGGCGCCCGACCCGCGGTTGCCGTCGTGCGCCGCTCCCTCGCCGGCGCCTCGTGGCGCCCGCTCCTCGGCGCGGCGCTGGCCGGCCTGCTGTTCATCGCCTGGGGCGTGCGACCCGCAGCGGGCCTGGCCGGCGTGCCGCTCGCCCTCGCCGCCCTGGCGGTGCCCGGCGTCCTCGTCGCACTGGCCGTGGGCTGGGCCGCGCACGCCGCCGACCGCTGCCTGCCGTGAGCGCCGCGCAGGACGGTGTGGGCCTGCCCACGAGACTCCGCCGGGCCCGTGAAGCCTCGTGGGCAGGGCGGCTTCCGGCGGGCCGGGAGGACGGTATGCCGGTGCCGGCCCGTTAGGGTTGGGCCGTGCTGAGGACGACGACGGCGGTGCTCGCCGGCAGGGCGGCCCGCCTCGCCACCCGGCTCCGCGGTAGCGGCTCGGCCCTTCCCGGGCTCGTGGCGGAGCGGGTCGACCCGCGGTTCCTGGCCCGCACGCTGGCGCACCTGCCGCACGGCATCGTCGTCGTCAGCGGCACCAACGGGAAGACGACGACCACCAAGATGCTCGCGGCGCTGCTGCGCGCCCACGGGCTGCGGGTCTTCTCCAACCCCACCGGGAGCAACTTCACCCGCGGCGTCATCTCCTCGATGCTGCGGGAGGTGCCGCTGAGCGGACGGCTGAGCGCCGACGTGGCGGTCCTCGAGCTCGACGAGGCCCACGCGCTGCGGTTCGCGGCGACCGTCCGGCCGACCCACGCGCTGCTCCTCAATGTCGCCCGTGACCAGCTCGACCGGTTCGCGGAGATCGACCACACCGCCGCCCTGCTGGCCCGCCTCGCCGAGCAGGTCACCACCGGGGTGGTGCTCAACCTCGACGACCCGTTCGTGTCGCGGATCGGCGCCGAGGCCGGCGACGGCGTGGAGGTGCGCTACTTCGGGGTCGACGCCTCGATCGCCGACCGGCTGCCCGAGCTCCAGGAGCAGGACGTCCGGTTCGCCGAGGCCGCGCCCCCGGTCGCGCCGCGTGCGACCGACGGCCTGCTGAAGCCTCACGACGAGCGCAGCTTCGAGGTGCGGTTCGGCGCCGAGGCGGAGGGTGGCCGGGTCGGCCCGCTCGAGCTCCAGCAGCGCGGCCTCGCCGCGATGATCAACGCGACCGCCGCGGCCACGACCGCCCGGATGCTCCTCGGCGACCGCTTCGACGCCGGGTGTGCGGCGCAGGCGCTCCGGGAGGTCCGCCCGCCGTTCGGCCGCGGGGAGGTCGTGATGGTCGACGGCGAGCCGCTCGAGCTGGTCCTCGTCAAGAACCCCGCCGGCTTCACCGTCGCCCTCGGCACCTACGGCAGCACACCGGTGGCCACGATGATCGCGGTCAACGACAACTACGCCGACGGCCGCGACGTGTCCTGGCTCTACGACGTGTCCTTCGAGAGCCTCCGCGAGCGAGGGGTGGCGCTCACCAGCGGAGTCCGGGCCTACGACATCGCCCTGCGCCTGCAGTACGACGACGTGCCGGTCGGTGCCGTCGAGCCGGACCTGGCACGGGCGCTCGCCCGGTTCCTGGAGGAGCACCCGGCGGAGCCGCGGCGCGTCTTCTGCACCTACACCGCGATGATGAGCCTGCGGCGCGACCTCGCCGCCCGCTACGACCTCCCCGGCATCGGTGAGGAGGCGTCGTGACGCAGACCGAGCTGGCGAGCCAGACGGCTGCCGCACTGCCTGACGACGCAGGGCGGAGCAAGGGCACGATCCACGTCGTCCACCTCTACCCGCGCGAGATGAGCATCTACGGCGACCTCGGCAACACCCGCTGCCTCACCGCCCGCATCCGCCGGCACGGCTACACGCCGGTCCTCCACCAGCACCACCCCGGTGCCCCGTTCCCGGAGGTGGCCCATCTGCTCGTGGGAGGCGGTGGCCAGGACTCCGGCCAGGCCCGCGTCGAGGACGACCTCGCGCTGGTCGCCGACCGGCTCCGGTCGCTCGCCGCCGACGGTGTGCCGATGCTCATGATCTGCGGCATGTACCAGCTGTTCGGCAACGCTTTCATCACCGTCGCCGGCCAGCGGCTGCCCGGCCTGGGCATTCTCGACGTCACCACGCAGGGCAACGCCAAGCGCATGGTCGGCCCCGTCGTCCTGCGCACGGACGTCGGGGAGGTCGTCGGCTACGAGAACCACTCGGGGTCGACGACGCTCGGCGCCGGCCAGAGCCCCTTCGGCACCGTCCTGTCCGGCATCGGGAACAACGGCACCGACGGCACCGAGGGCGCCCGGTCCGGCAACGTCATCGGCTCCTACCTGCACGGACCGGTCCTGCCCGCCAACCCGGCCCTCGCCGACAGCCTGATCGGCATCGCCGCGGAACAGGCCACCGGCCGGCCCTTCGAGCCCGAGCCGCAGGACGACGCGTTCGCCGACGAGGCCCGTACCCGCCAGGTCCGCCGCCTCGTCCGTTAGACCGTCGCGGAGCGCCCGGGCCCGGACCCGGTCCTCCGGTCTTCGGACTCCTCAGCCGGTCGGGCACGCAGTGCTCCAGTCTTCGGACTCCTCAGCCGGCCCTGACCGGTCACGGCGTCCGAAGACTCCGGGGACGCGGGCTCTGACCGGTCACGGCGTCCGAAGACTCCGGGACGCCTGGCTCCCTGGCCGCCAAGGAGGTCGTCAGAGGCCGTCAGTGCTCCCCGGCACCGGCGCTTCCTCGTCGTGCGGCTCCGATCGCGGGCCGAGCGACCAGGCGACCCAGCCCAGCCCGCCGAGCGGCACCTCGAGCAGGTGCGTGAAGAGGGAGAACAGCACGACCGCGGCAGCCGAGGCGGCCGGGTCCGCACCCCAGGCCACGAGGGCGGCCGCGGTCGCCGTCTCGGTGACGCCGACGCCCCCGGGCGTCACGCCGACCGCGGTGAGGAGGCGCCCGATCGCGTAGGCCGCGAAGAGCTGCCCGTAGAAGAGCCGCACGCCGGTGCTGTGGACGCAGAGGATGAAGACGAGGTAGTAGAACCCGAAGTAGCCGACGAGGCCCAGCGTCATCGGCAGCCAGCCGTGCCGGACCACGTCGCTGATCCGGGCACGCAGGTCGGTGACCAGCGAGCGCAGGCTCAGGCTGCGAGCGCGTCCCATCCGGCGCAGCAGCGTGCCGATGACGCGGTCGATGGTGTGGCCGATGGCCAATGCGGCGCGCTCGCTCGCGAGGATCGCGGCGAAGCAGGCGAGGATCGCCAGGCCGGTCGCGCTCGCCGCCAGCGCCGCGTCGCGCAACGTGCCGGGCACCCCTTCGGCGCCGGTGTACAGCGCGAGGATGGCGAGCACCGGCAGGGCGATCCGGGCGAGGACGTTCCAGACGCCGGTGACGATGGCCGAGGTCGAGATGGCGCGGCGTGAGAACCCCCACGAGCGGCAGATCGTGTAGGTCGCGGCGAGGCCCGCCGCGCCCCCACCCGGAAGGAGGTTGCCCACCGACGAGCCCGCCACGTTGACGATGAGGGCCTGGTGGTGGCGCAGACCCGGAAGCGAGGCCGTGAGCGTGAAGGTGTAGCACCACAGGCCGAGGAGCACGCCGACCAGGAGCACGAGCGCCGTCGTGGGGGGCACCCCGCGCAGGACGTGGAAGACCGCGCTCCAGCTCGTCTTCGCGAAGTGCGGCAGCCCCCACACCAGCAGGGCGGCGGCCAGGCCGAGGCCGAGGACGACCTGCGCCCACCGGCGGACCCGCGCGGCGACGGGCCGGGGAGGCGCCGACGCCGTCACGACAGCCCCTCGAAGATGTCACGTGCCACCGGGGCGCCCGCCGGTCGGGCCGGGTCGACGAACCACTCGCGCCCGAAGACCACGTCGTAGAGCGGACGGGGGATGCGCAGGAACGCGGCCAGGGTCCGGTCGGCGCCGCCGTCGACGGAGGCCTGCGACGCGTGCGCCCGCATCGAGGCCCGCTTGGCGCCGACGTGCCGGCGGACACTGATCCGGTGGGTGATCTCCGAGCGCCCGCTGAACGCCCGCTCGAAGGACGCGGGGTCGAACTCGGGCGGGAAGCGGTAGACCTTGGCGGCCAAGGCGATCGCGCGGCAGATGGCGTCGCGCGGCACCGTAGCCTCGAGGACCCTCCGCGTGCCCGCGAGCCGCGCGGCGGCCGCTCCCACCTCGTGCACCCGGACGTGGTCGGGGTGCCCGTAGCCACCGTTGCGGTCGTAGCTCAGCAGCACGTCGACCGACTCCTCGCGGAGCAGCTCCGCGACCCGGGCGGCTGCCTCCGCGACCGGCACCCGGGCGAACCTGACGCGGCCGGGCGGGTCGGGCGGCACCTCGGGCCCCATCCCGCTGTCGGCGTAGCCCAGGTGGACCACCCGGGCCACGCCGAGCGCCCGGGCGCTCTCGCGCAGCTCGGCGAGGCGACGTTCGCCGAGCCGGCCGTCGCCGGCATACTGCTGCGCCGCCAGGCCGAGGTCGCCGTCCGTCGCCACGGCGAGGACCACCCGGTGACCCTCCGCAGCGGCCCGCGCCAAGGTCCCCGACGTGAGGAGGGCCTCGTCGTCGGGGTGGGCGTGGAGGGCGAGCACCGTGTGCGTCATCGGGCACCATCCTCGCCCATGGGAGGCTCTCTCCCGTGAAGGTGGCGCTGCTGACCGACTGCTACCTGCCGCGGCTCGGCGGGATCGAGGTGCAGGTGCACGACCTCGCCCTCCACCTCGCCCGGCGGGGCCACGAGGTGGAGGCCTTCACGGCCACTCCCGGGCAGCGGGGGGAGCGGCACGGCTTCGTCGAGGTCGTCGACGGCGTACCCGTGCACCGGATGGCGCTGCGCCTTCCGTGGGAGCTGCCGGTCAACCCCGTGGCGCCCACTGAGGTACGGCGGCGGCTGGCCCGCGGTGACTTCGACGTCGCGCACGTCCACATGGGCGTGGTCAGCCCGTTCTCGACGGACATGGCGCGGGTGGCGCTCGGAGCCGGGCTGCCGACCGCCGTCACGTGGCACTGCCTGATGGAGCGCTCGCAGCCGGTGTTCCGGGCGCTGGGCCACGCGAGGCGGTGGGCGGTCGCCGGCGCGGCGCTCAGCGCGGTGTCGGGCGTCGCCGCGCGCTCCGTCGAGGCAGTCGTGTCGCACGGCGCGCCGGTCTCCGTGCTGCCCAACGGCATCGACGCAGGATTCTGGGCGCCCGCAGGCGGCCGTTCGACAGGTCCGGGCGGGCGCACCGACCGGCCGCTGCGCGTGGTGGCCGCCATGCGGCTGGCCCAGCGCAAGCGGCCGTTGGCGGTGCTCGAGGTCTTCGCGGCCGCGCGACGGCGGCTGCCGGCCGGGACCGAGGTCCGGCTGGCGCTCTTCGGCGAGGGCCCGCAGCGGGCGCGCCTCGAGCGCTGGGTGGAGCGCGAGGGACTCGGCGGCTGCGTCGAGCTGCCCGGACGGCTCACGCGGGAGCGCCTCCGCGACGAGTACTGGCACGCCGACCTCTACCTGACCCCGGCGCGGCTCGAGGCGTTCGGCATTGCGGCCCTCGAGGCCCGCACGGCGGGGCTGCCCGTCCTGGCGCGCACCGGCACCGGCGCGGCGGACTTCGTCGAGGACGGCGTCAACGGCCTGCTGGCCCCCGACGATGCCGGCCTCGTCGACGCCCTGGTGCGGCTCGTCACGGACGGCGTGCTCCGCTCGAGGATCGCGGCCGCCAACGCCGCCCCGCCCCCGCAGACGTGGGACCGCGTCACCGCGCTGGCGGAGGCCGAGTACGCGCGGGCGAGGCGGCCGCGGTGAGTGGGGAGGACTCCGCGACGCTGCACGTGGTGGCAGTGGAGGAGGGCACCTCCGACGTCGTGGCCGCCCTGGGGCTGCGCCACGGCGGCGACCCGGCCCAGGAGCTCCGGCGCCGCGGCTGGACACCGGTGGCGCTCGCCGACGTGACGGGCACGCTCGGCTCCGCGGGCGGGCTGACGCTGCACTACGTGGTGCGCGGCTCCGGTGCCGGCCAGGAGCCGCTGCTGGTCGAGGCGGTCCCGACCGACCCCGACCTCGTCCGCGCCGAGGGCGAGGAGCCCCACGTCCACCAGCGCGCTGCGGCCTACGGCGTCGTCCGCAGTGACCGCGGCCTGCTGCTCACGTCGCTGTCGGCCACGACGAACGCGCCGGGCCTGTGGACCCTGCCGGGCGGGGGCCTGGACCCGGGGGAGACCGTCGTGGACGGCCTGCGCCGCGAGGTGTGGGAGGAGAGCGGCCAGCACCTCACGCGGCCGCGGCTGCTGGAGGTGCAGACCTCGCACTGGGTCGGTCGCGCCCCCAGCGGCCGGCTGGAGGACTTCCACGCGGTGCGGGTCGTCTTCGCCGCCGAGTGCCCCGAGCCGACCGACCCGGTGGTCCACGACGTCGGCGGCTCGACCGACGAGGTGCGCTGGGTGCCGCTGGAGGACCTCGGCCGATACGACCTGAGCCGCTCGTTCGCCCCGCACCTGCAGCGCTGGCTGGACGCCGAGGTGTAGCTACGCCTGGCGGCGGCGGGAGCCGCGCATGCCGACGAGGCCGAGGACGACGAGCACCGCACCGAGGGCCACGGTGCCGAGCGGGCCGACGCTGCCCCAGTCGACGGACCAGCCGTCCAGCTCCTGGCCGAGGACGACACCGGCCACGAGGAGGCAGACCAGCCCGAGGAGGATCGGCGGCAGGTGGGGGCCGGCGGGCCGCGTGGGCTCCGGGTCGCCCTGGCCCACGTCGGTGGCGCTTCCGTATGCCGGGTGACCGGCCGGGGAGGTCTGGTGCACGGGAAGTGCCTCCGTGGGGTGTGGCGTGGTCGGGGGCTCGCTCGGCCGCTCGGCGTCCACAGGACGCTCCGGCTCGGTGGGGCGCTCGGGCTCGTTCACGATGCTCACTCCTTGCCGACGAGGATCTGGCCGAGGCCGACGGTCGCGGTCACGACGACGTCCGGGGTGCCCTCGCCGATGGTCTCGGTGGTGCTGATGTCACGTCCGTCGCGCCCGGCGCTGCCCACGCCGAGCGCGGATCCGCCGGTGTCGCCCAAGGGGCTGCTCGGCAGCTCGCCGATGTGTCCGGCGCCCACCGAGCTGCGGACCTGCACGGTCAGGTCCTGCGGGACGAGGATCCGCAGCTCCCCGACCCCGATGCGGGCGTGGACCTGGCGCGGGGTGGCCGGGTTGTTCGGCAGGTCGCCGAGCCACAGGGCGCCTGAGCCGATCCCGAGCCGGTAGTCCCCCCGCGTGTCGGCGGCCGACGGGCGCCAGGTCCGGTCCCCGACGCCACCCCCGACCGTGAGGTTGGGCACCAGCGACGCGGTCCAGGTCGCGAGGGTGAGGACCACGGCGAGCAGCGCGGTGAGGCCGGCGCGGTAGCCGGCGACCCCCATGCCGAGCAGGGCCACACCGACCACGGTCAGAGCCGAGGCGAGCCCGACGACGTGCTCGTCACCGCCCCACCCGAGGTGCTGGTGTCCCCACACCGCCAGCCCGTAGGCCGCGAGGGCGAGGCCGCCGACGACGACTGCACCGAGGAAGCCCGCGGAACGGCGGCGGGGCCGGCGGGGCCGGGGAGGCGGCGCCACGGCATACGGGGCGGGGGCGGTGGGTCCCTCCGGAGGCGACGTGGGCGCCTGCGGTGTGAAGCCCGGCGCGGGCGCCTGCGGTGCGTGGCCCGTAGCGGGCGACCACGTCGTGGCGTGCGGCTGGGCCTCGGTCGGCGCGGCAGCGACCCACGTGGAGGCGCCGGGGGCCATCGCGTTGCTGGTGTTCCTGCGGGTCACGAACCACACGAGGAGGCCGACCGGCACGACGATCCACCACAGCCACCACAGGCCCCAGCCGTCGTTGCCGAAGCGCGGCCCGGGCAGCAGGGAGAGGGCCAGGACGACGAGCAGGATGATGCCGCCCACGTCGCCGTGCCGGATCGCGCGCTCGGCCACGACCTCGCCGCGGACGTTGGGGACGAAGGCCCAGGCGAGGAGGTAGAGCGTGACGCCCACGCCGCCGAAGAGGATCAGGACGATGAGGACGGCGCGCACGACGAGCGGGTCGACGCCGAGCCGGGTGGCGATGCCGGAGCACACGCCCGCGAGCCACTTGTCGTCGGTGTCGCGCCGCAGGTCGAGGGCGCGAAGCCATCCGAAGAAGCGGTCGAGGCCCGATGCCCCGGGGGCGGTGCCGGCGCTCTGGCCGGGGTTCTGCGTCATGCCACCATGCTGGCGACGGCCAGGGGTGGCGGCCATGAGGGTCGACCCTGAGCTGACCCTGAAGGCGCCCCGGGGAGCCCTGAATGCGCTCGGTGGGAGCCGCTCCGTGCGACAGGATGAGCTCATGCCCACCCCGTACGAGCGGCCGCCGGCCCCCGGCCCGTCCCTGGACGAGCGCCGCGCCGCGCGTCCGGTGCTGAGCCGTCCCGCCGAGGGGCGCGTCGTCGCCGGCGTCTGCGCCGGGCTCGCACAGCACCTGGGGTGGCCGGTATCGGTCGTGCGGGTCGTCCTGGCGCTGCTCAGCGTGCCGACGGGCGCGGGGGTCGTCGTCTACCTGTTCCTCTGGGCCCTGGCACCGCAGTCGCAGGGCGGGGTGGTCGCGGGCCGGCGGGGCCGCGCGGCGATGGACCCGGGGCTCGGTGCGCCGGCGCCCGCCCTGCCGGACATGCCCGAGGAGGAGCGGCGCTCGGCGCGGGTGCTCCTCGTCGGCGGCCTGCTGCTCGCCGGTGGCCTGGTCGTCGTCGCGCAGAACGCGGGGTTCAACCTGCGGCTCGGCGTCCTCGTGCCGCTGCTCGTCGTGGCCACCGGCGCGATCCTCGCGTGGTCCCAGCTCGACGACGCCCAGCGGGGCAGGTGGCTCGGCTCGCAGGAGGGCGCGCGCCGGTTCAGCGTGGCTCGCCTCGTCCTCGGTGCCGTCCTCGCCGTCGCGGGGCTCGTCATCCTCGCCACCCGTGGCCGTTCCCTCGCCGCCATCTGGGACATCGGCCTCGCGACGCTGGCGGTCCTCGCCGGCGCGGTCCTCATCGCCGCGCCGTGGGGGCTGCGCGTGTGGACCGAGCTGCGCCGGGAGCAGGCGGAGGCCGCCCGGGCGACCGAGCGCGCCGACATCGCCGCCCACCTCCACGACTCCGTCCTGCAGACCCTCGCCCTCATCCAGCGCAAGGCCGAGGACCCCACCGCCGTGGCGCAGCTCGCGCGGGCACAGGAGCGCGAGCTGCGCTCCTGGCTGTATGCCGGTCCGGCCGGGTCCGACGCGACCCTCGCCGCCGCGGTCGCGGAGGTGAGCCACGACGTGGAGGACCTGCACGGCATACCGATCGACCTCGTCGCCACCGGCGACCGGCCCCTCGACGAACGGGGACAGGCGCTCGTGCGCGCGCTGCGCGAGTCGCTGCTCAACGCCGTCCGGCACGGGCGTCCCCCGGTCTCGGTCTACCTCGAGGTGGGGCCGGCGGGCGTGGAGGCGTTCGTGCGCGACCACGGCCCCGGCTTCGAGATGGAGGAGATCCCCGCGGACCGGCTCGGCGTGCGCCAGTCGGTGCTCGGCCGGATGCAGCGTCACGGTGGCACGGCGAGGATCCGCCGTCTCGAGGACGGGACCGAGGTCGCCCTGTCGCTCCCCGCCGCGGCGCCCGAGACCCAGCCCACCGCAGCGGAGGAGCACCATGAGCACGCCTGAGCCCGTCGCCGTCGTCCTCGTCGACGACCACCGCATGTTCCGCTCGGGGGTGAAGGCCGAGCTCGGCGACACCGTGCGCATCGTGGGGGAGGCGCCCGACGTCGACACCGCCGTCGCGGTGATCCGCGAGCAGCGGCCGCCCGTGGTGCTGCTCGACGTGCACCTGCCCGGCGGCAACGGCAACGGTGGTGTCGACGTCATCCACGGGTGCCGCGGCCTGGAGACGCCGACGGGGCAGCCCGTGCGGTTCCTCGCGCTGTCCGTGTCGGACTCTGCGGAGGACGTCATCGCGGTGATCCGGGCCGGGGCGCGCGGCTACGTCACCAAGACGATCAACGCCACCGACCTGACGACCGCGGTGCGGCGGGTCGCGGACGGGGACGCGGTGTTCTCGCCCCGGCTCGCGGGCTTCGTCCTCGACGCGTTCGGCGCGGCCGCCGGCGAGATCGCCGAGGTCGACGAGGAGCTCGACCGGCTCAGCGCCCGCGAGCGGGAGGTGATGCGGCTCATCGCCCGCGGCTACCAGTACAAGGAGGTCGCCAAGGAGCTCTTCATCTCCGTCAAGACCGTGGAGACGCACGTGTCGTCGGTGCTGCGCAAGCTCCAGCTCTCCTCGCGCCACGAGCTGACCGCCTGGGCGATGGGGCGCCGCCTCCTCTAGCAGCGTCGCGCGCCTCCGTCTCGCGCCCGCGGCGTGGCGCCCGCACCGCGTCGCGACTGATCCGCTCATCTAGGGTGACGGCCATGCAGATCGTCCAGCACGTCCTCGTCCTGCTCCACCTGCTCGGGATGGCGGCCATCGTCGGCGGCTGGCTCGTCGTTCGCGGGGAGGGCCGGATGGTGCCGGCGATCGTCTGGGGCGCCCGGGCGCAGGTCGTCACCGGGATCCTGCTGGTCGGCGTGGCGGAGGCGCTCGACGACCACGTCAACAACCCCAAGATCGGGGTGAAGCTCCTCGTCGCCCTCGCGGTCGTGGCCTGCGCCGAGATCGGGAACGCGCGCCAGAAGCGGGGCGAGCGGGTGACCACGCTGGTCAACGCCGCCGGCGCCCTGGCGATCCTCAACGCGGCGGTCGCCGTTCTCTGGCGCTGACAACGGCCGGCGTGTCATGACCCGTCCCGGGATCGAGGTCGGGTCGGCGAACCGCGCCGGCTGGGAGGACCTGCAGATGGTCCTCGGCTCGCGCGGCGGGGCCGCGCAGCGCGAGTGCCAGCGGTACGAGCTCGGCTCCTCCTAGGTGCCAGCCTGCGTCGGGCCGGACTCGCTGGCACCGCCGGTGCCGGAGGCTCGGGCGCTGGGACCTCCCCGTCCGGTGGTCCGTGGATCCGCGTAGCCGCCCTCCGGGGCCACCATCTCGGCGCGGACGCCGAGGAGCCGGATGGGACGCGGGTCCGCGAGACCGGTCAGGAGGTCCAGCGCCGTGGCGGCGATGAGGGCCGGGTCGAAGGTGGGCTCCGGGAGCTTGCGGATCCGGGTCGTCGTGAAGAACGGCGCAAACCTCACCTTGAGGTGGACCCGCGCGCAGGCGCGCCCCTCCGCCGTGATGTCGTCGGCGACCTGGTCCGCGAGAGCCCTCATCGCAGAGGCGATCTCGTCCGGATCGGTGAGGTCGCGCTGGTAGGTCGTCTCCCGGCCGTGGGCCCTGGCGACCCACGGCGTGTCGTCGACCCGGGCGCTGCTCACGCCACGGCCGAGGCGCCGGTAGTGAGGTCCCATCGTCGGTCCGAAGGCGGTGACGAGTGCGCCCTCGTCGGCGTGCGCGAGGTCGTCGACGGTGCTGATCCCGAGCGCGGTCATTCGTGCCTCGATCCGCGAGCCGATGCCCCAGATGGCGCTGGTCGGGCGGTGGCCCATCACCTCGACCCAGTTGTCGCGGGTGAGGCGGAAGGTGCCGCGGGGCTTGCCGAACTCGGTGGCGATCTTCGCCCGCACCTTCGTGTCGCCGACGCCCACCGAGCAGTGCAGGCGAGTGCGCTCGAGCACCCGCCGCTGGATCTCACGCGCCGTCGCCTCCGGGTCGTCGCTGTCGACACCGACGAACGCCTCGTCCCACCCGAGCACCTCGACGACCGCCCCGTCGACGTGCCGCAGCGTGTCCATGACCTCCGCGGAGACGGCCTCGTAGGCCGGCGCGTCGACTGGTAGCAGCACCGCTCCCGGGCACTTCCGCACCGCGAGCTTCAGCGGCATCCCGGACCGCACCCCGAACTCGCGCGCCTCGTAGGACGCCGTCGAGACCACTGCCCGCTCCGTCGGGTCGCCGCGGCCGCCGACGATGACGGGCTGGCCGGCGAGCTCGGGGTGACGCAGCACCTCGACGGCAGCGAGGAACTGGTCGAGGTCGACGTGGAGCACCCAGGGCGCCATGGGCCCATCCTGCCCGGCGTGTCGCGCTGAGATGCGATGACCCGGCCGCGGCTCGCGTGCTCGGGTCACGGTGGGCGGCCGGGCAACTCAGCACGACACGTCACCTGTGGATGACGGAACGGCAGCGGTGCCGGTCCCCGGCAGCATGCTCCCATGAGCCTGGAGGTCCTGAGGCAGTTCATGGTGCAGGCGGGCGGTGTGGCCACCGCCTCCCAGCTGCG
>JAICIN010000009.1 GCA_025924375.1 Dermatophilaceae bacterium | reverse complement strand
TCGCCGGCCGCCGCGCGCCGGGACGGGCGGCGCGGCGGGCTGCCGTGGCCGGGGGCGGGCATGCGGACCGTCAGCCGCGCTCGGCGGAGAAGCGCGGGAAGGCCGAGGCGCCGGCATACTGCGCGGCGTCGTCGAGCTCCTCCTCGATGCGCAGGAGCTGGTTGTACTTGGCGACTCGCTCGGAGCGCGCCGGCGCGCCCGTCTTGATCTGGCCGCAGTTCGTGGCCACGGCGAGGTCGGCGATGGTGGTGTCCTCCGTCTCGCCGGAGCGGTGGCTCATCATGCAGCGGTAGCCGGCCCGGTGGGCGAGGTCCACGGCGTCGAGGGTCTCCGTGAGGGAGCCGATCTGGTTGACCTTGACCAGCAGCGCGTTGGCGGTGCCGGTCTCGATGCCGCGGGCCAGCCGCGCCGGGTTGGTGACGAAGAGGTCGTCACCGACGATCTGGACGCGGGCGCCCAGGCGGTCCGTCAGGGCCTTCCAGCCGTCCCAGTCGTCCTCGTGGAGCGGGTCCTCGACCGAGACGAGCGGGTAGGCGTCGACCAGCTCGGCGTAGTAGTCGACGAGCTCGGCCGCCGTCCTCGAGCCGCCCTCGAAGGAGTAGGTGCCGTCCTCCTCGTGGAACTCGCTGGCTGCCACGTCGAGGGCGAGGGCGATCTGGGTGCCGGGCTCGTAGCCGGCCCGCTCGACCGCCTCGAGGATGAGGTCGAGCGCCGCGCGGTTGGACTCGAGGTTCGGAGCGAACCCGCCCTCGTCGCCGAGGCCGGTGGCCAGTCCCTTCTCCTTGAGCACGGCCTTGAGGGCGTGGTAGACCTCCGCGCCCCAGCGCAGTGCCTCGCGGAACGACGTCGCGCCGATCGGCGCGATCATGAACTCCTGGATGTCGACGTTGGAGTCGGCGTGGCTGCCGCCGTTGAGGATGTTCATCATCGGGACGGGGAGCACGTGGGCGTTGGGGCCACCGACGTAGCGGAAGAGCGGCAGCCCGGCGGACTCCGCCGCGGCCCGGGCCACGGCGAGCGAGACGCCCAGGATGGCGTTGGCGCCGAGCTTGGCCTTGTTGTCGCTGCCGTCGAGGTCGAGCATGACCTGGTCGACGATGCGCTGCTCGCTCGCTTCGTAGCCGACGAGCCGGGGGTTGATCTCGTCGAGGACCGCGTCCACCGCCTTCTCGACGCCCTTGCCGCCGTAGCGGCCGGCGTCGCCGTCGCGGCGCTCGACGGCCTCGAACGCCCCGGTCGAGGCGCCGGACGGCACGGCGGCACGCGCGATGGTCCCGTCGTCGAGGGCCACCTCCACCTCGACCGTGGGGTTGCCGCGGGAGTCGAGGATCTCGCGCGCGCCTACTGCCTCAATCGTGGCCACGGACTTGCTCCTGGGTGGTGCCGACACGGGTACGCACCGAGGCTACCCGCTGGCCACCGCGCACACCGCGACCGACCCGCACCCGCGCCGTCGCGCCGGGCGGCCGGCTCCCGGCATACCGCCCGATGTGGTCAGGTGAGGCGCTGGTAGGCGACCGCGAGCGCCGCACCGAGGCGGGCGTTGTTGCGCACCAGGGCGATGTTGGTCTCGAGCGAACGGCCACCGGACAGCTCGACGATGCGCCCGAGGAGGAACGGCGTGATGTCCTTGCCGTGGATGCCGCGCTCGTCGCACTCGGCCAGCGCCTGCTCGATGAGACCGCCGATCTCGTCGGCCGGGATCTCGTCCTCGGCGGGCACCGGGTTGACGACGGAGATGCCCCCGGCCAGCCCGAGGTCCCACTTCGCCCGCATCATCTCCGCGAGTCCCTCCACGGTGTCGACCCGCATCGGTGCGCGGTGCCCGCTCTCGCGTGAGTAGAACGACGGGTACTCGTCGGTCCCGAAGGCCACCACCGGCACGCCTGCCGTCTCGAGGGCCTCGAGGGTCAGCCCGATGTCGAGGATGGACTTCACGCCCGCGGAGACCACCGCGACGTTGCTGGTGGCGAGCTCGGTGACGTCGGCGGAGATGTCGAAGCTCGTCTCACCGCCGCGGTGGACGCCGCCGAGGCCGCCGGTGACGAACACCGGTATGCCGGCCAGCGCGGCGAGGCGCATCGTGCTGGCGACCGTCGTGGCGCCGTGGCCCTTGCGGGCGATGACGTGCGGGAGGTCGCGCAGGCTCACCTTGGCGACGTCGGGGTGGCTCGCCAGCGTCTCGAGCTCGTCGCGGTCGAGGCCGATGCGCGGGACCCCGTCGAGGACGGCGATGGTGGCCGGGGTGGCCCCGCCGTCGCGGATGATGCCCTCGACCTCGAGCGCCATCTCGACGTTCTGGGGGTAGGGCATGCCGTGGCTGATGATGGTGCTCTCCAGCGCGACGACGGGGCGGCCGGACGCCAGGGCGCCTCGGACCTCGTCGGAGAGGCGCAGTGCGGGGTGGGGGGTGGTCATCGGGACTCCTTGCCTGGGGTGCGGGTCGGTCGTGGGGTGGTCTTGGTGACGGTCGTGGCCGCGCTGGTGGCGGCGGACCTGGTCGCAGCCCTGCTGTGACGCAGCTCGGTGTCCACCAGGTTGGCGGTGAGGTCCGGCCGGACCGTCTCGGGGCTGGCGACCGTGAGTGCGGCCGCCATCTGGCCGAAGCGGGCCGCCTCCAGCGGGCTGTCGCCGCGCAGCAGGGCGTGGACGAAGGCGGCGGTCATCGCGTCGCCGGCCCCGGTGACGTCGACCGCGTCGACGTGGGGGGCCGGCAGGGTGGCCACGGTCGCCGCCCGTTCGTGCGCGCCGCGGCTGCTGAGGAGGCTGCCGCGGGTGCCCCTGCGCACCCACACGTGGCGGACCCCGAGGTCGTGCACCAGCCGGGCGGCTCGGGCGACGCCGGCGCGGGTCTGGGCGACCTCCTCGCCCACGATGCTGGAGAGCTCGTCGAGGTTGGGCGTCAGGGCGAGCACCGGCCTGGCCGCTGAGAGCGTCTCGCGCAGCGGGCGCGCCTTGGCGACGCTCACCGGGTCGAGCACGACGGGCACGCCGGCGGCGGCGGCCAGGTCGAGCAGCCAGGCGAGGACCGGCTGGGGGAGGTTGCCGTCGAGGACCAGCAGGTCGGCGTGGCCCACGAGCTCGCGGGACGGGCTGAGGTCGCCCGCGGTGAGCGTGTCCGTGATGCCCATGTTGGCCACGGCGACGAGGAGCTCGCCGTCGCTGTCGAGCACGGCGAGGTAGGTGCCCGTCGGGCGGTCGGACAGGACGACGTGGTCGAGGACCACTCCGGCACTGCGAGTGGCCGCGAGCAGCTGGTCACCGAAGCCGTCGCGGCCGACGGGCGCGACGAGGTGGGTGGGGCTGCCCAGGCGCGCGAGGTTCTCGGCGATGTTGCGCCCCACGCCGCCGGGGGTGGTCACGGCGGCGCCCGGGTTGGAGGTGTGCAGCACGGCGGCACCAGCGGAACGAGCCTTGATGTCCATGTTGGCGCCGCCCACGACGACCACCGTCTGGGCCTCCGGCCGCAGCACGTAGCCGCGGCCGAGGATCAGGCCCTTCTTGGCGAGGTTGGACAGGTGGACCGCCACCGCGGGCTTGGTCGCGCCCAGCCGGTCGGCGAGGCCGGCGGCGTCGAGGAGCGGCTCGGCGCGCAGCAGGGCGACGATGTCGCGTTCGCGTTGCGTGAGGGCCATACTTAGAACTATAAGCCTTCTTAACTTTTATAAGCAACTTCGCTGTCGGCGGGCAGGCCGCCCGTGTTTGGCCGAGCATGGGTGCGTGGCCCTCGCGGTGTGCCTGCTCTTCGACCCGCTGACCGACCGGGCGATCCGACAGCTGTGGCAGCGGCTCGAGGCCCACGACGGCGTCTCGACACTGGCATCCCACACGCACGGAAGGCATCTCCCGCACCTCTCCTACGCGGTGCTGCGCGAGTACGACGTGGAGGCGGTCCGGGCCGCGGTCGCCGGACTGCCGGACCACGGGCCGCTCCAGCTGCACGTCGACGCCATCGGCCTCTTCCGGCGCGGTCGCGCCTGCCTGGTGCCGGCGGTGTCCGGCCAGCTGGTCGCGCGGCAGGAGGCGGTGGTGGAGGCCGTCCTGTCGACGGGCGCCGACCTGCACCGGCACTACGCGCCGGGGGCGTGGGTACCGCACATCAGCATCGCGACGCGCGTCCGCCAGGGGGCTCTCGGCCCGCTCACCGGTGCGGTCCACGACATCCTGCCGCTCGAGGCGAGCGCGGACCACGCGGCGCTCGTGGACAGCGGCACCGGTGAGCGGTGGCCGCTTCCCGGTGTGCCGTGACGTCAGCGGGTGTCGAGCTCGCGCAGCGCCCGACGCAGCTCCGCATCGGCCGACTTGCCGCTCCGGCGCGCGTCCTCCACGAGGGCGAGGAGCCGCGTGCCGAGGTCGTCGCCGGCCCGGGGCGCCTGTCCTCCCCGACGCGCATGGCGCGCCAGCGCCTTCTCGGCGGCCAGGAGCGTGGACAGCGACGCCGGTATGCCGTGCAGCAGGCTCTCGTGCCCCGCCTCCCCGCCGGGATGGCCGCGCTCCTGCGACTTGATGACGTCCCACGCGGCCTCCACCTCCTCGGGCGTGGAGGCGTCACCGTCGGCGAAGACGTGGGGGTGGCGACGGACGAGCTTGGCGACGATCGCCCCGGCGACGTCGTCGAGGTCGAAGGGGTCCTCGCGGTGCTCCTGCCCCACCCGCGACTGGAACGCCACCTGGAGGAGCACGTCACCGAGCTCCTCGACCATGTGCCGGCGGTCGCCGGCCTCGATGGCCTCGGCCGCCTCGTGCGCCTCCTCGATGAGGTACTTCACGAGCGACTCGTGCGTCTGCTGCGCGTCCCAGGGGCACCCTCCGGGCGAGCGGAGCCGGTCCATGACGGCGATGAGGTCGAGGACCCTCCCGCCCGGCACGTCCCACGACCCGACCACGACCTCGACCTCCGGCGGCTCCTGGCGCCTCGACACCTCGGCAGCCACTGCATCCGTCAGGCCGGGGTCACCGTCGGCGGAGCCCACCCACACCACCGCTGCGGCCGACGCCTTCTCGACGAGGGCGCGCGCCAGGTCGGGGGCGGGCGGGTCGCCGAGGTGGCCGACCGCCACCCCGGCCTCCGCGAGCGCGGACGCGAGCGGCTCGCCGTCGTCGCGGGCGAGCACCTCGCCGGCGGTCTCGAGCACCTGCCAGGCGCCACGGGTCAGCAACCCGGGGGCCACCCGCGGGCTGGCGACGAGGAGGGACAGGCGGCCGGGCGCCGGTGGCTCGCCGCTCCCCGGCGTTACTTCGACGCCTGCTCCTCGAGCCAGTTCTCGTTGCGGGGCTCGATGCCCGCGGTCTTGCGGTTGAAGGTGCCGTAGCGGGGGTTGACCTCGATCTTCGCCTTCTGCAGGTCGGCGACGATGTCGGCCTTCTCCTGGTCGGTGAGGTTCTGGAGCGCGAAGTTCGCCTTGACGAGCTCGAGCGTCTGCGGCGTGGGGTCGTCGAGGTTCGGCATGGCCGCGCGGGCCGAGGAGTCCGTCTCTGCCTTGCCTGCCTTGGCCGCCACCTCGTTGATGAACGGGGCGGTGATGAGTGAGCTGACGGCGTTGGTCGTCGTGAGGGGGTCGGTCAGCTGGAACGCCTTGTTGATCTGGGCCGCCGCGGTCTGCGCCTGCTTCTCGGTGATGCGGTTGCCGTTGACCACGGCCGCGGTGTCGGCAGTGGCGCACCCGGCGACCGACAGCGTGCCGACCACGGCCGTCGCTGCGAGCAGACCGCGCAGGGTCCGAAGTGCCTTCACGGACAGTCCCTTCCTCTGTGGGCTCATCGGGTCGGAGCCGCGCTCGTGGCCGTGCCGACCCGGGCGGCGTCGGCGACACCACCCAGCATGACGGCACGGATGAGGTCGCTCGCCCACTGGAGCACCGCGGTGTCCCGCAGGGGCTTGCCACCGACCCTGGCCGTCGTCGGCTTCGGCACGAGAATGGTATGCACAGCGTCCTTCACGAGAGACTTGGGGTAGAGCCGCTGGAGCCGGAGCTGCGCCGACTCGGGCAGGTCGACCGGGCCGAACCGGACGAAGCCGCCCTGGAGGGAGATGTCGGCGATGCCGGCCTGCCGGGCGACCGTGCGCAGCCGGGCGACCTCGACGAGGTTGCGGACCGGTTCCGGCGGGGCGCCGTAGCGGTCGACCAGCTCGGCCTCGATCTCGCCGAGCTCGGCCTCGTGCTGGACGCTCGCGAGCTTCTTGTAGGCCTCGAGCCGCAGCCGCTCCCCCGGGACGTAGTCGTGCGGCAGGTGCGCGTCGACGGGCAGCTCGATCTTGACTTCGGCGACCTGGCTCTCCCCGCCGTCGCCGCGGAAGTCGGCCACCGCCTCCCCCACGAGCCGCACGTAGAGGTCGAAGCCGACTCCCGCGATGTGGCCCGACTGCTCGCCGCCGAGGAGGTTGCCGGCGCCCCGGATCTCGAGGTCCTTCATGGCGATCTGGATGCCGGAGCCGAGGTCGGTGTGGCTGGCCATCGTCTGCAGGCGGTCGTGGGCGGTCTCGGTCATCGGCTTCTCGGGCGGGTAGAGGAAGTAGCAGTAGGCACGCTCGCGACCCCGGCCGACGCGTCCCCTGAGCTGGTGCAGCTGGCTGAGGCCGAGCACGTCGGCCCGCTCCACGACCAGGGTGTTGGCGTTGGAGATGTCCAGGCCGGTCTCGACGATGGTGGTGCAGACGAGCACGTCGAACTTCTTGTCCCAGAAGTCGACCACCACCTGCTCCAGCCTGTGCTCGCCCATCTTGCCGTGCGCCGTCGCGACCCGGGCCTCGGGCACGAGCTCGCGGATGCGGCTGGCGGCCCGCTCGATGCTGCTGACCTTGTTGTGGACGAGGAAGACCTGGCCCTCACGGAGCAGCTCCCGGCGGATGGCCGCGACGATCTGCTTCTCGTCGTAGGGACCGACGTAGGTGAGGACCGGGTGCCGCTCCTCCGGCGGGGTGGCGAGGGTGGACATCTCGCGTATGCCGGTCACCGCCATCTCCAGGGTGCGCGGGATCGGGGTGGCCGACATCGCGAGCACGTCCACGGCCGTCCGGAGCGTCTTCAGCTGCTCCTTGTGCTCCACGCCGAAGCGCTGCTCCTCGTCGACGACGACGAGGCCGAGGTCCTTGTAGCGGATGTCGCTCGACAGCAGCCGGTGCGTGCCGATCACGAGGTCGACCGATCCGTTGGCCAGGCCCTCGATGGTCTCCCGCGCGTCCTTGTCGCTCTGGAAGCGCGACAGCGCCCTGACGGTCACCGGGTACTGGGCGTAGCGCTCGGAGAAGGTCTGGTGGTGCTGCTGCACCAGGAGGGTCGTCGGGACGAGGACGGCCACCTGCTTGCCGTCCTGGATCGCCTTGAACGCCGCGCGGACGGCGATCTCCGTCTTGCCGTAGCCGACGTCGCCGCAGATGAGCCGGTCCATCGGGACGCCGCGCTCCATGTCGGCCTTGACCTCCTCGATGGAGCTCAGCTGGTCGGGCGTCTCGACGTAGGCGAAGGCGTCCTCGAGCTCACGCTGCCACGGCGTGTCGGGGCCGAAGGCGTGCCCCGGCGTGGCCATCCGCGCCGAGTACAGCTGGATGAGCTCCGCCGCGATCTGCTTGACGTACTTGCGTGCCCGGCCCTTCGTCCTGGCCCAGTCGCTGCCGCCCATGCGGTTGAGGGTCGGCTGCTCACCACCGACGTAGCGAGTGACCTGGTCCAGCTGGTCCGTGGGGACGAAGAGCCGGTCCCCGGGCTGGCCGCGCTTCGAGGCGGCGTACTCGATGACGAGGTACTCCCGCGTGGCGCCGCCGACGGTGCGCTGGACCATCTCGACGAACCGGCCCACGCCGTGCTGCTCGTGGACGACGAAGTCGCCCGGGCGCAGCTGGAGCGGGTCGACCTGGTTGCGGCGGCGGGAGGGCATGCGTCGCATGTCGCGGGTCGAGCCGCCCTGGCCGGCGGTGCCGGTGAGGTCCGACTCGGTGAGGACGACCAGCCTCGTGGCGGGAGCCAGGAAGCCGGTGCCCAGCGAACCGGTCGTCAGGTGCACGATGCCGGCGTCGAGCGCGGCGAGGTCGGCGTCGAGCCGGTTGGGCACGTCCTCGCCGGAGAGCACCTCGGCGACCCGCTTGGCCAGGCCCGGCCCCTCGGTGACGACGACGATGCGCCACCCGTCCCCGGCCCAGCCGCGGAACGCCTCGACCGCCTCGGAGGTGTTGCCGCGGAAGCGCGGGGCCTCCTGCAGCCCGGTGTTGACGACGACGGCGTCCGGCTCGGCGGTCTCCTCGTCGGCGACGAAGGGGCTGAGGTCCCACCACGGCACACGCGACTCCCGAACGTGCGCGCGCAGGTCGGCGACCGTCCGGAACGACGCGGTCCCGAGGACACCCTGGAGGTCGATGGGGACGGTGTTGCCCGCGGCAGCGTTGGCCCACCCCGCCTCGAGGAACTCCTGGCTGGTGGCGACGAGGTCGTGGGCACGGGTGCGCACCCGCTCGGGGTCGCAGACGACCACGGCGCTGCCCTCGCGCAAGGTGTCGAGCAGGGTCTCCATGCCGTCGACGAGCGCCGGCGCGAGCGACTCCATGCCCTCCACCGCGATGCCCTCGGAGAGCTTGCCGAGCAGGTCCAGGGCGCCGGGCAGCTGCTCCATGAGCGCTCGGGCGCGCTCGCGCACCGGCTCGGTGAGCAGGACCTCCCGGCACGGCGGGGCCCACAGGCCGTGCTGGGCGACCTCGAGGCTGCGCTGGTCGGCGACCTTGAACCAGCGGATCTCCTCCACGGTGTCGCCCCAGAACTCCACGCGCAGGGGGTGGTCCTCGGTGGGCGGGAAGACGTCGAGGATCCCGCCGCGCACCGCGAACTCGCCGCGCCGCTCGACGAGGTCGGTGCGGGCGTAGGCGGCCGCGGCGAGCGCCTCGACGACGTGCTCGAGGGGCGCGTCGTCGCCTGCCCTGAGGGAGACCGGGCGGAGGTCGCCGAGGCCGCGGGCGATGGGCTGCAGGACCGCGCGCACCGGCGCGACGACGACGTCGAGCGGCCCGTGTGCCGGGTCGTGGGCGTCGGGGTGCGCGAGCCGTCGGAGCACGGCGAGACGCTTGCCGACGGTGTCGCTGCGCGGGCTGAGCCGCTCGTGGGGCAGCGTCTCCCACGACGGGAACTCACCGACCCGGTCGGGGTCGAGCAGGCAGCGAAGGGCGGCGGCGAGGTCGTCGGCCTCACGGGTGGTGGCGGTGACGGCCAGGACGGGGGTGCCGCTGTCGGCGACGATGGACGCGATGAGGGCCGGGCGGGCACCCGGGGCGACGCTGATGTCGGCGCTCGGCTCCCGGCCCGCGGCGGCCTTGAGGGCGGCCGCGACGCCGGCCTCGGCGGTGAGGTGGTCGAGCAGGGGGGCGAGGCTCATGCGCGTGGGCGCTCCAGGATCTGGTCGAGGACAGCACGATGCGCCCCTGGCGAGGGTGGTGCAGGGGTGCTCTCAGCGTAACCGCGCCCGGGGACACCCTCTTCCCGGCGTCGGGGCCGCAGGGAGCTCACCCCCCGTCATCCGAATGCATGAGGTCCGGGTCCCGAATCGGACGGGCGCGTGGACGAACCGCCGGTGACAGCCTGAAGGGGCCCCGGGACGAACGCCTCGAGCAGCCGGGCGCGGACAACACGCGGAGAAGGCCGGCGGCAGCGCCGCGCCTGCCACCGGGGGGCGGGCGGCAGTGCGGGCCGACAGGGAGGGGTGCTCCATGACGAGCAGACGAAGGGTGGGCTGCGCCGGACCCACGTCGCCCGGTTGCCCGCCTCCCGGTCCGAGCCGCCGCCCGTGAGCATCGTCGAGCGCGACGGCGGACCCCTGGGCGCCACCGGGCAGCCGTGGGACACGACGCTGCCGGACCTGTGCCTGAGCGAGGACGAGACGAGCGACCTGCTGCTGGCGCTCGAGGACGTGCTCCCCCCCGGGGCGTTGCTCGGTGGCAGCGACCGCCCGGAGAACCGCGCGCCCACCGGTACGGTGGCGGTGCGGGTCCCCTCGGAGGAGACGGCCCGCGACGCGTTGGCAGCCGGGGGGCTGGTGCTGCGCGACGAGGAGTTCACCCCCGTCGCCGCGCTCGAGAGGCTCCGCCCCCACGGCGGTCGTGAGCCGCTCCTGCTGGGCGTGCCCCGCGGGCTGCGACGGCACGAGTCGGCGGTGCCGGGTCACCTCCGGGTCGACGTCGGGGACGAGCGGCTGCACGACCGCCACGTCCTGGTGGTCGCGCGGCCGCCGATGGCCAGCGACCTCACCGAGCTGCGGGAGCGCCTGGCCGGGCGTCCGGTGCTCCTCCTGGTGCCGGAGCAGTCGGCGTCACGCCAGCGCGTCCCCACCGGCGCGCTGGTGGAGCTCACGGCGGCCCTGACGAGCGGGCTCGGACCGGAGTCGGCCGAGCTGCGGACCATCCCACTCGTGCTGCGGGGGCCCGCCCACGACGAGCCGGTCATCGCGCGCCTGGCGGGGAGGCTGGCGGCGCGGGACGTCGAGGTGCTCAGCGACACCCGTCCGGCCCCGTCGGCGGCGCGGTGGCGCGCGGCGCGGGCGCTCATGGCCTCGGATGCCCCACATCCGTTCGACGGCATGCCGTCGGGGTCCGAGGGGCCGCTGCGCGGGTGGATGCCGCGGCGCTCCAAGCGCGGCCTGACCGTGATGTTCACCGGCCTCTCGGGATCCGGCAAGTCCACCCTGGCGCGTGACACCGCGGCATGGATCGCCGCGAGCAGCACCCGCACCGTCACGGTGCTCGACGGCGACCGGGTGCGCCGGCTCCTCTCGTCCGGGCTGGGCTTCGACCTCGCCGCCCGTGAGCTCAACCTGCGCCGGATCGCCTTCACGGCTGCCGAGGTGGCGCGCCACGGGGGCATCGCGATCTGCTGCCCGATCGCGCCGACGGTGGCCATCCGCGAGGAGGTCCGCCACATGGCGGAGGAGACCGGCGACTTCGTGCTGGTGCACGTCTCGACGCCGCTGGAGGAGTGTGAGCGACGTGACCTCAAGGGCCTCTACGCCCTTGCGCGGCAAGGCATCGTCGAGAACTTCACGGGCATCTCCTCGCCCTACGAGCCGCCTGAGGACGCCGACCTGCAGGTGGACACGAGCGCCGTCCCGCGCGCGGACGCGGCGGCGCTCGTGACCCGCTTCCTGCTCGCCGGTGGGTGGATCGGACGGAGGCTGGCATGACGCTCGACCCGTTCCTCGTCGCGGCCTGCTTCGGCATCGGCGTGGTGGTCGGCCTGACGGGCATGGGCGGGGGCGCGCTGATGACGCCCGTCCTGGTCATGTTCTTCGGGGTCCCGCCGCTCACCGCCGTGTCGAGCGACCTCGTGGCGGCCGCCGTGATGAAGCCGGTCGGCTCCGCCGTCCACCTGAGGCAGCGCACGGTGAACCTGGGGCTCGTGAAGTGGCTCTGTGTCGGCTCGGTCCCCTCGGCCTTCCTCGGGGTGGTCCTGCTGCGGCTGCTCGGCTCGGGACGCGCCCTCGAGCACGCCGTCCAGGTGGCGCTCGGTGTCGCGCTGCTCGTCGCCGCGGTCGGCCTGACGGTCCGCGCCTACATGCGCCTCATCGAGCGGGCGCGGCGCCGCGACGGCACCGCCGACCCGCTGCCGACCGGCCGGCCGGTCGTCGTCCCGAAGATCCTCCCCACGATCCTCATCGGCGCGGCCGGGGGCCTCGTCGTGGGACTGACGTCGGTCGGCTCCGGCTCGCTGATCATCATCGCCCTGATGGCGCTCTACCCGACGCTGAAGGCCAGCTCGCTCGTCGGTACTGACCTCGTCCAGGCGGTGCCGCTGGTCATGTCGGCCGCGCTGGGCCACATCTTCTTCGGCGACTTCAGCCTGGCCCTGACGGCCTCGTTGATCATCGGCAGCGTCCCGGGGGCCTGGCTCGGCGCCCGGCTCTCCTCCCGCGCCCCCGGAGGCCTGGTCCGCCGCGTCCTCGCCTTCGTCCTCCTGGCCTCGGCCCTCAAGCTCCTCGACGTGCCCAGCCGGGCCGTCGGCATCGTGCTCCTCGCACTCGGACTCACCGCGCCCCTGCTGTGGATGTCGGTGCGGCGCCGTCACGGTTTCCCCGCTCTGGCGTCGCGGCGGGTGCGCAACGCGCAAGTGGAAAGGACGGCGACATGACGGTCACCGAGCTCCTGCCAGCCTCCCCCGGCGGGCAACCGGGCCCAGCGACGATCCGCTCCCCCGGTCTCCGCACGCGGATCCTCGTGCTCCTCGCCTCGACCGCTGTCGTCGCCGGTGCCGTGGTGTCGGGCATGTCCATCGGTGGCCAGGACAAGCGCCTGGTGGTGCTGCCGATCGCTGCCGTGGTCGCCGTGGCGCTGGGGGTCCTCGCGCTGACGCGGTTCGCCAGCTTCGTGCTCCTCCTGCTGGTGCTGCGCTCGAGCATCGACCTGTTCAAGCTCAGCGGCTCCTCCGCTGGCAACACAGCGACGAACACCGCGGTGGCACGGGGCATCGACCCCTCGAGCATCATGGCGCTCCTCTTCCTGCTCGCCTCGGTCCTGTGGCTGCTCGCGCAGTACTCGCACGGCCGCCGCATGAAGGGCTCCGCCCTGCGCACCGCCCTGCTCGTCTTCACCGCGTCGGGAGCGGTCAGCGTCATCGAGGCCGGCTCCCGTCAGGCCGCGGCCCTCGAGACGACCCGGATCCTCTCGGTCGCGATGATGTTCATCATCCTGGAGCAGCTCATCACGAGCCGCGCCATGCTGGTGCGCACCATCGCGGCGGCCTACGCCAGCCTGGTGTTCCCGCTCCTCTACACGCTCTGGGGGCTCGTCCTCGGCACCCCGGCGTCGGAGGTCAAGGGCAGCTTCACGCGCCTCACCGGACCGTTCAGCCAGTCGAACACGTTCGCCCGGTACCTCGCGTTCATGATCGTCTTCGGCGTCGCCGTGTACCCGAGCCTCTCGAAGCGGCTCAAGCTCGTCATGCTGGGAGTCCTCGGCCTCTCCAGCCTGTTCATGGTCCTGACGCTCACCCGTGGGGCGCTCATCGCCTCCGTCGTGGCCATCATCGTCATCGCGGTCATCCAGCGGCGGGTCGCCCTCATCGCGGCGTTCGCCGCCTCCACGCTGGTTGCCCTGCTGCTCGTGCCGCAGCTCGGTGCGCGCTTCACCGACCTCGGTGCCAGCCAGCAGCTCCCGGGCGGACCGGAGACGGGCAACAGCCTGGCGTGGCGCATCAACTACTGGACGGAGGTGCTGCCCCTTGCGAACCGGGACCCGGTCACCGGGATCGGCCTGAACATGACGCAGTACGAGACCGACGCCGCGAAGCAGCCGCACAACGACTTCATCCGTGCCTACGTCGAGACGGGTGTCGTCGGACTCGGTGCCTACCTGGCCATGCACTTCTTCCTCCTCCGCACGGGAGTGGTCGCCCTGGGGAGGGCGGCGCGCGGCACGTTCGAGCACCGCGTGGCGACCGGTGCCCTGGGGTGTGCCATCTGCTTCCTGCTCAGCAGCATGGCGGCGAACGTCATGTCCAACGTCGTGAGCCTCTGGTACCTCGTGACCTTCGTGGCGTGTGCCGCGTACGTCGCGCGACTCGACCCGTCGTCGGCCGCCATCCCCGAGGGCGGTCGCCCCGGCGAGGAGCGGGCGCGAGCCATGGTGGACCGGAGACCATGACCTCCGGGACGGCGTCGCCGGAGACCAGGACCACGCTCGTCCGGATGGGACGCGGTGGGGGGCTCAACATCGTGGGCGCCCTCACGAACCAGGGATCGCTCTTCGCCACGATCTCGGTCATGGCGTGGCTCGGCGAACGCCAGGTCGGCCGCTACGCAACGTGTTTCGCCCTCCTCTCACTGCTCGGCCTCCTCTCGCTCGCCGGCTTCCGCTCTGCCCTGACGCGGTTCGTCGCCATGCACGTGGCCGACGGGGACGCCAGCCGTCTTCGGGGCACCATCCGGCTCGGCATCGTCCTCACCGTCGTTGCGTCGGGCGTCATCGGCGCAGGCCTGGCCCTTGCCGCACCGTGGATCGCGTCGCTGCTGAACGACGCACAGCTGACCGGGCCGGTCCGGCTCGTCGGCCTGGCGCTGCCCGCCAGCACGCTCTCCGACGCCGCGCTGGCCGCGACGCAGGGATGGCGGACCCAGCGACCGTTCACGCTCATCGGGCGCGTCTTCGAGCCACTGCTGCGCCTCGGCCTGACGGCTGCTGCCGTCGCACTCGGTTACGGCCTCGTGGGAGCGATCGTCGCCCTCGTCGTCGCGGCCTGGGCAGCCGCCCTGCTCGCCGCCGTCGCGCTCCACCGGCAGATGCGGTTCACGCCCCCGGCGCGCCGCCGCTACGACGTCCGGGAGATCTTCAGCTTCTCGATGATCAGCTGGGTCTCGGCGCTGGCCGCCACCGGCCTGATCTGGCTCGACACGCTGCTCCTGGGCGCCCTGCGCAACCAGCACGCGGTCGGCGTCTACAACGTCGCCACCCGCCTGGTCATGCTCGCGGTCTTCGTCATGGCGCCGATCAACGCCGCCTTCACGCCGCACCTGGCGCACCTCCTGCACACGGGCCGGCTCGAGGACGCCGCACGCGCCTACGGGACGGCGTCACGGTGGATCCTCACGCTGTCCATGCCGGCGTTCATCGCCCTCATCGTGTTCCCCGAGCAGCTGCTCGGCTACTTCGGGAACGGCTACGCCACGGCCGCCTCCGTGACGGTCGTCCTCGCCGTCGGGCAGCTGGTGAGCGCCGCGGCCGGACCGTGCGGGACCGTCCTCAACATGTCGGGGCGCGTGGGGCTGAACATGGTGGACAACGTCGCGGTCCTCGGCCTGAACCTGGTCCTCAACCTCGTCCTCATCCCGCGGCACGGCGTGCTCGGCGCGGCCGTCGCGTGGAGCCTCTCCCTGGTCCTCGTCAACATCGCCAAGGTCGTCCAGGCGTACCTCGTCGTGGGCGTCCGCGCCCGAGGCGTCCGGCTCGGACGCACCATGACCGCTGGACTCTGTGCTGCCGCAGCGGCTCTCGCGGTCCAGCGCTGGGTCGACGACTGGGTCGACGCCCTCCTCGTCGGGGCGCCCGTGGTCCTCGTGAGCTTCCTCGCCGTCCTCGTGGCGACGGGCGTCACCGACGAGGACCGGGCGCTGGCACGCTCGCTCGCGCGCTCCGCGCGCCGGCGCGCGCCCGGGCGCGGTGGCCGGGCAGCTGTGGCCGCGGACGGCACGGCCGCCGGCTCAGCAGAGCTTCGCGTAGATGTCTGAGGCGGCGGCGGACATGCTCCTCGACTTCGCCAGCGCGTCGGCCGTGGACGCCCGCGTGGCCGCGAGCGAGCTGACGGCCGACGCCTGTTGCGCCGAGGCCGCCTTGAGGGCCGCGACGATCTCGGCCGGGCTCGGCGACGCGGTGGCCGGTTGCTTCGAGGAAAGGCTCCGCGTCAGCGCGATGGACTGCGCCAGCCGGTCGATCTGCGCCTGCCGCACGGCCGCGGCCCCCGTGAAGGGCGCCATCGCCCGCTCCACGGCGGCAGTGCCGGACCGCGTCACGGCGAGGCCGGCGGCCACCGACGAGCAGCTCCGCGTGCCGATCGGGTATGCGCCGGAACGGGTCGTCTGCATGCCCTTGCGAGCCGTGGCCAGGCCGGCGCTCACGCCGGTGCGCACTGCCCCCAGCTGCGTGTCGGTCTTCAGCGCCTGGCTGTCGGCCGCCAGCCGGTTGAGGGCCGCGGTGAGCGCCGGACTGGTGACGCCCGTCGTCACCGACGGCGCCGGTGGTGTCGTCGACGTCGACGGAGAGGGCGTCGTGGTCGTTGCCGACGGGCGGGTCGCGGCGACGGGTGCCGCCTTGGCCTTGTCCCCCTGCACCGTGCACCCGGCGGCCCCGACCGCCACGAGGCCGGTCACTGCGACGACGAACCAACGCTGTGCTGCCATGCGATTCCCCTTGGCCAGAACGGCTTTGTCCTCCTCCGAGTCTCCCACTCGACAGTGCCGGTCTGCCGGGATTCCACCCAACCTGTGGGATCTCCCAAACTCGTCGTGCCGGCGCCCCGCCCGCCCTACGCTCTTCTGCATGGGGTGGTCTCGACCTCGGGGGGGTGCAGGACGGTCATGATCGTGAGAACGATGGCGGCCCGCTGGGGGGCGCCGCTGCAGCGGCGTCTCCGGCCCGCGGGCATGGCCCCGAGCTACCTCATCGTGGGCACGAAGCGGGGGGGCTCGACATCGGTCGCCGACTGGGTGAACCAGCACCCCGAGGTGGCTCCGTGCCGCGCGGCCAAGGGCACCCACTACTTCGACGTGAACTTCGCGCGCGGATGGGACTGGTACCTCTCGAAGTTCGAGCCTGCGTCGACGGAATGGCGCACCACGGGCGAGGCCAGTCCCTACTACATGTTCCACCCGCTCGCGGCCGAGCGGATCGGGCAGGCGCTGCCCGAGGTGCGGATCATCGTGAGCCTTCGAGAGCCGGTTGCGCGCGCCTGGTCGCACCACCAGTACGAGACCCAGAAGGGTCACGAGGACCGCCCGTTCGAGGAGGCCGTCGAGCTGGAGGAGAGCCGCCTCGCGGGCGAGGAGGATCGGATGCGCCGGGACCCCTCGTACGAGAGCTACTCCCACCGGCACCACAGCTACCTGAGCCGCGGCCGCTACGCCGAGCAGCTCGAGCGGCTCTACGAGCACGTGCAGCCGGAGCAGGTGCTCGTCGTGCGCACCGAGAACATGTTCAGCGACCCGGCGAGGGAGCTCGCGAGGATCTGGAAGCACCTCGGCGTGCGCGACGTGCCACTGCCCGAGCTGAGCCACCTCAAGGCCACCAACGCGCCACCTGCGATCGGTCACGCCCTGCGGGAGCGGCTCACCGACTACTACCGCCCCTGGAACGAGCGGCTCGCCGCCCTGCCCGGGGTCGGCTTCACCTGGGACGACGTCAACTGAAGAGGGAAGGTCATGGAGATCATCGACTACATCAAGGCCGCACGCCGGCGCCTCTGGCTCATCATCCTGCTGCCGCTGCTCAGTGCAGCGGTGGCTGCGGGGATCCTCTTCGTCCAGCCGGTGCAGTACACGGCCACGGCGACGGTCAACCCGCCCGCCCTCGTCGGGGGACTGAGCTCGCAGTACACCGGGGCCCAGGGCGTCAACCAGTTCGTCGCGCAGTTCCAGGCCACGGCGTCCAGTCCCGTCATCCGCGAGAAGGTCGAGGCGCTGACGGGCGCGGACGCCGCTGACGTCAACAACAACCTGTCGGTGACGCAGGTCCTCGCGAGCTCCAGCGTCGCGGTGTCGTACACCTCGCCCAAGAAGAACGAGGTGAGTCCCGTGGTGGAGGCGGCCAGCTCGCTTACGCTGAAGGCGCTCTTCAGCTCTCAGGTCGACGACGCCAAGGCGCGTCAGGACGGGGCGCGCAAAGCCCTGGCGGACACCAACGCCGCCATCGACGCGTTCACCGCGAAGTACAAGATGGCCGACCCCCAGAAGGCCTACGAGGCGCAGCTGAGCCGCGTCAACGCGCTGATCCAGCAGCAGGCGTCCCTCCAGGCCGCCGGCAACCCCGTCGGCGCCGCCGCCATGGCCGCTCCCATCAGCACCGCCAAGGCCAGCCTCGACGGCTTCGTGCCGATCCTGGCGCAGTACAACGTCCTCCAGGCCAACCGTTCGAGTGCGGCCGTCAACGTCAACGAGGCCGACACCGCCGCGGCGCAGGCCGAGGTGCAGCTCGCAGCGGCCGACCCGTCCAAGGTCGTCTTCGTCGGGACCGCCCAGGAGGTCGACCGCATCCAGCCCATGGTCCAGACCGCCCTTGCCGTGGCCGCCGCGGCCTTCGTGCTCTCCCTGCTGCTCGTGTTCCTCCTCGAGGTCATCGCCCGCTCGCGTACCACGGCGGCCGTCGAGACGACCGAGAGCCGCAGGGCCGACCTCCCGGGCGGCCGCCGCCACGCGGCCGAGCCGCCGGCGGAGAGGGAGGATCCGGAGGACAGCACGTCGGGCCCCGGCCCCCTCCACCCCGCCACGCTGTCCTGAGCGAGGTGGAGCACGCGTGAGCACCGACTCGGCGACGACCGCCGGCGGCCCCACGGCGCCCATCTTCGTCGTGGGGTGTCAGCGGTCGGGCACGACGATGCTCAGGCTGCTCCTGGACTCGCACTCACGGATCAGCTGCGGGCCGGAGACGCGGTTCCTGGAGGACCTCGAACGGATCGTCGGACGCGACTGGAAGCGCCTGTCGCAGTACGGCTTCTCCCAGGAGGAGTGGCTCGCCCGCGTCGCCACCTTCTTCGGCGGCGTGCAACGGGACTACGCCCGCTCGCGGGGGAAGCAGCGCTGGGCCGACAAGAGCCCGCGGTACGCGCTGAAGCTCGACTTCATCCTGCGCGTCTTCCCGGATGCCCAGGTCGTCCACGTGATCCGGGACGGGCGTGACGTCGCCGTCTCCCACCGCAAGCGGTTCGGCTACTGGTCGAGCCTGAAGTCGGCGCTGAAGTGGCCGCGCTACGTCCGCGCGGCCCGTGAGGCCGGGGCACGACTTCCGGAGGGCCAGTACCACGAGGTCCGCTACGAGGACCTGGTCGACGACCAGGTGAGCACGGTGGAGGCGCTCATGGGCTTCCTGGGTGAGCGGTTCGAGCCGGAGATGCTGGACTTCGAGGCGCACGACCACGACGTGCCGGCCCGCTACCACGCGCAGGCCTCGTCGCGCCGGGCCGGCGCCGGGACGACGGCCACCGTCTACCGGTCCCGGGTGGGCACCCACCGTCGCGAGCTGGACCCGCTGGTGCGGCTGCTGTTCGTGGTGACGTCGCGCGACCTGCTCAGGGAGCTCGGGTACGCCTGAGCTCGCGGCTACGCCCGACCGGGCAACGGCCACACGCCCGCGTGGTGCACCGAGAGGTCGTCGACGTCGTACCCGAAGTCCGCCAGGACGGGACCCAGGCGCCGCGCGACGAGGGACCGCACGGCATACCCGGGAGTCGTGGGACGGGCCCAGCGGGCCCACTGCTCCTCGTAGCGCGCGCTCGCGCTGGAGCGCACCGAGTCGGTGGCGAACGGCGCGTCCAGTCCCAGGAAGCGGGCGATCGCGCCCAGCTCACCGGCCGGGTCGGCCACGAGGTCCTCGTAGTGGACGACGTGGGCGCGCCGCAGGTGCGGGAGGTCCTCCCTGAGGATCCGGTGTGCCGTGATCCAGTGCTGCACGAGGGAGTACACCGTCTGGAACCGCCGCGGGTCGGAGGAGAGCAGCCCCCGCCACTTCTTCGTCGACAGGGCCACCACGACCGGGTGCCGGATGACGGTGATCAGCGCGCAGTCCGGGAACACCGCCTGGAGGTAGCGGCCCATCACGAGGTTCGGCGGAGACTTCTCGAGGAGGTAGGGACGGCTGAGGTCCCAGTAGGGGTCCCACGCCTGCCGCAGGGCCGCCGCGGCCCGGGGCGTCGCCAGGGGGCTGTCCTCCGTGAGGTGCGCCCGGGGGTCGAACGCGAACCGGCCGGAGCCGCCGTAGGTCTTCGCCTTGGGGTAGACGTGCTGGAGGTGCTGCCCCTCGTCCTCCCGGACGCCCGTGCCCGTGAGGCCGCTGACCTGCGGGTGAGCAGCCAGGGCACGGGCCAGCGGCGTGGTGCCGCTGCGGTGCAGGCCGCCGACGAAGACGAGCTGCTGCCCGGCGGTCACTTCTGCCGCCCGAGGAAGTCGGCGGTGGACCCGCGCAGCGACAGCTCCACCGGAGTGCTCCCGACGACGACCTGGCCGGGAGCGCTGCTCGCTGAGCCACCCCCGACCGGCCCCGCCGAGTCCCCCGGACCGAGGGTGACACGGGTCTGCGTCGGCGCCCACACGAAGGCCTTGGCGCCGCCGTCGCGGTCGAAGCTCACGCCTCGGAGGCCACCGCTGGTCACCGCAACGGGCTTGGCGCCACGGGAGGCGTCGACCATCGTCTGGAAGAGCCGTCCTGCCGCCCGCACGGTGCCGTCGGGGTTGAGCAGGCCGTACCGGGGCTCGCCGGAGTTCCGGCCACCGGGGTCGAACGCGAGCGGCAGCCAGATGACGACGCGGACCCCTCCGGCGAGCATGAGGCTCGTCGTCCTCAGGACGTCCTCGGCCCGGACCGCGTCGTCCTGCGCCGAGCTCTTGTCGAAGCTCCCGACCTCCCACGCCTCGACCGGCGTGCCGGCCGGCGTGTGGGCGCGCAGGTACGTGAGGAGGAGGTCGACGGCGTCCCAGGCCTCGTAGAAGTGGACCTGTCGCACGGCGACGGTCTTCTGCTGGGCGAGCTTCGTGACCACCGAGAGGTAGTCGAGGTTGCGCCGGCCCTGGTCCGACTGCAGCACCGCCTCGAGGCCCGCGCGGTCCTGAACCGCCGGCAGCTGGTCGCCCCTCGTCCCGATGCGCTGGGCGTAGTAGGTGTTCCACGCCTTGACGGCGTCGGAGTCCCTGCCGGCCCGCAGGAGGTCGTCGGCGATGCCGTAGCCGTAGGTGGTGCTGCTGAGCCCGCCGTCGACGACCGTCGCGCCAGGGTCCGCCGCGCGGATGGCCTGCGACGCGATGTCGACCAGCTGGGTGTACTGCTGCGGCGTGCCGCCCCAGAAGCTCTTGGAGTTCACCTCGTTCTCCACCGCGAACTCCTTCACGCCGAGGGCGGAGTAGCGGGTCACCGTCGCCTCCACCCAGCTGCGGTAGGCGCCCAGGTCCTTGGGCATCTCCGACTCGGTCTTGTTCTTGCTCCCCCGCGTGTACTGCGCACCACCACCGGTGTTCCAGCAGCTGCCGACCCGGAGCTTGAGGGACAGGGAGATGCGCAGCGCCTGGCTGCGGCGGGCCAGGCGGTCCAGCGCGGACCAGTCGCGTTGGCCCTGGCTGGGCTCGATGTCGCACCACACCACCTCGTAGTAGGTGTGGCCGCCCGAGAGGCGTTGCAGGTAGGGCAGGAACGCGTCGTAGCGACCCCAGTCCCACTTCGCCCCCAACGGCGTCGACCCGGCCGGCTGACCCGTGAGGGAGGCGGTCCCGCCCTCGGTCGTGGTCGGCAGCGGCTGCGCCGAACGGCCGGTCGTGCCCGAGCCGGTGGGTGCGCCGCTCGAGCAGCTCGTCGCGGTCAGGCCCGCGAGGAGCAGTGCCGTCACGGCCAGCCGCCGGCCCCGCGTCCCCGCGCCGGAGTGCCCGGGCCTCATGAGACCTCAGCGAGGCGGGACGCGAGCCCGCGCGCCAGGGCCATCACTGCCGGGTCGATGTCGAGCGTCGCCCGCCCATGGCTCTCGCGCCGCTCGACGTGGGCGCAGAAGGCGGAACGGTAGTCCAGGCCGATGAAGGCGCACAGCCGCTGCATCTGGCCCTCCGGGTCCCCGACGAACCGGTCGTAGCACAGGGCCATCACGTCGGCACGGCGGTCGAGGCCCAGCTCGAAGAAGAGCCGGTTGCGCAGCACCCAGAAGAACACGGCCGCCGTGTGCGGGGTCATCGCGTCGAGGTCGAACGAGCGCAGCACGGCCAGCGAGTCCTCGGACAGGCCGCCGCCCTGCCAGGTGCGGGCACCCTCGCCGGCCGCCACCAGGCGGAGCGCCTGCAGGTTCGACGAGCCGAACTTCGACACCTCGGACCTCGCCCGGTCCACCGGGTCGCGGTGCACCCACACGGCGCGGCTCGCCGCACCGGTGAGGTCGAGCAGCTCACCGACGCGGTGCGTCTCGCACAGCGGCTTGACCAGGACGACGGCGTGCCGGCTGGCACGCACCGTCTCGCCGAGCACCTCGTCACCGCGCAGCCGGAACCGGTCGAACACCCGGCGGTCGTTCTCGTTGCGGACCTCGACCTCGGGGGCCTCGTCGATGCCGCGCAGCAGCATGTTGGTCCCCGACCGCTGCAGCCCCACGACGTAGACGGCCCTGGCGGTGCCCGGCCCGCGGTGGTTCGCGCGGCGCCACGCCGCCTTGCGGACGGCGGTACGGGCGCGCGCCCGTGGGTCGAGCCGGTCCTCCTCGACGAGGCGGGCGACGCCCTCGGTCCGCGCCCACTCGACGTGGCGGCGAACCTTCCGCAGGTAGTAGGGCAGGGCGCCCTCGCGGCTGGCGGCGCCCGGCCGCACCCTGCTCATGCGTTCGTCCGGGCCGCCGCGTGGGACTGCAGGACGGCCTCGAGCTCCGCGGCGTCGGTGGCGTCGCGGCCACGCACCGCCGCCACCAGCCCGGCTGCATCCGTCACCGCGTCGTGTCCGCCGTCCGTCGCAGCCGCCACGCCGTACCCGCGGGCCAGGAAGGCGAGGTACTCGTCCTCGGGCAGCGCGAGGGGCCGGAGGAGCCGCACGGTGTTGTCGATGAGGGGCATCGGGCGCGGGTCGAGGCGGTACATGTGCGGCTCGAGGGGCAGCCCGTGGCGCAGCAGCAGCGCCAGGCGGTGGCCGCCGTCGCCGACGTGCACGCTGCGCCGGATGCTCACGCCCGTGTCCGAGCAGGTCGGCCCGCTCGTGAGCCGCAGCGTCACCGGGGTGCGGGCGTCGAAGCCCCGGGACTCGAAGGACCGCAGGAGCGCGCGGCTGGCGAGCACCCGCTCCCGGAAGCCCTCGGCCATGAGGCCGGCGTCCTTGAGGACCCACGGGCGGAAGCGAGCCATGGCCACCTCTCGGAACCACACGGCATACGGCTGGTGCCGGGCCGCCTCGACGACGGCCTCGTCGCCGTCCCGCTCCCGCGTCGCGAGGAAGTCGAAGAACTGCGCGCGGACCGCGACGTCGTAGCGCAGGGGACTGATGAGCGCGGCGACGTCGAGCGGCTCTCGTCCTTGCTGCTTCGGCCTCCACGTGACGGCGCGCCGCACCGTCCTCAGCGCTGTCGCGCTCGCACGTCTTCTCACGGCCCACCCGATCTCTTCCGCCAGAAGTCCCTCCGCCCAGTCGACCACGATCATCCGCTCCTCGTGGCGGATTCGCCGAAAAGCCCGTCGAAAGGGCGGCTCCCCACTTCACCGAATCCGGCACGTCGCCGCCCGCCCTTGTGGTGGACTGAGCAGGAGGCCGGAGGCCTGTGCGAGGGGGGGAGGCCCGGTGCGCATCCTGCACGTGAACAAGTTCCTCTACCGCCGCGGCGGAGCAGAGGGCTACATGCTCGACGTCGCCGCGCTCCAGCGCCGCGCCGGGCACGACGTCGCGCTGTTCGGCATGCACCACCCGGAGAACCTGGAGGGCCTTCCCCTCGCGGACACGTTCCCCTCCTACGTCGAGCTCGACCCCGCGCCGGGAGGGTTGCGGGGCGTGGCCGCGGCCGGCCGGATGGTCTGGTCGCCCTCGAGTGCGCGCGGGATGGAGGCCGCGATCCAGCGGTTCGAGCCGGACGTGGTGCACTTCCACAACATCTACCACCAGCTCTCGCCGTCCGTGCTGCGCCCGGTGCGCCGCTCGGGGGCGCGGGCCGTGATGACGCTGCACGACTACAAGCTCGCCTGTCCGAGCTACCAGCTCCTCGACCACGGCACGCTCTGCGACGCCTGCGTCGGGCACAGCACCCTCCACGCCGTGCGCCGGCGCTGCAAGGGCGGCTCGGTGTCGGCCAGCGCGCTGCTGTCGGTGGAGTCGGGCATCCACCGGGTCACCGGCGCCTACGGGTCGGTCGACCGGTTCATCAGCCCGAGCCGCTTCCTCGCGGACGTGATGGCGCGAGCGGGAGTGGCCCCCGAGCGGCTCGTCGTGGTGCCGCACTTCCTCGAGGCGCACGACGAGGTCACATCCGAGCCACGACGTGACGTGGTCGTGGCGGGACGCCTGTCGCCGGAGAAGGGCATCGACGTGGCGGTCCGTGCCGCGGCGCGGCTCCCCCAAGGCGTCCGCCTCCACGTGGCCGGGGACGGGCCCGAGCGTCGCCGGCTGGAGGACCTCGCCGCCGCGGTGGCACCGGGCCGCGTCACCTTCCACGGCCGCCTCGACAAGGACGAGCTCCGCCGCCTCGTCGCGTCCTCGGTCGCCACCGTGGTGCCGTCGCGCTGGCACGAGAACCAGCCGATGACCATCCTCGAGTCGTATGCCGTGGGCGTGCCTGTCGTCGTCACCCACCTCGGGGGGATGCCCGAGCTGGTCAGCGACGGGGTCGACGGATGTGTGGTGCCTCCCGACGACCCACGCGCCCTGGCCGCCGCACTGACCGGCCTGCTGGAGCAGCCCGCGGTGGCTGCCGAGATGGGCCGGCGGGGCCTGGAGCGGCTCCGACGGGACTTCGACCCGGCGCTGCACCTGGCACGCCTCGACGCGGTCTACCGGGGGCTGCCCCAGCCCGAGACGCTGCCCGGGCCGGCCGAGGTCGCGCTCGCCGCGCCGCACGAAGGCCCTGCTGGCGCCGGGGACGGCTCCTGATGGGGGTGCAGCGCGAGACGACGCCCGTCCGCGTCGTCTACGTCACGGGGAGCGGACGGAGCGGTACGACGGTCCTCAACATGGTGCTCGGGCAGCTTCCGGGGGTGTTCGCGGCCGGTGAGCTGCGCTACGTGTGGCAGCGTGGGCTCGCCCAGAACCAGGCGTGCGGCTGTGGCCTGCCGTTCGGGGACTGCCCGGTCTGGACCGACGTCATGGAGCGGCTCGGCGCGCCCGACCCGGCGATCGGCCGCCGGCTGCTCACGAGGCTGCGGTTGCTGCGCCTGCCCCTGTTGCTGGCACGCCGCTCGGCAGGTCTGCCGCCCGTGCCCGCTCACCCGGACGACGTCGCGATCGGTGATCTCTACGCCGCGATCGCACAGGCCACGGGCTGTCGCACCATCGTGGACACCTCGAAGCTCCCGCCCTACGGCCTGCTCCTGGAGCAGCTTCCCGGTCTCGAGGTCCGGGTGCTGCACGTCGTGCGCGACCCTCGCGCGACGGCATACTCGTGGCTGCGCCCTAAGGCGACCCGCGACGCCGCGGACACCCCTGTCATGAGCCGCCAGGAGCTCTGGAAGAGCTCCCTGCTGTGGCTCGTCTGGAACGTGCTGGCCGCCGCGCTGTGGCGGGCGCCACGGCGCGGGCTCCGCATGCACTACGAGGACTTCGCGCAGCGGCCGCAGGACACGCTCGCGCAGGTGGCCCGCTTCATCGGGGCCGACGCCGGTGCGCTGCCCTTCACCGGCCCGGCGACGGTGCGCCTCCGGCCCACGCACTCCGCGGCCGGCAACCCCGACCGCCAGCAGCGTGGCGAGGTGCGGCTGCGCCCGGACAACGAGTGGGTCGAGTCGATGCCGGTGTGGCAGAAGGCCGCCGTGTCGGCCCTGACGGTGCCCGGGCTCGCGCTCTTCGGTTACACGCTGTGGCCGCGGGCCCTGAGCCGGCGCCGGGCCGCGTCCGGCGGCGGCTCGTGAGGACCCGGGACGGACGAGGAGGGGACAGATGTTGGCTCTGGTGAGCGGTACCGGCCGCAGCGGCACGACGCTGGTCCAGGAGGTGCTCTCCCGGCACCCGGGCACCGGTTTCATCTCCGGGCTCGACGACAAGGTGCCGCGGCTGAACTCGCGCGGCCGGCTGAACGGCCGGCTCTACCGGCTGGCGCCGCAACGGCCGGCCGCCATGCGGGCCCTCGCCGAGAGCGGGAAGCTGCTGGAGCGCGGGCGGATCCGCGTCGCCCCGTCCGAGGCCTACCGGCTGATCGACCGCCACGTCATGGCCGGGTTCTCCACACCGTGCCGCGACCTGGGTGCCGCCGACCTGACGCCCCACCTCAAGGGGAGAGTCGTCGACTTCTTCGAGAGCCGCGAGCGGGCGCAGGGCTGTGACGTGCTCCTGCAGCACCTCACGGGCTGGCCCCGTACCGGCTTCCTCCAGGCGGCGCTGCCCGACCTGCGCGTCATCCACGTCGTCCGTGACGGCCGGGCCGTCGCGAACTCCTGGCTGCAGATGGGCTGGTGGGACGGCTGGGGAGGGCCCGACAAGTGGATCTACGGCCCGCTCCCGCGCGACCTGCGGCAGGAGTGGGAGGACCACGGCCGCTCCTTCCCGGTCCTCGCCGCCCTGGGGTGGAAGATGCTCATGGCGGCCTACGCGCAGGCGCGCGACGCCCTCCCGGAGGGCCAGTGGATGGACGTGCGCTACGAGGACATCCTCGCCAGCCCCCGCGAGCGGTTCGCCGCGATGCTCGAGTTCCTCGGCCTGGACTGGAACGAGGTGTTCGACGCGGGCTACCGCCGCCACGAGGTGAACCCGGGCCGCGCCGACTCCTACCGGCACGAGCTCTCGAGCCGGGACGTCGAGGAGATCGAGCAGGTCATCGGCAAGGAGCTGCTCGACTGGGGCTACGACGTGGCGCTGCCGGGGTGACGCCGGCGAAGACGCCGGGGTGTCGCGGCTGGGATGTCCGGGTGGCGCGGCTGGGATGTCCGGGTGGCGCGGCTCAGGCGAGGTGCGCGGCCCTCGGAGGTTGCGTCGTCACGGCGGCGCGTGTCGCCCGGCTCGGCCCCCCGGCCAGGTAGAGCGCCTCCAGCTGGTCGACCGCGGCGTCCCACGAGTAGTGCGCGAGGACGGCGTCCCGCAGGTCCTTCGCCGCCCCGTCGACGACCGGCGGCACCTCGAGCATCGAGCGAAGCGCCCCGGCCAGCTGAGGCAGGTCGTCGACCGCCACGTAACGGTGGCGCGACGAGCCCTGCCGGAGGACCTCCTGGTGGGGGGAGATGTCGGACGCGATGACCGGCACCCCGTGCGAGACCGCCTCGAGCAACGTGAGGGGCAGGCCCTCGAGCGCCGACGGCTGCACGAAGACGGCCGCTTCCTGGTACAACGCCGAGAGCGTCTCGCCGTAGGCGTACCCGGTGAACCGGACCCGGTCGTCCGTCGACGCCAGCTCGCGGAGGTGCTGCTCGTAGTCGTTCGAGAAGGACGAGCCCCCGACGATGGCGAGCTGGAAGTCCCCGGGCACCTCACGGAAGGCCTTGATCAGCAGGTCCGCACGCTTCTCGGGCACGAGCCGGCCCACGGCCACGGCATACCGGCCGGGCCGGAGGCCGAAGGGCGCGACGAGGGCCGGGTCCACCGCACCGAACTGCGGCGTGCCGTTGGGCACGTAGGACGCCTTGACGCCGAACTGCTGCTCGTAGTGCTCCTGGAGCGCGCGCGACACGACGATGACCTCGTCCGGGACATGACCGCTCATCCAGTGCGACAGCCCCAGCACGGCCTTCGCAGGCGGCCCCCACTTGCTGCGCTGGTGGTCGAGCCCGTGCACGGTGAGGAACACCTTGGGCCGTGCGAGGTAACGGGGCAGTGGAGCGACCAGGCCCGGCCCCAGCCCGTGGTAGTGCACGACGTCCACACCGGCAGCGATGGCGCGCACCGTCGACGTGCCGCTGTGGACGATGGCGTCGAGGTGCTTGGTGCCGACGGTCGGTGCGGAGACGAGGTCGATCCCGAGGTAGTCGTCGGCGTCGCGGGTGCCATAGCTGTTGCGGCAGTAGACGATGACCCGGTGCCCGCGTTGCACCAGCCGCACGGCCAGCTGCTCGACGTGGTGCTCGATCCCGCCGAACGTCGCGGGCAGCCCCTTCTGCCCGACCATGGCGATGCGCAGGGGCCGCCAGGCCGGCGGACCCGGGACCGGTGCCTCCCTCGCGGGAGCCGGGCGGGCGCCGTCCAGCAGCGTCATGCCGTCTGCTCGGTGATCATCCCCGCCGCGACCGTGCGGTTCGTCGCCTCGTCGACCAGGATGAAGCCGCCCGTCGCCCGGTTGCGGTTGTAGTCGTCGCACATCAGCGGCGCGGTCGTTCGCAGCTGGACTCGGCCGATCTCGTTGAGCCCCAGGCTCGGAGCGCTCTCGTCACGGTGCAGCGTGTTGATGTCGAGCCGGTACCTCAGCTCCTTGACGATGGTCCGGGCGTTGCGCGTGGTGTGCTTGATCGAGTACTTGCCACCCACCCGCAGGGGCGCCGCCTCGTCCATCCAGCAGATCATCGCGTCGATGTCCTGGGAGACGTGGGGCATGTTCTGTGGACGGCAGATCATGTCCCCACGGGAGACGTCGATGTCGTCCTCCAGCCGCACGGTCACCGACATCGGGGGGTAGGCCTCGTCGAGCTCGCCGTCGGCCGTCTCGACGCTCCTGATCCTCGAGGTGAACCCGGAGGGCAGGACCATCACCTCGTCGCCGCGCTTGAGGATTCCACCGGCCACCTGGCCGGCATAGCCGCGGTAGTCGTGCCAGGCGTCGGACTGGGGCCGGATCACGTACTGGACAGGGAAGCGGACGTCGATGAGGTTGCGGTCGCTC
>JAICIN010000008.1 GCA_025924375.1 Dermatophilaceae bacterium | reverse complement strand
GTCACTAGCGGCACCGGGCCCTGCTCTGCCCACCTGAAGGCGCTGGGCCCACGCCCGGTCGGGGGCCCAGCGCCTCCTCGTGGGCAGGGCCGCAGGCACCCGGGGCACCGCCCGGCTGCCGGGCGCCGCCCCCGTCTCTCGGCCGGCCGTCAGCGAGCCGCGCTGCCCTCGGTGTAGTCGTCGTCCGTGGATCTGACCCAGCTCATGAGCTTGCGCAGCTCCTTGCCGGTGGCCTCGATCGGGTGCTGGGCGCCCTTCTCGCGCAACGTCCTGAACTCCGGCGCGCCCGCGTCCTGGTCGTCGATGAACCGCTTGGCGAACGCACCGTTCTTGATGTCGGCGAGGACGGCCTGCATGTTCTCCTTGACCCGCGGGTCGATGACGCGCGGGCCGGAGACGTAGTCGCCGTACTCCGCGGTGTCGGAGACCGACCAGCGCTGCTTGGCGATGCCGCCCTCGACCATGAGGTCGACGATGAGCTTCAGCTCGTGCAGCACCTCGAAGTAGGCGATCTCCGGCTGGTAGCCGGCCTCGGTGAGCGTCTCGAACCCGTACTGGACGAGCTGTGACGCGCCGCCGCACAGCACCGCCTGCTCGCCGAAGAGGTCGGTCTCGGTCTCCTCGGTGAAGGTGGTCCGGATGCCGCCGGCGCGCAGGCCACCGATCGCCTTGGCGTAGGACTTCGCGAGGTCCCAGGCGCTGCCCGACGCGTCCTGCTCCACCGCGAGGAGCACCGGCACGCCGCGCCCGTCGACGTACTCGCGGCGCACGAGGTGCCCCGGCCCCTTGGGGGCGACCATGAGGACGTCGGAGCCGGCCTCCGGCTTGATGTAGCCGAACCGGATGTTGAAGCCGTGGCCGAACAGCAGCGCCGCGCCGTCCTTGAGGTTGGGCGCGATGTCGTCGGCGTAGACCGACCGCTGCACCTGGTCCGGCGTGAGGATCACGACGAGGTCGGCGTCCTTCACCGCGTCGGCGACCGACGTCACGGTCAGGCCCTCGGCCTCGGCCCTGGCGCGCGACTTCGAGCCCTCGGCGAGGCCGACGCGCACGTCGACTCCCGAGTCGCGCAGGTTGAGCGCGTGGGCGTGGCCCTGGCTGCCGTAGCCGATGACGGCCACCTTCTTGCCCTGGATGACGCCCAGGTCCGCGTCGTCGTCGTAGAACATCTCGGCCACGTCGGCCACTCCTTCGTGTCGGGGTTGAGCTTGTCGGGGTTGAGCTCGGTGTGCTGCTGGTGCGTGGGTGGGTGTGGGTTCAGGGATGACCGTATGCCGGCCGGCTCACGCGGTGCGCAGCGCCCGGTCGGTGATGGACCGGGGACCGCGACCGATGGCCACGAGCCCGGACTGCACGAGCTCCTTGATGCCGAACGGCTCGAGGACCTCGAGGAACGCCGACAGCTTGTCGCGGTTGCCGGTCACCTCGATGGTCAGGGTGTCGCTGGCCACGTCGACGACCTTGGCGCGGAACAGCTGCACCGTCTCGAGGACGTGGCTGCGCGCCTGGAGGTCGGCCTTGACCTTGACGAGGAGGATCTCGCGCTGCACCGACGCGTGGGAGTCGAGCTCGACGACCTTGAGGACCTCGACGAGCTTGTTGAGCTGCTTGGTCACCTGCTCCAGCGGCAGCTCCTCGACGTCGACGACGACCGTCATGCGGGAGATCTCGGGGATCTCGGTCGGTCCCACCGCGAGGGAGTCGATGTTGAAGCCGCGGCGCGAGAAGAGGGCCGCGATCCTGGTGAGGACGCCGGGCTTGTTCTCGACGAGGACGGAGAGGGTGTGCTTGCTCATCAGTGCTTCTCCATCCGGTCCAGCAGGGCCTGCTCGTCGGCTTCGCTCTCCTCGCGGTCCCACTGCGGCGCGGTGTCCTTGGCGACCTGGATCGCGTCGTTGCTCACGCCGGCCGGGACCATCGGCCACACCATGGCGTCGCGGTGGACCACGAAGTCGACGACGACCGGGACGTCGTTGACCTCGAGCGCCTTGCGGATGGTGTCGTCCACCTCCTCCGGGCGCTCGCACCGGAGCCCGACGCAGCCGTAGGCCTCGGCGAGCTTGACGAAGTCGGGGACCCGCCTGCCGACGGAGGTGTGCAGGTCGGTGTTGGAGTACCGCTTGTCGTAGAACAGCGACTGCCACTGGCGCACCATGCCGAGGCTGGAGTTGTTGATGATCGCGACCTTGATCGGGATGTTGTTGATGACGCAGGTGGCGAGCTCCTGGTTGGTCATCTGGAAGCAGCCGTCGCCGTCGATGGCCCACACGGTCCGGTCGGGCTCGCCGCGCTTGGCACCCATGGCGGCCGGCACGGCATACCCCATCGTCCCCAGCCCCCCGGAGTTGAGCCAGCTGTTGGGTCGCTCGTAGTCGACGAACTGGGCCGCCCACATCTGGTGCTGGCCGACGCCCGCGACGTAGACGGCCTCGGGGCCGGTGAGGGCGCCGATCCGCTCGATGACGTACTGCGGCGCGAGGCTGCCGTCCTCCGGTGGCGTGTAGCCGACCGGGTAGGTGCGCTTCCACGCCCGCGTCTGCCGGCGCCAGGCATCGTAGTCACCGGAGCGTCCCGCCTCGCGGTCCGCGCGGACCACCTCTGTGAGCTCGGTGACGACCTCCTTGCAGTCACCGACGATCGGCACGTCGGCGACGCGGTTCTTCGAGATCTCCGCGGGGTCGATGTCGGCGTGGATCACCTTGGCGTCAGGGGCGAACGAGGCGAGCTGGCCGGTGACCCTGTCGTCGAAGCGGGCGCCCAGGGTGATGAGGAGGTCGGACTTCTGCAGGGCCGTGACGGCGGCGACCGAGCCGTGCATGCCCGGCATGCCGAGGTGCAGCGGGTGGCTGTCGGGCACCGCGCCACGGGCCATGAGGGTGGTCACGACCGGGATCTGCGCGAGCTCGGCGAGCTTTAGGAGCTCCTCCGAGGCGCCGGAGCGGATGACGCCGCCACCGACGTAGAGCACCGGCCGCTTCGCCTCGGCGATGAGCCGCGCTGCTTCGCGGATCTGCTTGCTGTGCGGCCGCGCCACGGGCCGGTAGCCCGGCAGCTCGAACTTCGGCGGCCACGAGAACGTCGTCCGGGCCTGGAGGGCGTCCTTGCTGATGTCGACGAGGACGGGGCCCGGGCGGCCGGTCGAGGCGATGTGGAAGGCCTCTGCGATGACGCGCGGGATCTCGTCGGCGCTCGTGACGAGGTAGTTGTGCTTGGTGATCGGCATCGTGATCCCGCGGATGTCCGCCTCCTGGAAGGCGTCCGTGCCGATCGCGCCGGAGCTGACCTGCCCGGTGATCGCGACGATGGGGACGGAGTCCATGTGCGCGTCGGCGATCGGCGTGACGAGGTTCGTCGCCCCGGGCCCCGACGTCGCCATGCAGACACCGACCCGGCCGGTCGCGCTGGCGTAGCCCTCGGCCGCGTGCCCGGCACCCTGCTCGTGGCGGACGAGGATGTGGCGCACCTTCACCGAGTCGAGGAGCGGGTCGTAGGCAGGCAGGATGGCACCGCCCGGGATGCCGAAGACCGTGTCGACGCCGACCGCCTCGAGCGCGAGGACGAGGCTCTGGGCCCCGGTCACCGTCACCGGCGTCTTGGCCCGGGCCTGGTGGGCCAGGGCGGCAGGGCTGGGGGCTGCCGGCTTGTCGTCGCTCACGTCGTCACCGCTTCTCTCGATGTGCTCTCGTGCTGTCTGTCCCATGGTGCTCCGGCCACAAAAAAGCCCTCCAGCCCGGGTCGGGCGGAAGGGCAGCGCGCAGTCTCGGCCGGAGGCTGCGCGCTAGGTGAGTACGAGAATTCGTGCCACCCCTGCACTGTCCACCGCACCCTGCCCCGGTGTCAACGCGCGAGACGGCAGGTCTCGCGATCCGGGACGTGCGTGCTCCGGGGCAGCCGTCGCGACGCCAGCGCGTATGCCGGTGGGCCGGCATACGCGCGCTGCTCGCGCTCGACCGGCGGGCCGGGAGGGCGCAGGGGCGCTCCCGGCCGGACCTATGCTGTGCGGAGCGGCTCGAGACCACGGGCGCCCCCTCGTCGCGCGCCGGGCGCGCAGAAGGCGACAACCATGACGATCCACCACTCGCCGGCGGAGCAGCCGGCGGACACCTTCGCCGCCCTCGCCGAGCTCCTGTACTCCGAGGACGGCTACGACGAGACGTACCAGGCCCTCTGCGACGCCGCGCCGCGGATCATCCCGGGGTGCCACCACGCCAGCCTGATGCTCCGACGCGGCGACCACCGCGAGACCGTGGCGGCCAGCGACGAGGTGGCGGCGCGGGTCGACGCGGCCGAGCGGGAGCTCGGCGAGGGTCCCTGTGTCGACGTCCTCGACACCGAGCGGGCCGAGGTCGACAGCGACCTCACCGTCGACCCGACCTGGCCCCGGCTCGCGGCCTGGGTGGTCGCCAACACCCCGGTCCGCGGCATGGCGGGGTACCGGCTGCTGGTGGACGGCAAGAAGGTGGGTGCGCTCAACTTCTTCTCGGACACCCCGGGCGCGCTCGCCGGGCCGTCGGCCGACCAGGCGGCCGTCTTCAGCGCCTTCGCCTCCGTCGCCGTCATGGCGGCGCACCACCGCGAGAGTGCCCGGCACCTGCGGCAGGCGCTGGACACCAACCGCGAGATCGGCAAGGCGGTCGGGCTGCTCATGGCCCTGCACAAGGTCGGCGACGAGGAGGCCTTCGAGATCCTGCGGCAGACCTCGCAGGACCTCAACGTCAGACTCGCGATGGTCGCCAAGGAGGTCGTGGACTACCACCGCGAGCCGAGCGCCTAGCGCGGGGTCGGCCCGCCTAGTGCGGGGTCAGCCGCAGACGGCTCCGCGGGAGGCGCTGCCCACGAGCTGGCGGTACTTCGCGAGGACGCCCCGCGTGTACTTCGGCTCCGGGTGTGTCACCCCGGTCCCACGCCGCCGAGCCAGCTCGTCCTCGTCGACGAGGAGGTCGAGCGTGCCACCGGCGACGTCGAGGCGGATGCGGTCGCCGTCGTGGACGAACGCGATGGGCCCCTCGTCGACTGCCTCCGGGGCGACGTGCCCGACGCACAGGCCCGTCGTGCCGCCCGAGAAGCGTCCGTCGGTGAGCAGCAGGACGTCCTTGCCGAGGCCCGCCCCCTTGATGGCGCCCGTGACCGCGAGCATCTCGCGCATCCCCGGGCCGCCCTTGGGCCCCTCGTAGCGGATGACGACGACGTCGCCGGGCTTCAGGCTGCCCTGCTCGACGGCGTCCATGGCGGCGCGCTCACCGTCGAAGACCCTCGCTGTGCCCTCGAAGACGTCCTCGTCGAAGCCGGCCGACTTCACGACCGCGCCCTCGGGTGCGAGTGAGCCGGTGAGGATGGTCAGGCCGCCCGTGCGGTGGATCGGGGCCGAGAGGGAGCGGATGACCCTGCCGTCGATGTGCGGGGGGTCGAGGTCCTCGAGGTTCTGGGCCATGGTGCGGCCCGTCACGGTCAGCACGTCGCCGTGGAGCAGCTCGGCCTCGAGGAGGGTCCGCAGGACCACGGGGATGCCGCCGATGTGGTCGATGTCCTTCATGACGAACCGGCCGAAGGGCTTCACGTCGGCCAGGTGCGGCACCCGCCGGCCGATGCGCTGGAAGTCGCCGATGCCGAGGTCGACCTCGGCCTCGTGGGCGATGGCGAGCAGGTGGAGCACGGCGTTCGTCGAGCCCCCGAAGGCCATGACGACGGCGATGGCGTTCTCGAACGCCTCCTTGGTCATGATCTGGCGAGCCGTGATGCCCTGCCGCAGCAGCCCCACGACGGCCTCGCCGGAGCGACGCGCGTGGGTGTCGCGCCGCCGGTCCGTCGCGGGCGGCGCGGCCGACCCCGGCAACGACATGCCGAGGGCCTCCGCGACGGCGGCCATGGTGTTGGCGGTGTAGAACCCGCCGCAGGCGCCCTCCCCCGGGCAGATGGCGCGCTCGATCGCGTCGACGTCCTCACGGCTCATCCGCCCGGCGGCGCACGCACCGACCGCCTCGAAGGCGTCGATGATCGTGACCTCCTTCTCGGTGCCGTCGGAGAGCTTGGCGATGCCCGGGAGGATGGTGCCGGCGTAGACGAACACCGACGCGAGGTCGAGGCGGGCGGCGGCCATGAGCATCCCCGGCAGCGACTTGTCGCAGCCGGCGAGGAGCACGGAGCCGTCGAGGCGCTCGGCGCTCATGACGGTCTCGACCGAGTCGGCGATGATCTCCCGGCTCACGAGCGAGAAGTGCATCCCCTCGTGCCCCATGGAGATCCCGTCGGACACGGAGATGGTGCCGAACTCCAGCGGGTAGCCGCCGGCGGCGTGGACGCCGTCCTTGACCGCCTTGGCGAGCCGGTCGAGGGAGAGGTTGCAGGGGGTGATCTCGTTCCACGAGCTGGCCACCCCGATCTGCGGCTTGGCGAAGTCCTCGTCGCCGAGCCCCACCGCACGCAGCATCCCGCGGGCCGCCGCCTTCTCGAGCCCGTCGGTGACGTCACGGCTGCGCGGCTTGATGTCGACGGTGTCCGCAGCGGGCTCGGTGGTCGTCATGGGGCGCAGTCTAGGACCGCCGTCCACAGCGTGGGACGCAGGTCTCGTTGCGTGGGCGGCTCAGCCACGGCACACGTGGCAGCGCTCGAGCCTCGCGGTGCCGGTACCCAGCTCGCCCCACGGGCCGGCATACCGGAGCACCGCGACGGAGGCGGTCGGGAAGCCCGAGGCGAGCACCTCGTGGGCAGGCCCCGAGCCGTCGCCCTCGCACAGCTGGCTCGCGAGCAGCGCCATGGTGGGGTTGTGGCCGACGACGAGGACGACCTGCGCCTCGCCGGCGCTCTCCCTCACCTCCTGCAGCACCGCATCCGGACGGGCGTTGTAGAGGTGTTCCGGGTACTGCACCCGCTCGCCGCACGCGCCGCCCTCGACGGCCTGGTCCCAGGTCTGCCGGGTGCGCACGGCCGGTGAGCACAGCACGAGCTCCGGCCCGAGGCCCTGCTGCCGCAGCCAGGACCCGGCGGCGCGGGAGTCCCGGCGCCCCCGGCCCGTGAGCTCGCGCCGCTCGTCGGGTGAGCCCTCCCCCGCCTTGCCGTGGCGGAAGAGGATGAGGACCTTGTCGTCGCCGGCGGTCGTCATGCTCCGAGCATGGCCCGCTGCGCGTCGGCGTGCCAGCCCCTCACACCCCGTGTTCAGGGTGCCCGACGCGACACCGGAAGCTCCGGTGCGACGGGGGTCCGCTCGGGACGCGGCGCCGGCGAGCCGGCGCGCCGAGCACCGACCGCCTCAAGCGGGTCCCGGAGGCTATGCCGTGCCCAGCGACATGGGGCACCGCCACCCTCCCCCTCCGCTGCCCCACCCCCCGGGGCACGGCACACGGCATGGCTCCTCCGCGGCACCCCGGTGCCCCACCAGGTGGGGCAGGGAAGCGGCCGGGCCACGCGGCGCCGTGCTGCCCCGTGAGGCGGGGCACGGCATAGCCGGTGGCACACGGCATACCGGTTGGGCGGCGGCGGTAGCGTGGCCGCCCGGGCACGACGGCGAAGGGATGGGCCATGGCACAGCACGTTCAGCCGGTGGTGGACGTGTCGCCACCACAGCCGCCGGACCGCCGCTGGCTGGCCGAGGCCGTCCGGCGGATCCACGCAGACGCCAACCGCAGCGCCGACACCCACCTGGTCCGCCTCGCGCTGCCGGCGCACTGGGAGGTCGAGCTCTACCTCAAGGACGAGTCCACCCACCCCACCGGCAGCCTCAAGCACCGGCTCGCGCGATCGCTCTTCCTCTACGCGCTGTGCAACGGCGTCCTGCGTCCCGGCAGCACCGTCATCGAGGCCTCCAGCGGCTCGACCGCGGTGAGCGAGGCCTACTTCGCCCGCATGCTGGGGCTGCCCTTCGTGGCGGTCATGGCGCGCTCCACGAGCCCCGAGAAGATCGCGCTCATCGAGCGGGAGGGCGGTCGCTGCCACCTCGTGGACGACGCGGGCGAGGTCTACGACGTCGCCCGTCGCCTCGCGGACCAGGTGGGCGGGCACTACCTCGACCAGTTCACCCACGCCGAGCGCGCGACCGACTGGCGCGGCAACAACAACATCGCCGAGTCGGTCTTCGAGCAGATGGCCCAGGAGCCGCACCCCGTGCCGGAGTGGGTCGTCGTGGGGGCCGGCACGGGCGGGACGAGCGCGACCATCGGCCGCTACGTCCGCTACCGCGGACTGCCCACCCGGGTCTGCGTCGTGGACCCGGAGAACTCGGCGTTCCTGCCGGGCTGGCGCGGCGACGACCCGGAGGAGACCCACGCCTGCGGGTCACGCATCGAGGGGATCGGGCGCCCGCGGGTCGAGCCCAGCTTCGTCGCCGGGGTCGTGGACCGGATGATCGGCGTGCCCGACTCGGCGTCGGTTGCCGCGACGCGGTTCCTCCACGAACGGACCGGGCTGCGTGCCGGCCCGTCGACCGGCACGAACCTCTACGGCGCGCTGCGCCTGGCGTGTGAGCTGCGCCAGACCGGGGGCGCAGGCAGCATCGTGTCGCTGCTGTGCGACGGCGCCGAGCGGTATGCCGGGACGTACGGGAACGACGTCTGGCTCGCCGAGCGGGGGCTCGACGTGACGCCGTACGCGGAGGTTCTCCGCCGCGCGTGGGACGACGGCGTCTGGACCGGTTGAACCGACGGACCGGTTGAACCCAGGGATCGGTGGAACCCAGGGATCGGTGGAACCCAGGGATCGGTGGAAGCCAGGGACCGGTTGAACCAGGGGCGAGGCCCGTCCCGTCAGCCGCCGGACACGGCGTTGATGACGTGGACCGTGGCACCCGGACGGACCGGCGTCTGCACCCCCTGCTCCCGGCGGGCGTCCTCGCCGTCGACGAAGACGTTGACGTGGCGGCGGATCTGCCCCTGCTCGTCACGGACCCGTCGGGCGAGCACCGGCCAGGGCTCGAAGGCGAGGTCGAGGACCTCCGCCAGCGGCACCTGCGCCGGCAGCTCGAGGGGCAGCTCCGCCGCCCCGCCGGCCAGCTCGCGCAGCATGGCGGGGAGCACGACGCGGGTCGTCATGGCAGCGTCACCGCCCTGACGCAGAGCACGTCGGGCAGCTGCGCCGCGACGAGCGAGAACGACTCGCCACCGTCGGTCGAGGCGAAGACGTCGCCGTTCCGGGTGCCGAAGTAGAACCCGGGCTCGTCGGCGGTGTCCATGCCGGCGGCGTCGCGCAGGACGTTGGTGTAGCAGTCACCGGGCAGGCCGTTGGACAGCGTCTGCCAGGTCTTGCCGGCGTCCTCCGAGCGCTGCACCTGGAGCTGGGCCCCGGGTGGGACACGCTCCCCGTCGCTGGCGATCGGCACGAGGAAGAGGGTGTCGGCGCGGCTGGGGTGCGACACGACCGTCATGCCGAAGTTGGTGGGCAGGCCCTCCTCGATCGACTGCCACGTCTGCCCCTCGTCGTCGGAACGGTAGACGCCACGGTGGTTCTGCGCGTAGAGCCGGCTGGGGTCGGCGACGTCGCGGGCGACCTTGTGGACGCACTGCCCGAACTCCGGCCACTCGTCGTGCGGCATGAAGTAGGCGTGGATCCCGGTGTTGCCCGGTGTCCAGCTCTGCGCGCCGTCGCGCGTGTTGTAGACGCCGCCCGCGCTCATCGCCACGAGCACCGAACCGGGGTCGCTCGGGCTCGGCAGCACGGTGTGGATCGCGCCGCCGCCGGCGCCGTCGCCCCACTGCGTGCGGTGCGGGTGGTCCCACAGGCCGCGGTTGAGGCTGAAGGTCTCGCCGCGGTCGTCGCTGCGCCACAGCGCGTGCGGCTCCGTGCCGGCCCAGACGACCGCCGGGTCGTGCGGGTCTGCGGCCAGCTGCCACGTCGCCTGCAGGGCGGCACCGGTGTCCTCCGGGAAGCGGATCGAGCCGTCGGGGTGCTCGACCCAGGTGGCGCCGAGGTCGTCGCTGTGCTGCAGCGACGGCCCCCAGTGCGAGGAGCGGAACCCGACGAGGAGCCGGGTCGGCTCGGTGCGGGTGTCGAAGAGGAGCGACATGACCTCGCTCATGAGGAAGTGGGGTCCGTCGAGCTCCCAGGAGCGCCGGTCACGGCTCCGCGCGAGCCACAGCCCCTTGCGGGTGCCGATGCCGAGGATCGTCTCTGTCATCCCCACAGCATGGCACCGGCGTGTGACGGCGACACCCCTTCCCGCGACGTGAAGGGCGTTCCGTGGAGGCGCGGACCGGCGCTGCGGAGCCGCCCATACCGATGGTGGAGCGGGTGCTACCGCAGGTGAGTCGTGCTGTCCGAAAGATCCTCCGGTGAACTGCACAAGGGGAAAGTCCGCATCCGTTCCTAGGGAGTACGAGATGGGCACGAGACGAGCCAGAGGGCTCTTGGCAGGCACGTTCCGAGCAGCAGGCGGCCGACGACGGGGATGGCCGCTCGGGGGTGGCGTGGTGCTGGCCGTCGCGGCGGCGGTGGTGACCGCTGCCCCGGCCCTCGCCGGCGCGCCGGCGACCGGGGTGGCCACGACGACGACGGTCACGGCACCGGACGCACCGACGAACGTCACGGCGCTGGCCGGCGACGGCCAGGCCACCGTGAGCTGGACCGCACCGGTCTCGGACGGGGGCAGCCCGATCGTCTCCTACCGCGTCGCCTCTCAGCCGGGGACGGCGTCGGCTTCCGCAGGCGCCACCGACACCTCGGCCACGGTGACGAGCCTGGCGAACGGCGTGTCGTACACGTTCACCGTCAAGGCCACCAACGCCGCCGGCCTCACCTCGGTGGCCAGCGTCAAGAGCGACCCGGTCGTCCCCACCGGCAGCACGACCACCACCGTGCCCGACGCCCCGACCGGCGTCACGGCGGTGGCCGGTGACGGCCAGGCGACCGTGAGCTGGACGGCGCCGGCCAACGACGGCGGCCTGCCGATCACGAAGTACCGGGTCTCCTCGCAGCCGGGGAGCACCTCCGTGTCGACCGCGGACGGGTCGACCACGTCCGTCCTCTTCCCGGGCCTCACCGCCGGCGTGCAGTACACGTTCACCGTGCGCGCCCTGAACGACATGGGCCAGTCGGCCGCGAGCGCGCCGAGCGCGCCGGTGACCATCCTCGGCACGCCGGCCGCGGTGCCGGGCGCCCCGACGGACGTCACGGCCACCGCCGGTGACGGTGTCGCCACGGTGAGCTGGACTGCGCCGGCCGACGATGGCGGGAGCCCCGTCACGGAGTACCGCATCAACGTCCAGCCCGGCACGACCACGGTCAAGGTGACGCCGACGACGGCGGGCAGCCCGCCGCCCACCACGGCGACGTTCACTCCTCTGACCAACGGCCAGCCGGTCACGTTCACCGTGAAGGCCGTGAACCGGGTCGGGCAGTCCGCCGCCAGCGCGCCGAGCAACTCGGTGACCCCGGGGACCGCCGCCAACGTCCCCGGCGCGCCGACCTCGGTGACCGCGGTGGCGGGTGACGCCAGCGCGAAGGTGAGCTGGAAGCCACCGACGGCCGACGGCGGAAGCCCGGTCACGGCATACCGGGTGAGCATCCAGCCGGGCAAGACGTCGCAGACGGTCGACGCCCCGGCGACCACAGCGAGCTTCACCGGGCTGGCCAACGGCGTCAGCTACACCTTCACGGTGCGCGCGGCCAACGTCGCCGGCTACTCCGTGGCGAGCGCCCCCAGCGCCCCGGTGACGCCCTCCGGGTCCGTCACGGCGACCGTGCCCGGAGCACCCACCAACGTCCGGGCGCGGCCGGGGATCCGCTCCGCGACGGTGACCTGGACGGCCCCGGCGAGCAACGGCGGGTCGGCCCTCACGCAGTACCGCGTGACGAGCCAGCCCGGCAACTACTTCACGGTGGTCCCCGCCACCGACACGACCGCGAGGATCACCGTTCCCGCCGGGTCCCGGTTCAGCTTCACCGTCCGAGCCTTCAACGTGGTGGGCCAGTCGGCGCCGAGCACAGCGAGCAACTACGTGCTGACGCGCGGGCTCGGCGACTGGACCGGTGACGGCAAGCCCGACCTGTTCGGGATCAGGAACGGCGCCCTCATGCTCTACACCGGCAACGGCACCGGTGGGTTCCTCACGGGCAAGGGCGTGCAGATCGGCACGGGCTGGGGGTCCTTCACCAAGGTCTTCTCCCCCGGTGACTGGAACGGCGACGGCAAGGCGGACCTCGTCGGCGCGACCTCCGACGGCAGGCTGCTCCTCTACACGGGCAACGGCACCGGCGGCTTCCTCACCGGCAAGGCGGTGCAGATCGGCACCGGCTGGGGGTCCTTCACGACCGTCATCTCGCCCGGCGACTGGAACGGCGACGGCACGTCGGACCTCCTCGCCGTCAACAGCAGTGGGGCGCTGCTGCTCTACGCCGGCAACGGCACCGGCGGGTTCCTCACCGGCAGGGCCGTGCAGATCGGCAGCGGCTGGACGATGTTCCGCCAGGTGTTCTCCGCGGGCGACTGGAACGGCGACGGCAAGGCCGACGTCTTCGGCCGCACCCCGGGCGGTTCGCTGTACTCCTACACCGGCAACGGCGCGGGCGGGTTCACCGCATCGCCCAGGCACTCCGTCGGGTCCGGCTGGCAGATGTACAACCGGCTGCTCTCTGCGGGCGACTGGAACGGCGACGGTAAGACCGACCTGATGGGCCGCACCCCCGCCGGTGCGCTGGTGCTCTACACCGGCAACGGCGCCGGCTGGTTCACCAGCCCCGCGAGCCGCACGATCGGCAGCGGCTGGCAGGCGTTCCAGAAGGTGCTGAGCGCGGGCGTCTGACGGGGAAGACGCCCCAGGAGGCAGGGCCCGGGACCGGGGTGGTCCCGGGCCCTGCCGTGCCGCCTCCGTATGCCGGGTGCTCCCGGAACACGCGTGGTCGCCGGAAACTCGTGGTGGTCGGAACGGCCCTGGCCGCCGACGCGGCCGGGGGACAATGGCGCATGGCGCCCCGCTCCCACGCCCCTTCCCGGGCGACGCCCGCGCTGGCCACCGCCGTCCTGGCGGCGGCCGGGCTGCTGCTCGCCGGGTGCACGAGAGCCGCGCCGAGCGGTGCGGTGGACAGCGCGAGCTCGTCGTCGGGCGCCACGACCACGACCACCCGCGAGGCCCCGCCAGCGACGTCGACCGCGTCACCGGCCCCGAGCAGCCCCACCAGCCCTCCGACGACGACCATCACGGTCGCGACGGGTCTCGACGTGCCGTGGTCCCTGGTCTTCCTCCCCGACGGCACGCCGCTGCTGAGCCTGCGCGAGCGCGCCCACGTCCTCGAGCTCCATCCGGGCGGCCGGCCCCGCGACCTCGGTCCCGTCCCCGGCGTCGTGCCGGCCGGCGAGGGCGGGCTGCTCGGCCTGGCGGTCTCCCCGACCTTCGCCACGGACCACGAGCTCTTCGCCTACCTCACCGCCGCCCACGACAACCGGGTCGTCCGGATGACCCTGGAGGACGGCCGGCTCGGTACGCCGACGACCATCCTCACCGGCATACCGAAGGCGGGGAACCACAACGGCGGTCGCCTGGCCTTCGGGCCCGACGGGTTCCTCTACGTCACCACCGGTGACGCCGGTGACACCGCGCGCGCCCAGGACCGCTCCTCCCTCGGCGGCAAGATCCTGCGGGTCACGCGCGACGGCAGGCCGGCGCCCGGGAACCCGTTCGCCGGCTCACCCGTGTGGTCCTACGGCCACCGCAACGTCCAGGGCATCGCGTGGGACGGTCGCGGGCGCATGTTCGCCAGCGAGTTCGGCCAGGACACGTGGGACGAGCTCAACCTCATCCGCCCGGGCGCGAACTACGGCTGGCCGGTCGTCGAGGGCATCGGCCACCGGGCCGGGTTCGTCGACCCGCTCGTGCAGTGGCCCACCGACGACGCGTCGCCGAGCGCGATCTGCATCATGGGCGACGTCATCTACATGGCCGCGCTGCGAGGGGAGTCGCTCTGGCGGATTCCCTTGACCACCAACGGCGTCGGCTCGCCGCAGCGGCTCCTGCACGGCCGCTACGGCCGGCTCCGCGACGTCGAGCGGGGACCGGACGGACGGCTGTGGATCGTCACGAACAACACGGCGCGCGGCACACCCCGCCCCGGTGACGACCGGGTCGTGGCGCTCCCGCCGTCCGCCCTCCGCTGAGCCGACGGCGGCCTGGACCGGCGCCCGGGCTAGGCCGCGCCGAGGCGGTCGAGGATGAGCTGGCGCGCCTTGCCGGCGTCGGCCTGCCCGCGCATCTCCTTCATGACCTGGCCGATGAGGGCGCCGGCAGCCTGGACCTTGCCGCCGCGGACCTTCTCGGCGACGTCGGGGTTGGCGGCGATGACCTTGTCGACCGCGGCCTCGAGCGCGCCCTCGTCCTGCACGAGCGTGAGCCCGCGCGCGTCGGCCACCTCGGTGGGCGTCCCCTCGCCGCCCATGACGCCGTCGAGGACCTGGCGGGCCATCGAGTCGTTGAGCCGCCCGCTGCGGACCAGGCCGTCGAGCTCGGCGATGTGCGACGGCGTCACGCCGAAGTCCTCCACGGAGCGGCCCTCGGCGTTGGCGCGCCGGGCCAGCTCGCCCGTCCACCACTTGCGGGCAGCCGCGGGCGTCGCACCGGCGTCGACGGTCTCCTCGATGAGCTCGACGGCGCCGGCGTTGACGACGTCGCGCATCTCGAGGTCGCTGTAGCCCCAGTCCCCCTGCAGCCGCTTCCGGCGCAGGCCGGGGGGCTCCGGCAGGGTGGCCCGCAGCTGCGCGACGGTCTCGCGGCTCGGCGCGACGGGGACGAGGTCCGGCTCGGGGAAGTAGCGGTAGTCCTCGGCGTCCGACTTCACCCGGCCGCTCGTGGTGACACCCGTGTCCTCGTGCCAGTGCCGGGTCTCCTGCACGACCGGCCGGCCGGCGTCGAGCACCGCGGCCTGGCGGGAGATCTCGAAGCGCACCGCCCGCTCCACCGAGCGCAGCGAGTTGACGTTCTTCGTCTCGGTGCGGGTGCCGAGCGGCACGTCGTCCTGAGCCTGTCCGTCGACGGCGCGGGCACGCAGCGAGACGTTGGCGTCGCAGCGCAGCGACCCCTGCTCCATGCGGACGTCGGAGACCTGCAGCGCTCGCAGCAGCTCGCGCAGGGCCGCGACGTAGGCGCGCGCCACCTCGGGCGCGCGCTCCCCCACACCGGTGACCGGCTTGGTGACGATCTCGATGAGGGGGATCCCGGCGCGGTTGTAGTCGACGAGCGAGTGGTCGGCACCATGGATGCGACCGGTCGCCCCGCCGATGTGCAGGGACTTCCCCGTGTCCTCCTCCATGTGGGCGCGCTCGATGAGCACACGGAAGACCTCGCCGTCCTCGAGCTCCACGTCGAGGTGCCCCTCGAACGCGATCGGCTCGTCGTACTGCGACGTCTGGAAGTTCTTCGGCATGTCGGGGTAGAAGTAGTTCTTCCGCGCGAACCGGCACCACTGCGCGATCTGGCAGTTGAGGGCCAGCCCGATGCGGATCGCGGACTCGACGGCCCGCTCGTTGACCACGGGCAGGGCTCCCGGCAGCCCGAGGCACACCGGGCACACCTGCGTGTTGGGGTCGGCGCCGAAGGCGGTCGCGCAGCCGCAGAACATCTTCGTCGCCGTGTTGAGCTCGACGTGGACCTCGAGCCCCAGCACCGGGTCGTAGCGGCGCAGCGCCTCGTCGTAGTCGACGACCTCGTCGACAGCGGTCGCGGTACCGGTCATGGCCATCACGCTCCCTTCGCGGTGAGGACGGGGGCGTGGGCCAGCAGGGGCGCCCCCCACTTCTCGAGCAGCAGGCGCTCCAGCGCGGCCCCGACGCCGTAGAGGCGGTCGTCCTTCATCGCGGGGGCGAGGACCTGTATGCCGGCCGGCAGGCCGTCCTCGTCGGTCACCCCGGTGGGCAGCGACATCCCGGGAACGCCCGCGAGGTTCGCGGGGATCGTCGCGACGTCCTGGAGGTACATCGACATGGGGTCGTCGAGCTTGTCGCCGAGCCGGAAGGCGGTGGTCGGCGCGGTGGGGCTGACGAGCACGTCGACCTGCTGGAAGGCCTGCTCGAAGTCACGCGCGATGAGCGTGCGCACCTTCTGCGCCTGGCCGTAGTAGGCGTCGTAGTACCCGGAGGACAGGGCGTAGGTGCCGAGGATGATGCGGCGCTTGACCTCGTCGCCGAAGCCGGCGTCACGCGTGGCCGCCATCACCTGCTCGGCACTCGGCTCGTCGACGCCCGCCGGGAGGACCCGCAGGCCGTAGCGCATGGCGTCGAACTTCGCGAGGTTGGAGGACGCCTCGCTCGGGAGGATGAGGTAGTAGGCCGCGAGGGCGTAGTCGAAGTGCGGGCAGGACACCTCGACGACCTCCGCCCCGGCGCCGACCAGGAGGTCGACCGCCTCCTCGAACCGCTGCCGGACGCCCGCCTGGTAGCCCTCGCCGCCGAGCTCGCGCACGACGCCGACACGCAGCCCCTGCACGTCGGCCCGGCGGGCCGCCTCGACGACGGGCGGCACCGGCGCGTCGATCGAGGTGGAGTCCATCGGGTCGTGCCCGCCGATGACGGAGTGGAGCAGCGCGGCGTCGAGGACGCTGCGGGTGCACGGCCCCGCCTGGTCCAGGCTGGAGGCGAGCGCGACGAGCCCGTAGCGGGAGACGCCGCCGTAGGTCGGCTTCACCCCGACCGTGCCGGTCACGGCTGCCGGCGGGCGGATCGAGCCGCCGGTGTCCGTGCCGATGGCCAGCGGCGCCTCGAAGGCGGCGACGGCCGCGGAGGAGCCACCTCCCGACCCGCCCGGGATGCGGTCGAGGTCCCACGGGTTGCGCGTCGGGCCGTAGGCCGAGTGCTCGGTCGAGGACCCCATGGCGAACTCGTCCATGTTGGTCTTGCCGAGGACCGGCAGGCCCGCGGCCCGCAGCCGGGCCACCACGGTCGCGTCGTAGGGCGGCACCCACCCCTGGAGGATGCGGCTGCCGCACGTCGTCGGGAGGCCCCGGGTGGCGAGGACGTCCTTGACGGCGATCGGCACACCGGCGAGGACGTGGAGCTCCTCGCCGGCCGCGCGCTGCTCGTCGACCCGGCGGGCCGCGGCGAGCGCCCCCTCGCCGTCGACGTGGAGGAAGGCGTGCACCTCGCCGTCGACCTCCGCGATCCGCTCGAGGTGCGCGGTCGTCACCTCGACGGCGCTCAGCTCACCGGTGGCGAGGGCGTGGGAGAGCTCGGCCGCGCTGTGGCGGGTGATGTCGTTCACGATGTCGTGGGTCCTCCGGGTCTCAGTCTTCGGCGAGGATGCGCGGCACGGAGAAGCGCTGCTCCTCGACGGCCGGTGCTCCGGCGAGCGCCTGCTCGGCCGTGAGCGAGGGGCGCACCTCGTCGGGCCGGGTCACGTTGGCCAGCGGCAGCGGGTGCGACATGGGCGGCACCTCGTCGGCGGCCACCTCCTGCACCTTGGCGACCGACTCGAGGATGACGCCGAGCTCCCCGACCATGGTGTCGAGCTCGGCGTCGGAGAGGTCGATCCGGGCGAGACCGGCGAGGTGGGCGACGTCGTCGCGGGACAGGGCGGGCATGGGCCAAGTCTAGGGGTGACCAACGGCTCACCCCGGGTCGCCCGTTTCCGCCCTACCCTGCAGACATGACTGCTGCTGCCGGCCTGTTCACCGCCATCGACCACGTCGGGGTCGCCGTCCCGGACCTCGACGCAGCCATCGCGTTCTACCGCGACACCTACGGCATGGAGCTCGCCCACGAGGAGGTCAACGAGGAGCAGGGCGTCCGCGAGGCGATGATGGCCGTCGGCGGCTCCGGCTCGCACGTGCAGCTCCTCGCCCCGCTCTCCCCCGAGTCCACGATCGCGAAGTTCCTCGACCGCTCCGGCCCGGGGGTGCAGCAGGTGGCCTACCGGGTGGAGGACGTCGAGGAGACCTCTCGCGTGCTGCGCGGGCGCGGCCTGCGCCTGCTCTACGACGAGCCGCGTCGGGGGACCGCCGGGTCACGCGTCAACTTCATCCACCCGAAGGACGCCGGCGGCGTCCTCGTCGAGCTCGTCGAGCCGGCAGCGGCCGACACCCACCGACGAGGCGACACCCGCTGACGAGCCGGAGCCCACTGACGAGCCGGCGCCCCGTGATGATGCACGCGGACCAGCTCGGGGTCAGCTGCGAGGACGTCGCGGGGCTCGTCGCCGACCAGTTCCCGAGGTGGCGGCAGCTGCCGGTCACGCAGGTCGCCTCCCACGGCACCGTGCACCTGCTCTTCCGCCTCGGCGACGAGCTCGTCGCCCGCCTGCCCATGCAGCTCGCGGACCCCGGGACCGTGCAGGCGGCGCTGGCGGCCGAGCAGCGTGCGGCGCGGCTGCTCCTCGGCCGGGTCCCGGTCGCCACCCCCGAGCCGGTGGCGATGGGCGCACCGGGACGGGCCTACCCGATGCCCTGGGCGGTGTACCGCTGGCTGCCCGGAGAGACCGCATGCGGGGGGCCGGCCGGCGATGCCCGCTTCGGTGCTGACCTGGCCCGGTTCGTGGCTGCCGTCCGTGACATCGACACGGGCGGGCGGACCTTCGACGGGCGAGGGCGTGGTGGCCGGCTCGCCGACGTCGACGACTACGTGGACGGCTGCCTCGCCCTCGACACGACCCCGTTCACCGCGGGCCACCTGCGTGACCTGTGGGCCGCGCTGCGCTCGACCCCGCGCACGGAGCCGGACGTCATGACCCATGGGGACCTCATGCCCGGCAACCTGCTCGTCAGCCACGGGCGACTGAGCGCGGTCATCGACGTGGGCACCGTCGGGCCCGCCGACCCGGCGCTCGACCTGCAGCCGGCGTGGAACCTCCTGTCAGGAGCCGCACGCGCCGCCTTCCGCGCCGGGCTCGACGTCGACGACGCCGCCTGGGACCGCGGCAGGGCGTGGGCCTTCGCGCAGGCGATCGGCTGCCTCGACTACTACCGCCACACCAACCCGGTGATGTCGGGCACGGCGGTGCGCACCCTCGCCGCGCTCCTGGCCGACACCCCGGCCGGCCGCAGGACGCCGTCCCGGTGAGGCAGGTCACCGCGTGACCGCCGTCTCAGTCCGGCACCGACGCGGCATACGCCGCAGTAGGTTCGGCGCACCGCACGCGCACCCCGACCGTTCTGAGGCCTGAGGAGTCACGATGCACGAGATCCGGGACGCCATTCTCTCGGGAGACCGCTCGCCGGAGACGTATGCCGGCCTGGCCGTGCCCGAGGCGTACCGCGGCGTGACCGTGCACAAGGACGAGGCCGAGATGTTCGCGGGTCTGGCGTCCCGCGACAAGGACCCGCGCAAGTCCCTGCACGTCGACGAGGTGCCGGTGCCCGAGCTGGCACCGGGCGAGGCGCTCGTCGCCGTGATGGCCAGCGCCATCAACTACAACACCGTGTGGACCTCGATCTTCGAGCCGATGCCGACCTTCGGCTTCCTCGAGCGCTACGGGCGGACCTCGGACTACGCGAAGCGCCACGACCTGCCCTACCACGTCGTCGGCTCGGACCTGGCCGGCGTCGTCCTGCGGACCGGGCCCGGGGTGCAGATGTGGAAGCCGGGCGAGGAGGTCGTGGCCCACTGCCTGTCGGTCGAGCTCGAGAGCGCCGACGGCCACAACGACACCATGCTCGACCCCGAACAGCGGATCTGGGGGTTCGAGACGAACTTCGGCGGCCTCGCGGAGCTCGCCATCGTCAAGACCAACCAGCTCATGCCGAAGCCGGCGCACCTCACGTGGGAGGAGGCGGCCGCCCCCGGCCTGGTGAACTCCACGGCATACCGGCAGCTCGTCTCCCGCAACGGGGCCGGCATGAAGCTCGGTGACACCGTGCTGGTCTGGGGCGCCTCCGGCGGCCTCGGCTCCTACGCCACCCAGATGGCGCTCGCCGGCGGGGCGACCCCGGTGTGCGTGGTGTCCTCGCCGGACAAGGCGGAGATCTGCCACGCCATGGGCGCCGAGCTCGTCATCGACCGCAACGCCGAGGGCTACCGCTTCTGGAAGGACGAGCGCACCCAGGACCCGAAGGAGTGGAAGCGGCTCGGGGCGAGGATCCGCGAGCTCACCGGCGGCAAGGACGTCGACATCGTCTTCGAGCACCCGGGCCGCGAGACGTTCGGCGCGTCGGTCTACGTCGCCCGCAAGGGAGGCACCATCGTGACCTGCGCCTCGACGAGCGGGTTCATGCACGAGTACGACAACCGCTACCTCTGGATGAGCCTGAAGCGGGTGATCGGCTCGCACTTCGCCAACTACCGCGAGGCCTGGGAGGCGAACGACCTCATCAACCGCGGCCTCATCCACCCGACCCTCTCGAAGACCTACCGGATGGAGGACGTCGGCCAGGCTGCCTTCGACGTCCACCAGAACCTCCACCAGGGCAAGGTCGGCGTGCTGACCCTCGCGCCCGAGGAGGGCCTGGGGGTCACCGACGAGGCCAAGCGGGCGCTCCACCTCGAGGCGATCAACCGCTTCCGCAACGCCTGACCGCGCCGCGGTTCGCGGGCCCGTCCCGCGTTAGGCTCCCCGCGGGAGGTGAGGCATGTCGATGCTCAACCGGTGGAAGACCTACCGCCGCCAGCAGATCGAGGCGTTGCGCGAGAGCAACCGCTCCACGCTGACGCGCGAGGATGAGCCGACGGAGCGCCGTGAGGCCGACGGCGAGGGCGAGCACGGCGTCGTCGCCGAGCTCTTCTCCGACCTGGTCACCGACCCCGAGCGGGAGGCCGAGGACCGGCAGGCCGGTGCGCTGTCCCGCAGCAGCTTCGGGCCAGCCGGCCGGCCGCTCAACCGCAAGTCGCCCTTCTACGTCGGCTTCGTCGGCGCCCTCGGCGTGCTCGTGGCGCTGCTCCTGTGGAACACCCTGGGCCGGCTCACGACGACCTTCACCCTGCTCGTGGTGGCCCTCTTCCTCACCCTCGCGCTCAACCCCGTGGTGGAGTCGCTGACGCGCCGCGGGATGCGCCGGTCGCTGGCCGTCGTCGCGGTCTTCATGGGGCTCATCATCGTCTTCGGCCTGCTCGGCCTGCTCGTCGTGCCCCCCGTCGCGGCACAGGGCGCCGAGCTCGCCGGGAACGCGCCGACCTACCTCGACCACTTCCTCAGGAGCCGGGTGGTCCAGGACCTCGACCGCCACTACCACGTCGTCGAGAAGATCCAGGCCGAGGTCGCCAAGCGCGCCAGCGACAGCGGCTTCCTCAGCTCGCTCTTCGGCGGGGTCCTGGGCGCCGGCAAGGCCGTGGTCACCGGCGTCTTCCAGTTCTTCACCGTCCTCGTCCTGACCCTCTTCTTCCTGGCGTCCCTGCCCCGCGTGAAGCAGGCGGCCTACCGGACCGTCCCGGCCTCCCGCCGGCCGCGCGTCGTCTCGCTGTCGGAGGAGATCATGCGGCGCACCGGCTCCTACGCCATCGGCCAGGTCGCGGTGGCGTTCGTCAACGCGCTCTGCAGCTGGATCATGATGAGCATCGTCGGGATCCCCTACGCCGCCGTCCTCGCGGTCCTGGTCGGCTTCCTCGGGCTGATCCCCATGGTGGGCGCGACCCTCGGCGCCGTGCTCGTGTGCCTCGTGGCGTTCTTCGACAACCCCCGCTACGCCGTCATCGCGGCCATCTACTACATCGTCTACCAGCAGATCGAGAACTACGTCGTCTCACCGCGGATCATGCAGCACACCGTCTCCGTGCCGGGCGCCGTGACGGTCGTCGCGGCGCTGGCAGGCGGCACGCTGCTGGGCATCCTCGGCGCGCTGCTCGCGATCCCCGTGGCGGCCGCGCTGCTGCTGCTCTACGAGGAGGTCCTCGTCCCCCGCCAGGCGCGCTCGTAGGAGCCGTTCTCCAGCCGTTCCCCGGACTGGACCGGGACCCGGCTCGCGGCCGGCGCGGCGCTCACCGGTAGGCGCCACCCGGGTGCCGCCGCTCGCGCGCCGACCAGCACGGAGAGTGCCAGTGACGGCGGTCGCCGAGGCCACCGACGCCCTCCGCGGGCCACGCGACGACGTGGGGGGTCCCCATGGCGATGGCCTGCTGGCAGCCCGGGCACAGGTACTCCCGGCTCGCCCCCGCCCCGGTGACGTGTCGCACGAACCACTCCAGGCCGGCATACGTCTCGCGCCGGACCGCGCCCCCGAGCGCCCGGTCGACGTTGAGCGGGGCGTCGTCGCGACGACGCCGGTTTGCACGGGGCATGCCCGATTGTCCCAGAGCCGGCGCCCGCTGCCGTGTGCCGTGTGCGCGCGACCGCAGCACAGCGCCGGTCAGGCGTAGGTGCGGAACCCCCGGCCCGTCTTGCGGCCGAGGTAGCCGGCCGTCACGAGGTGTTCGAGGAGCGGCGCCGGGGCGTAGCCGCGCTCGCGGAACTCGAGGTAGAGCTCGCGCTGGATCGCGAGCGAGACGTCGAGGCCCACGACGTCGAGCAGCTCGAACGGGCCCATAGGCAGGCCGCAGCCGGTCTTCATCGCGGTGTCGATGTCGTCGGCGCCGGCGTAGTTGGCCTCGAGCATCTTCACGGCGTCGTTGAGGTAGGGGAACAGGAGCGCGTTGACGATGAAGCCGGCGCGGTCCCCGCAGGTCACCGGGTGCTTCCCGACGCGCTCGCACAGCCGCCGCACGGTGGACACGACGTCGTCGGCGGTCGAGACGGTGTGCACGACCTCGACGAGCTGCATGACCTGGGCGGGGTTGAAGAAGTGCATGCCCACGACGTCCTGGGGGCGCTTCGTCGCCGCCGCGCACTCGACGACCGGCAGGCTCGAGGTGGTCGTCGCCAGGATCGCGCCCGGCTTGCAGATCTCGTCGAGGTTCTCGAAGAGCGCACGCTTGACGCCGAGGTCCTCGACGACGGCCTCGACGACGAGGTCCACGTCGGCGAGCGCCTCGAGCGACGTCGTCCCGGTGACGCGCCGCAGCGCCTCGTCACGCGCCGGCTCCTCGAGCCGGCCGCGCTGCACCGCCTTCTCGAGGGACCGCTCGAGCGCCCCCTGGACGGCCTCGACGCGGCTCTGTGTGCGCGCGACGCAGACGACGTCGAGCCCGGCCTTCGCCAGCACCTCGACGATGCCCGTCGCCATGGTGCCCGAGCCGACGACCCCGACCCGCTGCACGGGGCGCACGGCGCCGGTGGCGTCGCCCGTCGGCTTCGGGGTGAGCGCGTCGTCGACGACCGTCGAGCTGCCCGGCTCGGCGTAGGTGTAGAAGCCGCGCCCGCTCTTGCGGCCCCTCAGCCCCGCGCTGACGAGCTGCTTGATGACCGGGCTCGGGGCGTGGAGCCGGTCGCGGCCCTGCTTGTACATCGTGTCGAGGATCTCGTAGGCGGTGTCGAGGCCGATGAGGTCCATGAGCGCGAGCGGGCCCATCGGGTAGCCGCAGCCGAGCCTCATGGCGGCGTCGATGTCCTCGCGGGAGGCGTAGCGGCTCTCGAACATCGAGACGGCGTGGTTGAGGTAGCCGAAGAGCAGCGCGTTGGCGATGAAGCCGGCCTTGTCCCCCACGACGACCGGCTGCTTGCCGAGCCGCTGCGCGAGGGCCTTGACGTCCTCGAAGACCTCGTCCTCGGTGACCACGGTGCGCACGACCTCGACGAACTGCAGGACCGGGGCCGGGTTGAAGAAGTGCATGCCCACGACGCGCTTGGGGTTCCTCGTCGCCACCGCGATCTCCGTGACCGAGAGGCTGGAGGTGTTGGTGGCGAGGACGGCGTCGGGGCGCACGACGGCGTCGAGCCGGGCGAAGACGTCCTTCTTGAGGTCGAGGTGCTCGGGCACCGCCTCGACGACGAGCTGGCAGTCGGCCAGGTCCTCCATGCCGGAGGTGAACCGCACGCGGGCATGGAGGGCCTCGGCGTCGGCCTCGGTCAGCTTGCCGCGGGAGACGGCCCGTCCGGTGGAGTGCTCGAGGACGCCGCGGCCCTTCTCCACCGCGGCGTCGTCCACCTCCACGGCGACGACGTCGATGCCGTTGCGGGCGAACACCTCGACGATGCCGGCACCCATGGTGCCGAGTCCGATGACGCCGACCGTGCTGAACTCCCGAGCCATGCGGGCGAGTCTTGCAGAGCCGGTGTGCCGAGGGGAGGGCCGGGCGGCGTGACGGTCACCACCCGGTGCTACCAGTCGTGGCCGGCCGAGATGAGGTCGCGCTCGACGGCGAACCGCTGCTCCGCGGTGAGCGAGCCGATGCCCGGCGGCGCGGGGATGCCGACGCTGCGGCAGTAGTCGCGCAGGACCTGGTCGTAGGCCAGCCGGCGGGCGGCGAGGCGCTCCGCCTTGGACGGCTCGTCGCCCGCCTCCACGCGCCGGACCTCCTCGCCCATCCGGCGCAGCTCGAGCGCCAGGAGGATCGGCGGGAGCGGCTCCCGGCGGGGGCGGCGGAAGGCGAGCCGGAGCAGGCGCGGACGGACCCGACCCAACAACCCCAGTCCGTGCGGCACGCCACTCACCTCACTGACGAGTGTGCGTCGTGCGGTGGGGCGGCGCAATCGGCTCCTGGTTCGCGTGCCGCCGGCGGCCGGGTGGGCCCGCGCTCAGGGACCGCCCACGGCCGGCCGGGTCCCGCGCCGGGCCGCGCGGAGGCCCTCCATGCGGCCGGGGTCGAGGTCGACGACCTCAGCGGGCACGCCGGCGAGCGCGTCGAGGATGGCGTCGACGAGGTCGAGGGCCGACCCGGCGGTGAGCTCGAGCGCGACCCGTGCGGCGGGGCCGCGGTCGGGGTCTGCGAGGTCGACGTTGACGGTGTGGCCCGCCATGGCGTGGACGGGGTGGTCGACGTAGACGGTGGCCGTGCGCAGCCGCAGCCACTCGCCCGGGCCCTTCCCGCTGCCGGCGACCCGGAGGCGCTCGGTCGTGTAGGTGCACACCGGCTCAGCCTCCGCTTCCGGGGACCGGCGCGAGGTGGCGGCCCAGGAACGCGCGGACGAGGCGCCACCCCTCGACCGCCGCCTCGACCCGGTAGCTCGGACGGTCCACGGCGAAGAAGGCGTGGCCGGCTCCCTCGAAGGAGTGGAACTCGTGCGGCGTGCCCTGATCGGTGAGGACCCGGTCGAGCTCGGCGACCTCCTCGGGCGAGGGGTACCTGTCCTCCGCACCGAAGAGGCCGAGCACCGGGCACCTGAGGTCGCGGAGCCGGTCACGGATCGGCCCGACCGCGAGCCCCCGGTCCCTGGGTGGCGGCTCGAGCACGAAGGCGCCGTAGCAGTCCACCGCCGCGTCGACGTCGAGCGCTGCCGCGGCCAGGACGCTCTGGCGGCCACCGGAGCAGAAGCCGATGGTGGCCACCCGGCCGCCGGCGCCCGGCAGGCCGCGGAGGTGCTCGACCGCCGCGGCGACGTCCCCGACGAGCCGGTCGTCGGGCACCCCTCCCGCCGCCCGGCTGGCGGCCGCCGCGTCGTCCGGCGCGGCGCCGGGGCCCTCCCGGTGGTGGAGGTTCGGGCAGACCGCGGCGAAGCCCCACGAGCCCAGCTTGCGGGTGATCTCCTTGGTGGCCTCGTCGAAGCCCGGCATGTGGTGGATCACCACGACGCCACCGCGACCGGCGCCCTCGGCCGGCAGCGCGGCATACGCCTCGATCTGGTCACCACCATGGCCGGTGAGGCTCATCGTCCCGGACTCGAAGGCATCTCTCATCGCAGCGCTCCTCGGGGATGGGCAGCGGGGTGGGCGGGGGCGTCGAGGTAGCGGTCGGCGAGCAGCCGCAGGACGGGGAGCGCGTCGGCGAGGGCCGCGCGCTCCTCCGTCGACAGGCGCTCGATCTCGTGGGCGAGCGTCGCGGCTCCCTCGGTGCGCAGCGCCTCGAGGCGGGCGGTGCCGGCGTCGGTGAGCGCGAGCAGGCTCGCGCGCTGGTCGCCGGGGTCGCGGCTGCGCCCCACCCACCCGCTCTCGACGAGCACGTCGACGAGTCGGGTGGTGCTGGCAGGGGTGATCCCCAGGGTCGACGCGAGGTCGCCGGCGCGCACGGGCCCGTGGCGCGAGAGGGCGGCCAGCGCCGCCAGCCGGGTCGGGGTGATGCCGTGGCGCAGGCCGGGGGTGCGCAGGTGGTGGGCGAGCCGGTTGACCAGCGTCCGCAGCTCGGCGGCGAGCGCGGGCGTGGCGGTGGGGGTGGGGTGGGGGGCGGGGGCCGGGTCCGTCACGCCGACACCCCCTCGGCGGGCGCGGGCTCGACCGGCTCGTCGACGTGGACGTAACGGCCACCTCGCAGCCAGGAGGCGACCGCGGCGACCAGGCAGGCGGCGATGGCGAACCCGAAGGCCACGGCCAGTCCGCTCGCGAACGGCCCGGAGATGAGCGTCGGGAAGAAGCTGCGGCCGGTGAGGTAGTGGACATCGGCAGCCGGCAGGTGGTCCAGGATGCCCGGCCCGAGGAGCGACTGCACCGGGTTGTAGCCCAGGAGCGAGGCGAAGAGCACCGCGACCGGGGGAAGCGCCGCGACGCGGTGCGCCGCGGCGGCCGGGACCCCGTGGGCCGTCAGCCCGGCGGCCATGGTCTGCGGGAGCGACGCCGCGAGGCCCGTGATCATGAGCGAGAAGAAGATGCCGATCGAGAGCACCATCGCGGTGTTCTGGAAGGTCGTGCTCATCCCGGCGCCGACCCCCCGCTGAGCGGCGGGGAGGCTGTTCATGATGCCGGCGCGGTTCGGTGAGGCGAACAGCCCCATCCCGATGCCGTTGACGAGCAGGGCGAGGGAGAACTCGAGGTAGCCGAAGTTCACCGGCAGCAGGACGAGCCAGACGAAGCCCAGGGCCGCGATGAGCATCCCGCCCGTGGCGAAGGGCCGCGCGCCGTAGCGGTCCGAGAGCCAGCCGGAGAGCGGCCCGGCCACGAGGAACCCCACCGTCAGGGGCAGCATGAAGATGCCCGCCCACAGCGGCGTCGAGGCGAAGTCGTAGCCGTGGCGCGGCAGCCAGATGCCCTGGAGCCAGATGATGAGGACGAACATCAGCCCGCCGCGGCCGAGGCCGGACATGAGGCTGGCGAGGTTGCCGGCGCTGAACGCGCGGATGCGGAAGAGCCCGAGGTGGAACATCGGCTCTTCCGCCCTCGTCTCGACCAGGCAGAACGCGACGAGCACGGCGGCGCCGCCGAGGAGGGCCGCCAGCACGAACGGGTTGGTCCAGCCCATGGTCCGCCCGTGGTAGGGCTGGATGCCGTAGGTGATGCCGACGAGCACCGCGATGAGCCCCACGGCGAAGGTGACGTTGCCCCACCAGTCCATCCGGGCCCTGTGCCGCAGCCCCGTGTCGCGCAGCCGGCGGTAGGCCCACCAGGTGCCGAAGACCCCGAACGGCACGGAGACGAGGAAGACGAGCCGCCACTCGATCGGCGCGAGCAGGCCGCCGATGACCAGGCCGAGGAACGACCCGGCGATGCCGGCGACCTGGTTCAGGCCGAGGGCGAGACCGCGACGGTCGGGCGGGAACGCGTCGGTGATGATGGCGTTGGAGTTCGCCATGAGCAGGGCCCCGCCCACGCCCTGGAGGACCCGCATGACGATGATCCACCAGACACCCGCCGTGCCGCTCATCCACGTCACGCTGAGCAGCACCGAGAAGATGGTGAAGACGGCGAAGCCGGCGTTGTACATCCGCACCCGGCCGAACATGTCGCCGAGCCGGCCGAAGCTGACGACGAGCACCGCCGTCACGACGAGGTAGCCCATCATGAGCCAGAGCAGCAGGCTCGAGTTGCCGGGGTCGAGCGGGTCGACCCCGAGTCCGCGGAAGATGTCGGGCAGCGCGATGAGCAGGATCGAGGAGTTCACCGTCGCCATGAGCATGCCCAGCGTGGTGTTCGAGAGGACGACCCAGCCGTAGTGCCGTGACCCGGCGTCAGGCGCTCTCCCGTGCCGCCCCCGGTCGTCGGCCTGCTCGGTCCTCGCCATGTCCGTGCGCCCCTCACGAGTCGTTGTTTGACCCATGCTAAGTACCTGGCGCCCGGCTCTCAAGCGAGGTCCTCCTCCGCCCGGGTTAGGGTTGGCCCTCGTGCGGCTGGTGATTGCGACATGCTCGGTGGACTACGACGGCCGGCTCTCGGCACACCTCCCCCTCGCCCGCCGGCTCCTCGTGGTCAAGGCCGACGGCTCCGTGCTCGTCCACAGCGACGGCGGCTCCTACAAGCCGCTCAACTGGATGTCGCCACCGTGCGCCATGGCCGAGCTCGAGCCGGACGACGCGGAGGCGGCTGACGGCGTCATCGCGGTCTGGCAGGTCCAGCACGGCAAGTCCGAGGACCGCCTCCGGGTCCGCATCCACGAGGTCCACCACGACGTCGCCCACGAGCTGGGGGTCGACCCCGGCCTGGTGAAGGACGGGGTCGAGGCCCACCTCCAGCGCCTGCTGGCCGAGCACATCCACACCCTCGGCGACGGCTACACCCTGGTCCGGCGCGAGTACATGACCGCCATCGGCCCCGTCGACATCCTCTGCAGGGACGCCGTCGGCGCGAGCGTCGCCGTGGAGATCAAGCGGCGCGGCGAGATCGACGGCGTCGAGCAGCTCACCCGCTACCTCGAGCTCATGAACCGCGACCCGCACCTCGCGCCCGTCAGCGGGGTGTTCGCCGCCCAGGTCATCAAGCCCCAGGCCCGCACGCTGGCCGAGGACCGCGGCATACGGTGCGTCACCCTCGACTACGACGCGCTCAAGGGCATCGACGACACCACGACCCGGCTGTTCTGACCAGCGCGCCGGGCTCCCCGCTCGTCGCGCCATCAGCGGAGGGCGAGCAGCTCGAGCAGCCGCGCCGCCTCGTCCTCGAGCGCCGACCGGCCGGCGCCGAGGTAGCCGCGGGTGTCGACGCCACCGGGATGCTCCTCGAGCCAGCCACGCACCGCCTCGGTGAAGACCTTGTTGAGGTGGGTCGCGATGTTGACCTTCGTCATGCCGGCCCGGACCGCCGCGACGAGGTCGGCGTCCGGGACGCCCGACGACCCGTGGAGCACCAGCGGCACGGCCACCTGCGCGCGGATCCGCGTGACGAGGACGAGGTCGAGGGCGGCCGTCCGCTCCGTCATCGCGTGTGACGACCCGACGGCCACGGCGAGGGCGTCGACCCCCGTGTCGGCGACGAAGTGGGCGGCCTCGGCCGGGTCGGTCCGCACGCCCGGTGCGTGCACACCGTCCTTGCCCCCGATCTCCCCCAGCTCCGCCTCGACGCTGACCCCGGCCGCGTGGCAGCGCTCGACGACGGCCCGGGTGCGCTCGTGGTTGGCGACGTCGTCGAGCGTCGACCCGTCGAACATCACCGACGTGAAGCCCAGCGCCAGCGCCTCGTCGACGAGCGGCTCGCTCACCGCGTGGTCGAGGTGCAGCACGACCGGCACGGCGGCGGCCTCGGCGAGGACCCGGGTGGCGGCGGCCACGGGGGCCAGCGAGCCGTGGTAGCGCACGGCGTTCTCGCTCACCTGCAGCACCACGGGCAGGCCGGTGCGCTCCGCGGCGGCGACGAGCGCCTCGGCGTGCTCGAGCTGGATGACGTTGAAGGCGCCCACGCCCCGGCCCTGCGCCTCCGCGGGCGCGAGCACCTCACGCAGGGTTGCCAGCACCACTGACCTCCTCGGTCTCGACGAGCC